>CAZWHZ010000086.1:0-7037 GCA_964633745.1 uncultured Acidimicrobiia bacterium
CCTCGACGAAGCCGGCAAACAGCACATCAGGGTGGTCTTCGAGAATCCCAACCGCTTCACGCAGCAGGACACCGGCGTCGTCCATGAGCCGAAGCGAGTCCTCCATCTCGCCTCGATGGAAGGCGCGAATCGCATTGGCCGACGATCGGATCACCTTGCGGGACACGGACAACCCTCGCTCGCGAGCTGCGAACTTCGCGTCGAACTCGGCACGGGCGGTTGACTCGATGGCTTCGAGACTTGAATCCATCTAGTTCTGGGCCACGATCCGTACTTGCGGATCGTGCTGTTGCTCTTCCTCGCGCAAGTCGACAACGAACGCCGCTTCACGTCGTTGTCGGATCTGAACGAGCATCGCCAGATACCAGGCGATCACACCGGCAATGGCGATGAATGCGACCAGAAGCATCGCCGAACTCTTCAAGATCGCGGCGGTGAGCGTCCCGACTGCGAGCGTCGAGAGCAGGAACAGCGCGCGTCGCCTCCGTGCGAGAACCCGGCGGCGGGTCAACATCGGCTCGATGGTGGTGGCCGAGCCGGCTGCAGACAATCGAGCCGACAACTGTGTGAACTCGCGCGCCGACTCGGTCGGGCGATCCCCTCGACCCGTAAACACCGACGGCAAGAGAAAGGCGGCCCATACGCCCGCCAGCACGAAGATCACAATGATGGGAACGGTGTCGACGATGTCTGCCAGCATCGGCACCACAATTGCAGTCGATTCGGTCACGGTCCTCCACCCGTAGTGAGGCGGAGATTAGGTCGGAGCGTACGCTCCGACAACTTCCCGACGAGTTCAGTGTCCGGCCCGCTCCCCGCGAAGCAGGTCGATCGCGTGACCAATCGCCGGTTCGATCACCTCGAGCGACTCCGTGACGCCGCCAACCGAACCCGGCAGGTTGATGATGAGGGTCGATCCGGCGATACCCGCCGTCCCGCGAGAGAGCATCCCAAAGGGGTTGACCCCGAACGTCGCAGCCCTCATCGCCTCAGGAATGCCGGGCGCCGGACGTTCGATCACCGACTGCGTGGCCTCCGGAGTCAGGTCTCGCGGGCCCATCCCCGTGCCGCCCGAAGTCACCACCAGGTCGAAACCGGCATCGATCCCTTCCGTCAGCGCTCCACGTACGGAATCGACCCCGTCCGGGACCACCCGTGCCGTCACGGAGAAACCGAGCGCTTCGAGACGTGCAACGGCCGCCGGACCGGAACGATCCTCTGCCTCGCCACGGCTCACCCTGTCGCTCACGGTCACAACGAGGGCCCTCATCGCGTCCACTCCCCCGACCTTCCCCCCGACTTCGACAGCAACCTGATGCCGGTGATCTCTACGCCACGTTCGACGCCCTTCACCATGTCGTACAGCGTCAGCGCTGCGACAGAGACTGCTGTCATCGCCTCCATCTCCACGCCCGTCCGGTCAGTCGTGCGGACCGTAGCCTCGACCCTCGCGCCATCGGGATGAGCGACGACGTCGACAGAGACGGCCGACAACGCCAGCGGGTGGCACAGCGGGATCAGCTCGGACGTGCGTTTGGCCCCCATGATCCCCGCAAGTCGCGCGGCAGCGAGCGCATCTCCCTTCGGGAGATCGCCACCGAAGAGGATCTCGGCGGTATCAGGCGACATGCGAACGATCCCCTCTGCGACCGCCACCCGATCGGTGGGCTCCTTGCCGCCAACGTCCACCATGTGGACCTGACCCTTCTCGTTCAGGTGTGTGAGGTCCTCAGACATCGATCACCTCTCTCGGTCTGGTCTCCGGCCAACTGAACATCTCGAGAAGCACTGCATCGCCGGCGTCCAGGTCGCCGACACCCACCGGAATCAGGGCGAACCCGTCGGCGGACGCCATCGCCGACAGCACATTGGACGACTGACCACCAGAGAGCGTCGCGCGCAGCCCCCCTTCATCCTCGTCCACCCGAACACGAAGGAACACGTCCTTCTCGGGGTTTGTCGAGACGGCCTGCACCAATCGGCCATGCACCTGGGAACGAAAGAGCGCCGTCGCCCCCGCCATGTGCAGCAACGAGGGCCTCACGAACTGCTCGAACGACACCATCACCGACACAGGGTTGCCGGGTAGTCCGAACAGTGGCGTGCCGGCGATCTGTCCGAATGCAAAGGGCTTGCCGGGCTGCTGGGCAACCTTCCAGAACGAAACACCGCCGAGTTCGTTGAGCACCGCCTTCACCAGGTCGTACTCCCCCATCGACACACCGCCCGTGGTGATCACCATGTCGGCGCGATCGGCCGCCTCGCGAAACGCGGAGCGCAGCGGGTCGGCTCTGTCACCGATGATGCCGAAGTCGATGATCTCCTCTGCGAGCCCCGACAGCACCGCATGCAACGTGGTCGTGTTCGAATCGCGAATCTTGCCTTTGGGGGGAACAGGCGCGTCCGGTGGGAGAAGTTCGTCTCCTGTCGAGATGATCGCGACCACCGGCCTCCGACCAACCATGGGATCAACGACGCCCAGCGATGCGAGCACCCCGAGCATGGCTGCGTTCAGCCGCACTCCGGGCGAGAAGACCTGAGCCCCCATCGGCACATCTCCTCCCACAGGACGCACATGCATCCCGGGTGGTCGCGCAGAGTTGATCGTGACTGTCCCGTCCGACGTCGAGGTAACCTCGACTTCGACCACGGTGTCCGCACCGGCCGGCATCGGTGCGCCGGTCATGATCCGAACCGCCGTACCCGGCATCACCTCCCGGGTCGGCACGCTGCCGGCGGGCACGTCTTCCACCACCTCGAGGTCCACCGGCACGGCCGTGAGATCGGCCGCCCTGACGGCGAAACCGTCCATCGCCGAGTTCGCGAACGGGGGAACGTCGTGAGGAGCGACAACTGGTTCTGCAAGCACGCGTCCGAGCGCGTCTCCCAGCCGCACCCGCTCCGAACGCAACGGAGCTACGGACGCCAGCACTTCCCGCTGCGCCTCGACACGGGGTTTCACTTCTCCCACAGTCCTTCCAGAAACCTCCGGTACTCGTTCCCGAACTCCTCATGTGCGAGTCCCAAAACGGTCGTGGCCACGAGCAAACCTGCCGGGTTCCCAACGTCGAGAAGATCTTCGGGCGAGATCATCCCCTGGCACCGCCCATTTCGACCAAGTTGATCGATCGCGTCGGTCAACTGGATTTCTCCCCCGACACCAGCTTCGAGGTTCTCCAACACGTCGAATACTTCTGGGGTGAACAGGTAGCGCCCGATCAGGCCCAGTCGGGAGGGCGCCATCTCGACGCCCGGCTTCTCCACCGCTCCCCGCACCTCGACCACCTCATCGGTTCTCCAGTCGCCGGGCACGATGACGCCGTAGCGACCCAAGAAGTCGTCGTCGAGCTCACGCAGTGACACAATCGAGGTCTCGTCGTACGCGGCGGCCATCCTGTCGAGCACGTCGACACGAGGAATGTTGTCGGCGAGCAAACAGAAGAACGGCCGCCCGTCCACTGCGGTCCTCGCCGAGAGGACCGCATCCCCCAATCCCAGCGGCGCCGGTTGCGTCACCGACGACACCTTGACGTGGGCGAGGCCCGGCAGTGGACTCGAGAAGTGCGACTCGACCAGTGACGCCACGCCAGGATCGACGACGATGATGACCTCGGTCGCACCCGCTCGGGCTGCTTCCTCAACGCCGTACTGAACAGCCGGTCGATCAACGATCGGAAGGAACGCTTTCGGGACCACCCTGGTCGCGTGCCGCATCCGCGTACCTCTGCCCGCGGCGGGAATGACTGCGAGATCGATCATTCGCCCACCACCTTGCGCTCCGTCCCCTTGAAGAGTCTGCCGATGTTCCCGCGGTGACGGTACACCAGGAGTACCACGCCGGCCGCAAGCCACACGAGCACCCAGCCTCGGGCGCCTTGCACCATCGCGGCGGGAATGGCGGCAAGGGCAACGACGATGGTCCCAATCGAGGCAATGCGGGTCAACGCCACCAGTGCCATGAAGATCACGAGGAGAACGGCCGCACTCAGCGGGTAGAGACCGAACAGCAATCCGGCGAACGTCGCGGCCCCCTTGCCTCCTCGGAACCCATGAAACACGGGATAGCAGTGGCCAACCACTGCCGCGAGCCCTGCCGCCGCGCCGAGGGCGGGCCCGCCAAGAGCAACGCCTACGAGCGTCGCCACGAGACCCTTGAGCAAGTCGAGCACCAGCACCGAGATCCCGGCAGCTTTGCCAATCGAGCGAAACACGTTCGACGCACCCGGGTTGCCACTCCCATGCGAGTAGATGTCGACGCCCCTGGCCTTGGCGATCACGACGGCGAAATCGACACTTCCCAAGAGGTACGCGCCCACGACAACGAGAACTCCCATGGCCACAGAGTGTACCGACGGACGGCTTCTCGAGGCCGCCGGTGAGAGTGATCGGTCGACATCCGCCAGACCTCCGATATCATCTGGCTTCTGCCATGCCCACCTACGAGTACGTCTGCAAGCGATGCGGGAAGCGTTTCGATGTTTCCCAGTCCTTCTCCGAGAAGCCCCTTCGCACCCACGAGGAGTGCGGGGGCGAACTCCAGAAGGTGTTTCATCCTGCGGGGATCATCTTCAAGGGCTCCGGCTTCTACGTGACGGATTCAGCGAAGAAAGGCGAAGAATGATCGGCGTATTCGGCGGCACGGGCTTCTACGAGTTCCTCGACGATGCCAGGAGAGAGCTCATCGACACGCCCTATGGCGAACCATCAGCCCCCTACACAGTGGGCACCATGGACGGGGTCGAGGTTGCGTTCCTGCCGCGCCATGGTGAACGCCACCAGTTCCCGCCGCACAAGGTCAACTACCGAGCGAACGCATGGGGCATGAAGCAGCTCGGAGTCGACCGGATCATCGCTCCGTGCGCGACGGGAAGCCTCGTCCAAGAGTACGAGCCGGGTCACCTGGTGATCGCGGATCAGCTCGTCGACCGCACATGGGGCAGGGCCTCGACGTTCTTCGACGGACCGGAGACCGCCCACATTTCATTCGCGGATCCGTACTGCTCGGAACTGCGTCCACTCGCACTCCAGGCTGCACGTGAAGCCGGCGCGACCGTACACGATGGTGGCACCAACGTCATCATCCAGGGCCCCCGCTTCTCAACGAGAGCGGAGAGCCGCTGGTTTGCGTCGAACGGCTGGCATCTGGTCAACATGACCCAGTTCCCTGAAGCGCCACTCGCGAGGGAACTCGAGATGTGCTTTGTGAACATCGCCGTCGTCACCGACTACGACGTGGGTGTCGAGGGAGAGACACCGGCGGTCACGCACGCAGAGGTCATGCGTCTGTTCGATGAGACGTTGGGAACGCTCAAGGAGGCGGTCCGGAGCCTGATCCCCCTCGCTGAAGCTGCACCCCGACACTGCGTGTGCCAAACCGCACTCTCCGGCGCCACCGGCTGATCGACACCCTTCCAACTACATCGACCTTACGGTACGTTCTTCGCGTGTACTGGTTCACGCGGCCGCCGTACCTTCGCCGGGCTGGAGCCGCACTCCTCGTCATCATCGCAACGTGGATCGACCTACGGCCGGCCACCACGATTCCGTACCCGTTCGCGAACACCGATCTTGTGGCCGGGTCCCCGATCGAATCGACGTCGATCGAATGGCGAAGTGTCCCGAGCGGACTGCTCCCGGCACCGCCGTCACTGGAAGGCACCGTTCGCCTCTCGATTGCACGCGGCGAACCGATCACTCCATCGGCCGTTTCGGATGATCGCCCCTCCATCCCAGAGGGATGGTGGGCGCTGTCGACAAGCCTGCCCGAAGATGTCGTGCCCGGCCAGCAGGTCCAACTCGTCGTCACCGGTGTTGCGCCTCGCGCCTTTCCGGGAATCGTGATCGAACCTCCCCCACCTGCCGACCCGCTCGCCTACCAGGACCCCATCGGCCTCGTGGCCGTGCCGGCCGATTCGGCGGTCGCGGTCGCGGCGGCAACCGCTGAGGGTGCCATCAGTGTCCTGGTGGGACCGACGCCCTGAAAGCTGACAGTGGACAGCTGACAGCGGACAGCCAGAACGCGGCCGGAACCACCGCGAGACCGTAGGGCGAGGGTCCTACCGACAACCGAGAACCGAGAACTGAAGACGGCTCGCTCAGCGAGCCCACTTGGCTACCATCCTCGCTCGTGCTTCAGTCCATCATCTGGGGTCTCGTCCAGGGACTCACCGAATTCCTGCCCGTCTCTTCGAGCGGCCACCTCGTGCTCGTCCCCGATCTCCTCCACTTGACTCCCCCCGACCTGGCAACGACGGCGGTGCTTCATCTCGGCACGCTGATCGCGGTCCTCGCCTACTACCGCAAGGACGTCATCGGGCTGTTCCGATTCGACCAGCAGGCGCGACACCTGTGGATCCTGTTGATCATCGGCACGATCCCCGCCGGTCTAGGACTCGTGTTCAAGAACCAGGTCGAGGCGTTCCAGAGTTCCTCGACGCTCGTCGCGATAGCACTTCTCGGCACCGGCGTGATCCTTCTCGCCTCACAGTTCATCGTTCGTCGAGCCAAGACCATCAACGACGAGACGCCGCTCGGCGCGTTGCTCATCGGGCTCGCACAGGCGCTTGCGATCCTCCCGGGCGTGTCCCGATCCGGTATGACCATCACCGCCGGTCTCGGGCGTGGTTTCGAACCTGAGAACGCAGCGCGGTTCTCGTTCCTGCTCGCCATCCCGGCGATCCTGGGTGGAGGCCTCCTGGAGGCCGTCGACCTCTCCGGCACCGGAGGCCTCACATCGAGCGTGTGGGTTGCGATGGCCGTGGCGGCAGTGACCGGCTATTTCGCGATCGCCTTCCTGATTCGCATCCTCGTAAAACGCGGCCTCGCACCCTTCGCGATCTACTGCTTCGTGATCGGAACGGTCGCACTCCTGGTGCTGTAGGGCGGATTGTGCCGCCCAGTTTTCGGTTATCGGTTGTGAGTAGTCGGTAGAAGCGCGACCTCAATCGCCACAAGACCTCGGTGCGCCAACCTCGGTCGGACATCATCAGCCGGAACACCCCCCGGAACACCACGAAGACCATCGGGCGAGTGCTCTA
>CAZWHZ010000087.1:0-7035 GCA_964633745.1 uncultured Acidimicrobiia bacterium
TCATCGGTGGCGTCCTGTACACGATTGGCGCTGTTGTATATGCCACCAAGCGCCCTGATCTGTCGCCGGAGTGGTTTGGATTCCACGAAGCGTTTCACGCTTTCACGATCGCTGCGTTCACTGTCCATTACATCGCAGTGTCGATCGTCGTCCACGTCTAGGACACGCCTCCCTGCCTCCGCACCTTCCCGCACCATCGGCAATGATGCGTGCCGTCTCCTGGGTTCTTCGGCTGGTCGGCGACTCGGAATGGAACGTCCTTGCGGTCGTTGGGAGCGAACGGCTTTGCTTTCGACTGAGGTACCTCGTCGATCTGGACGACGACACTGTCACATGCCTCGGCCCGTGGTGAGGTGACGGGCCTGCGACGAGCGCCTAGTCCACGTACTCGGCGAGGTGCCGGCCGGTGAGGGTCGAACGGGCAGCAACGAGGTCGGCAGGAGTACCTTCGAACACGACCCTTCCGCCGTCGTGGCCGGCCCCGGGACCGAGGTCGATGATCCAATCGGCGTGAGCCATCACCGCCTGGTGGTGCTCGATCACGATGACCGACTTCCCGGAGTCCACGAGCTGGTCGAGAAGGCCGAGCAGGTGGTCGACGTCGGCGAGATGAAGCCCGCTGGTCGGCTCGTCGAGCACGTAGATACCGCCCTTCTCCGCCATCTGGATGGCCAGCTTGAGACGCTGGCGTTCGCCGCCGGAGAGGGTCGTCAACGGCTGGCCGAGGCTCAGGTAGCCAAGTCCCACATCGGACAGTCGCTCGAGGATCTTGCGGGCAGCCGGGATTGTCGCTTCCCCCCTGCCGAAGAACTCCAGTGCCTCGGCGACCGGCATGGCGAGCACTTCGCTGATGTCTCGCCCGCCGAGTGTGTACTCCAGCACCGAAGGTTCGAACCGTTTCCCCTCGCACTCTTCGCAGGTGGTGGTGACGGTGTCCATGAACCCCAGTTCGGTGTAGATGACGCCGGCACCGTTGCAGGTCGGGCAGGCGCCATCGGAGTTGGGGCTGAACAGGCCCGGTTTGACACCGTTCGCCTTGGCGAACTCCTTTCGAATGGAGTCGAGCATCCCGGTGTACGTCGCCGGGTTGCTGCGCCGCGAGCCGCGGATCGGGGTCTGATCGAATGCCACCACCCCGTCCCGGTCCGACACCGAGCCGTGGATCAGTGAGCTCTTCCCGGACCCCGCCACGCCGGTCACAACCACGAGCACGCCGAGCGGTATGTCGACGTCGACGTCCTGCAGGTTGTGGAGATTGGCGCCGCGCACCTCCAGCATGTCAGACGGTGTCCTCACGAACGGCTTCAGCTTGGCCCGGTCGTCCAGGTGCCGCCCGGTGATCGTGTCGCTGGTTCGCAGCTCTCCGACGCTCCCTTCGAACACCACATTGCCTCCGGCCGTGCCGGCGCCAGGGCCGAGATCGACGACATGGTCGGCGATGTCGATCACCTCTGGTTTGTGCTCGACGACCAGCACGGTGTTCCCCTTGTCGCGCAGCTGCACCAGCAGATCGTTCATCCGTTGGATGTCGTGGGGGTGCAGGCCGATGGTGGGCTCGTCGAATACGTAGGTGACGTCGGTGAGCGAGGATCCGAGGTGTCTGATCATCTTGGTTCGCTGCGCCTCGCCACCGGACAGCGTTCCCGATGCCCTGTCCAGTGAGAGGTAGCCGAGTCCGATCTCCACGAACGAGTCGAGCGTGTGCTGCAGCGACGCCAGCAGTGGCGCCACCGAGGGTTCATCCAAACCGCGCAGCCAGTCGCCCAGGTCGCTGATCTGCATGGCACACGCATCGGCGATGTTGATCCCCTGGATCTTGGAGGACCGGGCACCGTCGTTGAGCCGGGTGCCGTCGCACTCGGGACAGGCGGTGAAGGTGGCCGCTCGCTCGACGAACTCACGGATGTGCGGCTGCATCGACTCCCGGTCTTTGGCGAAGAACGACTTCTGGATCTTGGGGATCAGTCCTTCGTAGGTCATGTTGATCTTGTTGATCTTGACCTTCGTCTGCTCCTTGTGGAGGAAGTCGTGCAGTTCCTTCTCGGTGTAGTCACGAATGAGCTTGTCCGGGTCGAGGAACCCTGACTCGGAGTAGAAGCGCACGCTCCAGCCGCCCGCTTTGTAGCCGGGGATGGTGATCGCCCCCTCGTTGAGCGACTTGGAGTCGTCATAGAGCTGGGTCAGATCGATATCGGACACCGTGCCCCGGCCCTCGCAACGTGGACACATGCCGCCGGTCAGGGTGTACGTCTTCTTGATCGTCTTGCCCTTGATGGTGATCGCACCCCTCCCCTGCACCGAGGGGACGTTGAACGAGAACGCTTGTGGTGAGCCGATGTGCGGGTGCCCGAGCCTGCTGAAGAGGATGCGCAGCATGGCATTGGCGTCGGTGGCGGTGCCGACCGTGGACCGGACATCGCCACCCATGCGTTCTTGGCTGACGATGATCGCGGTGGTGAGCCCTTCGAGCACATCGACCTCGGGCCGTGCCATCGTTGGCATGAAGCCCTGCACGAATGTGCTGTAGGTCTCGTTGATCATCCGTTGCGACTCCGCGGCGATCGTGTCGAAGACGAGGGAACTCTTTCCCGAGCCGGAGACACCGGTGAACACCGTCAGCCGGCGTTTTGGAAGCTCGATGCTGATGTTCTTGAGATTGTTCACCCGGGCGCCGGTCACCCGGATCAGATTGTGGCTGTCGGCAACGCTCATCTGAACCACGCTACTCAGGCGCTCCTTCATATCGGTCGGCCGACCACTTCCGCGGCGACGGCAGGGAGACGTTGCCGTACCCCTTGCAGCGGGCAGCGCTCGCCGTCGCCGCGTAGCGTGTGTAGCACCCACGCCGAGTCCTTCCCCGACGACCACGAGAGCACACCTTCATCTATCTGAGGGTAGGCAGCGTCCGGTTCGAGTAGCGACCGAGGGTGCCTACCGGTTTGCCTCACATCTCGGACAGTTGTTCCTCCTCCGACGTATTCGAGTTCCGTTGTGATGGCGATGGAGCCGCGGATGCTCCGTGCGACCGGACATCGGTCGGCATGGAAGGCGAGTACCCGCTCGCGGCGGCGCGCCGGTCGTTGGCCACCCCTTGCATACTCGAACGTGTAGCGTGATCCCATGGCTTTTGACGACGATTCCTCACGAGCGAATCTCCTTGATCGAGCCAGGTTGTCCTACGCCGACCGGGCATGGACTGAGGCTCATGAAGCGTTCGATGCCGCCGACAAGGCAGCACCGCTCGAGCCGTCGGATCTCGCACTGTTCGCAACGACCGCGTACATGCTGGGGAAGGTCTCAGAGATGCTTGGAACCCAGGAACGGGCGTATCACGCCTACCTCGAGCAGGGCGAGGTCCTGCCGGCGGCGAGGACGGCCCTGTGGCTGGCGACCAACCTGGCGAGCCGGGGGAAGATCCCCCAGGCCAGTGGATGGGTGGAGCTCTCCGAGCGACTCCTACTCGCCGCTCCTGAGGACTGTGTCGAGCGCGGGTACCTGCTCATGCCCAAGATGCTCCGCCATGTGGCGGCGAAAGAGTTCGAAGCCGTCGTAGCGGTGGGCGCAAAAGCAGCGGACATCGGCAGACGCTTCGGCGACCCCGACCTCACTGCCCTTGCAGCCCAAACCCAGGGCAGGGCACTTCTCAGGCTCTCGAGGACCGACGAGGGGCTCCGTCTCCTCGACGAAGTCATGATCTCGGTGACTGGCTCTCGGCTCTCCCCGATGGTCACCGGCATCGTCTATTGCAGCGTCCTCGAGGGCTGCTATGAAACCCATGCGATCAGACGCGCTGCGGAGTGGACGCGCTCTTTGACCGACTGGTGCGGTAAACAGCCTGACCTCGTTGCTTTCAACGACCAGTGCCTGGCGCATCGCTCTGAGATCCTTCGATTGCAGGGGGCATGGGAAGAGGCTGCTGAGGAAGCTCGCAGTGCGGGCGAGCTCGGTGCGCGGTTTCGCGTCGCAGCCCAGGCCGACTATCAGCTTGCTGAGATCCACCGGATGCGTGGCGATCTCGACGCAGCCGACGCCGCATACCACCGGGTGAGCCTCAATGGCGGCGATCCGATGCCTGGATTGGCTCTGCTCAGCCTCGCACGAGGGAATCCGAGAGCGGCGTTCACCTCGCTGTCTGAAACGCGCGCCGAGGCGACCGACCTGTTCATCCAGGTTCAGCTGCTGCCCGGGTACATCGAGGTGGCGATCGCAGCAGACCGGTTTCAGGAAGCCAAGCGTGGAGCCGAGGAGCTCTCGGCTGCCGCGAAGGCGACGCACACGGACGCCCACATCGCCTGGGCGGCCCACGCCGAAGGCCGGGTGGCGTTGGCAGAGAACCGCATCACCCAGGCCATCGGCCACCTGAAGCGAGCCAAGACGATCTGGCAGGACCTCTCGATTCCCTACGAGCTCGCACGCACCAGGGTCGACCTTGCTCGCTCACTGCAGGCCCGAGGCGACACCGAGTCGGCGAACCTGGAACTCGAGGCGGCAAGGGCGACATTCGCCGAGCTTGGTGCGACACCCGACGTCCGGATGGTCGACGACCTCCTTCGCCGGTCCCGATCGGTGTGGCCGAACGGGCTCAGTGACCGGGAGGTCGAGGTACTTCGCATGCTGACATCGGGTGCGACCAACCGCTCGATCGCGACAGACCTGGTTCTCAGCGAACGCACCGTCGACCGTCACGTGTCGAATATCTTCACGAAACTCGGCGTGTCCTCCCGGTCGGCGGCGACCGCATATGCAATCAGGAGCGGGCTCGCCTGATCTGCGCGCTGGTGGGTAGGTGTACCCACGACAGCTTGGCCGGAAGTTGGGTAGTACTGGCGATGCGGGAGAGCGCTGGTTCGCGTACCTTGGCAGCACGCCACACGAGAGGAATCCGCCATGAGCCCCGACAAGCGCCGGCCCGGCACCGAGTATTTCGACACGATCGTCATCGGAGGCGGCCAGACCGGACTGACCGTCGGATACGAACTGGCCCAACGCGGCGTGGACTTCGTGATCCTCGACGCCAACGGACGAGTCGGCGACGCATGGCGCAAACGGTGGGACTCACTCCTCCTGTTCACACCGGCGAGATACAACGGCCTCCCAGGCATGAAGTTCCCAGCGAAGGCCGGTCAGTACATCTCCAAGGATGAAATCGCGACATACCTCGAGACGTATGCAGAGGTGAATGATCTCCCCGTGCACTCGAGTACCAGGGTGACACGTCTCAGCTTCGACGGCGAAACCTACGTAGTCGAGGCCGCCGGTCGCGAGTTCCGCTCAGCCAACGTGGTGATTGCGATGGCCGACTACCAGGTACCCCACGTTCCCGACTTCGCCCCCGACCTCGACCCCAACATCGTCCAGATGCATTCGGCCCAGTACAAGCGCCCCTCCCAGCTCACTGATGGCCCGGTCCTCGTCGTCGGGTTCGGCAACTCTGGCGCCGACATCGGCCTCGAACTCACCAAAACCCATACGACCTACATCTCGGGGAACCCGGGAGTCGTCATTCCCTTCCACATCGAGCCGTGGCTTGGTCGCAATGTCGGGGTGCGCCTCGTCCGCTTCGCCGCCGTCAAGATACTCAACACGAGCACACCGATCGGGCGCAGAGTGCGACCGAAGCTAATGGCGCACCCTAAGGCGCCAATCGTCCGGGTGAAGCCGGCCGATCTCGAGAACGCCGGCACCCGACGTGTCGACCGCGTGGCAGGTGTCAAGGACGGGTTCCCTGAGCTCGCCGACGGCACCGTGCTCGAGGTCGCAAACGTCATCTGGTGCACTGGCTACCGCCCCGGATTCAGCTGGATCGACCTGCCGGCATTGGACGATCAGGACCATCCTGTGCATGAGCGAGGCATCGTTCCCGGCCAACCGGGCCTCTACTTCTGCGGGTTGTTCTTCCTCCACGCACTCTGGTCAGAAACACTGTCCGGCATGCAGATCGATGCGAAATACGTCGTCGACCACCTCGCAACCAAGCGGCAAGACGTCATGACCAGTTGAGGCCGTGAAGCAGTTGGATTGACCGGCTTCGGGCCTCGGCACATAGTGTGGGGCTTGGCGTAGGTTCGGGTGAGGTTCGAAGGAGGAGGCGCAGTGGAGATTGATGTTTCGACGATTGTGGGCCGTCCCGTTGCGACGGTTTGGGACTTCTACGCCGTTCATCATGTCGAGAATCATCCCCGGTGGGACCCCGACCTCGAGCTAGAGAAGCTCTCGGACGGTCCGATCCGACTGGGTACGCTGTACGCCGACTCCAGCCGGATGGGTACGTTCCGCGGCGAGGTCGCCGAATTGGACCCCTCTTCGCGGGTGGAGTTCCGAGAGACTCTCCGGTGGCCTGGCGGTGCCAAGGCCGACGCCCGCATGGACTATGTCCTCGAGGCGAACCACGGTGGGACCGTTGTACACCACGTCGCGCAGACCGAGCTGACCGGATGGATGCGACTCATGAGACCGGTCGCGCGCCTGATGGTGCGCAGCGAGCGCAAGCGAACCCTCCGATCGCTGTCGCGCTCGTTCGGGTGAACCCATATCCGGAAGATCGCGGGTTCAATCCCCGCTCCCGCTACCGGGAGGCCCGGTCTGAGCGCTTTCTGACCGTGCCTCGTCGGGTCACAGTACGTACTTGCGAGGCTCGACCCCAGTTCCTGCAGCGGAGCTCTACGCGCACCATCGCCGATGTGACCATCAGCGCCGCGCGTCCTGTGGTGAGATGGGTCAGAAGTAATCCTCCTCGAACCCGCGTTCGCGGCGACGGAGAGTGGCAGTGCGTGCTCACGGTCCATCAGATCACGGGCCCGGTGCCGCGTGACACGACTGGCACGGTGACGTTGGTATCGCCCCAACAAGCAGCCAACTCCTGTCTCGATTGAATCGGCGATGGGTTGGTTCTCAAGTAGTCTCGCGCCGGGCGAGGAGCAGCGATGTCGGAGGGACTGATGGACACCAACAGCGGCGCTGCTCGTCATCTTGCTGTCGACCGCCTCGCTGCGTTCACCGACGGTATCTTCGCCATCGGGATCACCCTTCTTTCAC
>CAZWHZ010000088.1:0-6672 GCA_964633745.1 uncultured Acidimicrobiia bacterium
GAGCAGCTCCGACGATGCCCGCTTCGTTCTCGAGAACCGCAGGCACCACGTTGGGAGCGTCGGAGAGTGCCCGGGCGAACTTGTCGAACTTCCGACTCACCCCGCCACCGACGATGATCAGGTCCGGCGAGAACAGGCGATCGATGTACTGCAGGAATTTGTCGACCCGACGCCCCCAGTCGTGCCAGCTCAGCCCCTTCTCCTTGCGAATACGAGCTGCCGCATAGTGCTCGGCTTCGTCGCCTCGGAACTCGAGATGACCGAGTTCCGTGTTGGGTACGAGCACACTGTTCGCGAACAGGGCACTGCCAATGCCGGTGCCGAACGTGAGCAGCATGACGACTCCGTCACGTCCCTTGCCCGCGCCGAACCGCATTTCGGCAACGCCGGCCGCGTCGGCGTCGTTGAGCAACGTCACCGGCAAGCCTGTCGCCTTCCCAAAGATGTCGTGGCCGTCGACCCCGATCCAAGACGAGTCGACGTTTGCCGCCGTATACACAACGCCGCGCCGCACGACCGCAGGGAAGGTGCACCCAATGGGACCATGCCAGTCGAAGTGGTGTACGAGTTCACCGACGACGTGCGCCACAGCTTCCGGCGTTGCCGGCTCCGGTGTGAGAATCTTGAAACGATCGGCCATCAGCGCGCCGGTTTCGACATCGACCGGAGCGCCCTTGATGCCCGAACCACCGATATCGATACCCAGGATCTCCATAGACGAGAGGATACTTCCTGCGTCACCGGCGGGGCAGCGCCGGAGTTCGGTCGCCTTGAAATCGATGAAGCGCACTACATCGGCGCACCAATGCGCACCGTGACGACAATCGGGTTGCGAGTACAAACCCAGCTACGCACATCTTGAAGTGTGCAGGGTCGAGTAAGACCGATAAGATCGACCGTGTGTGACACGATCGTGGTCGTACGTTCGAGCGGCGTACTCTTCGCCAAGAACTCGGACCGCGATCCCAACGAGGCGCAAGTCCTGGAGTGGCACCCGAGACATTCACATCCGGCTGACACGACAGTCCGCTGCACCCACATCGAAATCCCGCAGGTGGCCGAGACGAACGCCGTCCTGCTCTCCAGGCCCTTCTGGATGTGGGGCGCCGAAATCGGCGCAAACGAGCACAACGTCGTCATCGGTAATGAGGCCGTCTTCACCGACCAGCCATACAAGAAGACCGGCCTGACCGGAATGGACCTGATCCGCCTCGCGCTCGAACGTTCCAACTCGGCGCACTCGGCAGTCGAGACGATCACCGCCCTCCTCGAACAACACGGACAAGGCGGAGGGTGCGGGTACGAGCATCCTGACTTCACCTATCACAACAGCTTCATCGTCGCCGATCCAACCGAGGCTTACGTTCTCGAGACGGCAGGATCGCTGTGGGAGGTGGAACACATCACCGAGGGAGCCCGGTCGATCTCCAACGGGTTGACGATTCCGGGATTCGCGAAACACTCCGACTTCGTGAAGACCACGGTGTCGGCATGCCGAACCCGCCAACCACTCACCCAGCGACTTGCGGGCGAAGCAAGAGGAGCCGGTGACATGATGGCAGTCCTCAGAGACCACAACGGACCGGAACCTTCCTACGGCCTGCTTGCGGGTGCGATGGGAGCGCCGTGTGTCCATGCAGGGGGGCTTGCGGCCGGTTCGGAGAGTGTGGCCTCGTGGGTGGCCGATCTCTCACCAAGCCGCTCGATCCACTGGGTGACAGGGACGTCAGCGCCGTGCACCGGTCTGTTCAAGCCGGTCACGGTGAACCATCCCGTCGATGTCGGACCCGCACCGGCCGGCACCTTCGATCCGAGCACGCTGTGGTGGTCGCATGAGCGGTTTCACCGTCGGGTCCTGAAAGACCCGGATCTCTACGACTCATTCGTCTCCGAACGGGACGAGACCGAACGGCGCTGGTTGGCCGACCCGCCGTCCAGCGAGGAGGCGTTCGCGACGGCCTCCAGCATGCTGACGTCATGGTTGGAGCAGGTCACGGAACCGACGGACAGAAGGCCCGCCTTCGTGCGTCAATACTGGCGGACGCGGAACCGTCAAGCGGGTTTCTGACCGGCGATCCCGACTCGGAGAAACAGCCACGGAGCGCCGAGGGCCACCCAAGCGCCAACCAGCGCATACCGAACCAGCCGGAGGAGCAACGCCGGTTCCACCCCTGCGAAGAGGGTTCGCAGTCCGGCCCACAGCCCGAACAAGACCACTCCGCCGATGACGAACCGCATCACCCGGTGCACCACGCTACCCGCCGTTTCGAACCCGATCAGATCGCGTTCAAGTACGAAGCCCACCGCGACTCCGAGCGTCGCACCCACACCGGTCACAACGTCCTCCGTGTGCTGAAACGCGAGCACTACCAGCGGGACAACCGCCACGAGTGCCAATTGCACGGGAAGTCGTAGCGCACAGAACCACTGTTCCACCGGTCGCCGCCCGCGAAGGAACAGCCACAGCACGACTGCGCCGATGACGAGACCACCGAGCACGTCGGTCGGGAAGTGCACACCGAGGTAGACCCGTGAGACCCCGATGGCGACGGTGAACGCGAGAGCGAAAGACCACAGCCACCCGCGGCGAACCCTACTCGCCACAAGGCCCCAGACCGCCGCGGCGTTCTGGGTATGCGCCGATGGGAATCCGTGAGAGGACTCAGTCGCGATCGCCTTCACCCGACCGTCGTATGCATACGGACGGGGCTGACCCGCAATCACCTTGACGACCGTGTTGATGAGCGCGGAGAAGATCAGCAGCGCCATCAGGCGAACCCCGAGCACACGGTCCACCGACCAATACACGAGGGGGAGAAGCAGGAGGTAGAACTCCTGGCTCCCCAGAAACGTCAATGCTTTGAAGAATCCGTCGAGAGAAGGGCTCGCCTGCTGCATCCAGACGACGACGTCGGCACCCCACCGCAAGATCCCGTCCACTCGGACTCCTTTCCGCTGCCAAACCATACCGGCGCGACGGGTACCATCGGGGCTGAGATCAAGGAGCCTGACGTGAATCCCTACCGACTTCCAACCACTGCGCGCCCGTCCCGATACGACATCACCCTGCGACCGGACCTGGCAGCGGCGACCTTCGACGGTACCGAGACCATCACTTTGACCGTGATGGAACCAACCGACGAACTGATCCTCAACGCGATCGAACTTGAACTCGCAACAGCGACTCTCGGCAACCGGCCGCTCGTGATCGGCCACGAGTCGGACACGGAACGAGTCCGTCTCTCGGACGGCGCGACGATCCCGGCCGGCGATCACACCCTCACCATCGCCTTCAGCGGCATCCTCAACGACAAGCTCCACGGCTTCTACCGCAGCACGTTCGAAGACCAGGACGGTATCGAGCAGGTCATCGCAACCAGCCAGTTCGAAGCCACCGATGCCCGGCGAGCGTTCCCGTGCTGGGACGAACCGGAGTACAAGGCCGTGTTCTCGATTCGGCTCGTCGTCGACGAGCACCTGCTTGCGGTCTCCAACGGCAAGGAGATCGGCAGGCGTGATCTTGGTGACGGCACCTTTGAGGTGACCTTTTCGGATACCCCGAAGATGTCCACCTATCTCGTTGCGTTCGTCGTAGGACCACTCGTCGAATCGGGGCCGGTCCAGGCTGCAGGGGTTCCACTTCGGGTGATTCACCGGGCAGGACAGGAACGGCTGGCGACGTTTGCTCTCGAGGCCGGGGAGCACTATCTCCAATGGCTGAGCGACTACTACGGGATTCCGTACCAAGGAGACAAGCTCGATCTGCTCGCGATTCCGGACTTTGCCTTCGGTGCCATGGAGAATCTCGGGGCCGTCACCTTTCGCGACAACGCACTTCTCGTCGATCCCAACACTGCCTCCGACACCGAACTCCAGCGCGTCTCCGAGGTCATAGCCCATGAGCTCGCACACATGTGGTTTGGCGACTACGTCACAATGAAGTGGTGGAACGGCATCTGGTTGAACGAGGCATTCGCGACCTTCATGGAGATGATCGCCCAGGACGACTGGAAGCCCGAATGGAAGACCTGGCTGGGGTTTGCGCCGGCGCGCAGTGCCTCGATGGGGCTCGACGCACTCGACTCCACGCGACCGGTCGAGTTCGACGTGATCGCACCGTCCGAGGCTGACGAAATGTTCGACCTCCTCACCTACCAGAAGGGGTCCTCTCTGGTCCGGATGCTCCAGCAGTTCCTCGGCGAAGGGGCGTTCCGCAAGGGAGTCAAGACATACCTCGAGTCCCACGCATTCGCCAACACCGAAACGGGTGACCTGTGGGCCGCGCTCGAACAGACCTCAGGCCAGCCCGTCGGATCGATCATGGACTCATGGATCTTCAAAGGCGGTCATCCGCTGGTGCAAGTGAGCGTCGACGGAGGCGCCATCGTCCTCTCGCAACGCAGATTCCAGTTCCAGCAGGATGTGAACGACGACCTCTGGGAGATCCCTCTGAAGATCGCGTACGGGACCGAGACCGGAACAAGGCGCGTCGACGAGGTCATGACGGGCCCGGAAATGACCATCGATGTCGGTGAAGACGTGCAGTGGGTACTTGCGAACGCCGGAGGGCACGGGTACTACCGCACCACCTACACATCGGCGCTGCTGACCCGACTCCTCGACCATCTCGACGACCTGGAACCGCTCGAACGGTATGGGCTCGTCGATGATGCGTGGGCGAGTGTTCTCGCGGGTGACATGCGAATCGACGACTACCTCACCTTGCTCACGCGCTTTTCCGATGAGACGGAGGATGCTATCTGGGAGGCGATCGTCACGAGCCTCAGCGAGATCTACCACACGTTCGATCAGCCGATCGACGGCTATGTGCGTGATCTTCTCAGACCCGCCATGGCGCGTCTCGGCTGGGAGCCCGTCGAGGGCGAGAGTGGTCTCACTCGCCGGCTTCGCGGCCTGCTGTTCACCGCACTCGGCCGGTTCGGCCGTGATGAAAGTGTGCGCGCCGTAGCGACAGACCTCTTGCCCAGGCTGTCCGACCGTTCGCTCGACCCGGAGATCGCCACCGCGGTCATCGCAGTCTCAGCCGATGCCGGCATCGCCGACTACGACGACTTCTTCGCCAGGTACCGGGAGGCCGACACGCCGCAGGAGAAGATGCGGTACCTCAACTCGCTGCCCCTGTTTCCCGATCCGGAACTCGCGGACACAACCTTCTCGATGGCACTCGATGGACGTATCAAGAGCCAGAACGCGCCATTCGTCGTAGGAAGGCTGATCGCCAACAAGCACGCCAAACGAATCGTTCTCGACAGGTTCTTGGAGAGCTGGGACACGATCGTCTCCAGGTTTCCCCCGATGCTGATCCGGCGCACGCTCGGGATGCTCTGGACGGCGAGCGGGTTCGCCTCTGAGATTCATGCGTTCTTCGATGGCAAGACCGTTCGTCATGCCGAGAAGGCTCTCCCCCAGGCAATGGACCGTCTCGACACGATGGCGGCGCTGCGTGTTCGGGCCGAAGCCGATCTGGCCGAGTACCTGAGCTGATCGATGGACCCTTCGCTCGCGAACCGATTCCTCGCGCTCGCCACCATCCTCATCCTCGCTGCGGACGCCGGCCTGCTCGTGGTGCTGCTGGGACGCTCCGGTGCGCTGCGAAAGGCAGGTGAGTGGCTCGACGAGGTACTCGGGAATGCCACGTTGTGGCTTGCATGGATCGTGGCAGTCGGCGCGCTCGCGGGAAGCCTGTTCTACTCCGAGATCGTCGGCTTTCGCCCCTGCCAGCTGTGCTGGTATCAGCGGCTCGCCTGGTATCCGCTCGTGCTCATTCTGCTGATCGCAGCGATCCGCAAGAGCTCTCGTCTCGCAACCTGGGCATTGCCCCTCGTGACGATCGGATGGGGACTGTCCGTCTACCACTACACGATTCAGCTCTTCCCGCGACTCGATGCCGGCGCCTGCACCACCGAGGTTCCGTGTACTGTTCGATGGATCTGGGAGTTCGGGTTCATTTCGATACCCCTCATGTCCTTCGCCGGACTGACACTGGTGGGGCTCCTACTGCTATGGGCAAGGAAGAACACATGAAACGCTCACCCAGACTCACTGCAATCGCCATCGGGATCGCTGCCGTGGTGGTGGTGGCCGTTGTCGCATTACTGTCCACCCAGAGTGACGGACCGACAATCGATGTGAGCCAAGTGCAACCCGTCACCGTCGCAGGCACGGCCCTCCCTCGGTACCCCGACAGCGGGGCAGACCCGGCGATCGGGCTGCCGGCGCCTGAGATCTCCGGATTCTCATTCGACGGGACTCCTGTCTCGATCACCGCCGACGGGAAACCGAAGATCATCGCCGTTCTCGCCCACTGGTGCTCACACTGCCAGAACGATGTGGAGCTCTTGACGCCGTACATCCGGGACAACGGAATGCCACCCCTCGTCGAGTTCTACGCGATCTCGACGGGGGCCGACGCTTCCGCTCCCAACTGGCCACCATCGAAGTGGCTGAGAGACTGGCCGGTGCCCACGATCGCCGACTCCTCCACGAGCCAGGCCGCCCAGGTGCTCGGAGTGAGCGCGTTCCCGTTCTTCGTATTCATCACCGGAGATGGCACTGTGGACTTCCGCTTCCCGGGCGAAGTCGAACCGGATGTCCTCTACCAGGCGGCTGTCACCCTGGCGAACAGCTGAAGAGGCTTGTTCATCGAACAAG
>CAZWHZ010000089.1:0-6589 GCA_964633745.1 uncultured Acidimicrobiia bacterium
ATAGAGAAGGGTCCGAAATGTCGTTGAGTGGAGCGTTGGAGTCGTTTCCCAACGTCGAGGTTCTGAAGCTCGTCGCGGGAAGTAGAAAGAACGGTGTCCTCAGGGTCGATGCCCAGGGTCTGGAGGCTCGGCTGTACCTGGAAGATGGCCGCCTGACCTATGGGACGACACGAAGAGACGAGGACTTCCACAGCAAGCTCGTTGAGGCAAACATGGTCGATCCACGAGCGTGGATCGATGTCGAACGCCGCGAGCGGACGATCAGCGACATTCTCACGGCCGGCGCGACCAAGGAGACGCTCGAGGAGTTCATGCTCGACCAAATCTCCGACGTGATCTTCAGGGTGTTGCGCGAGTCGAGTGGACGGTTCGCCTTCTCCGAGGACGTTTCTCCCAGATTCGACACAGGTGTCCAACTGGACGTGGATGCCAGTGTCGTTGAGGCGAACGCGCGCCTCGGGCGCTGGAACGAGATCGAAGAGGTCATCCCCGGGGTCGCCTTCCATCTGACGGTGGACCCGCGGGCGAGCAGTGACGGCCCGGTGACTGTCGCGGATGACGAGTGGAGGGTGCTCAGCACCATTGCAGGAGTCGGCTCCGTGGAAGAAGTCTCGCGGAAGCAGGGCTGGTCGGAGTTTCGAGCCGCGCAACTCATGGCGGGCATGGTGCGCCGAGGAATCCTTGTCTTGACCGATGACCGACCCAGCGGCCGGTACGCCTACGGCGAAGAGGCCCAAGAGCCTGAGAAGGACACCTTTCAGGTGATTGGATCGAGAGTCTCCGCCCATCGCGACGAGGCAGAGACCGAACCGACAGATGAGCCAAAGGTCGCAGAACATGTGGGCGCAGACGAGGAGGATCCTGGATCGGGGCCTGACGCCACGTCCGGGGACGACCGCACTGTGGCTCTGCCGCGACGCAAAGGGCTCGGCGCGATCGTGCGAGAGTCTGAGCGGTCATGAACTCGACAGGCATCGTGCGCAAGGATGCCGGGCATCTGGGCGCCCTGCTGCTCGAAGAGGGCATCGTCACGCAGGATGCCCTCGACAAGGGGCTGGAGATCCATCAGGAGAAGGGCCTCCCACTCGCGCGCGTGCTACTGGACGAACACCTGGTCGACGAACGGGACCTCGTTCGGGTACTGGCTCGGTCGATCGGACTCGAATTCGTCGACCTGAGAGAGATCACGGTCGATCCCGCCGCGGCGTCACTGGTGCCCGAGAACCTCGCAGCACGCTACGCAGCCATTCCGATCGCCTTCGACGGCGATCGGCTCGTCGTCGCGATGGCCGACCCGGCCAACGTCCTGGCGATCGACGACATCAGGGCTATCACAGGTCGCGAGGTGATCCCCAAAGTTGCGACCCGTGGCGACGTGGAGGAGGCCATCAACCGCCTCGCTTCGCTGAACACCTCGGTGACGGACCTTGCGGAGCTTGCGGCCGAGGATTCGCTGGAGGCCCAGGACCTCAGCGCGCTGGAGGCGGTCGCTGACGAGGCTCCCGTCGTCAAGCTCGTGAACATGCTCATCACCAGGGCGAGCGCCGACCGGGCATCCGACATTCACATCGAGCCGACCGAGCGGGACCTGCGCGTGCGTTTCCGCATCGACGGTGTGCTCCACGAGATCATGCGAACGCCGCGATCCATCACCAACGCTGTCATCTCCCGTCTCAAGATCATGGCCGACATCGACATAGCGGAACGTCGAAGGCCGCAGGATGGCAGGATCAATCTTCGCGTGGGTGGACGACAGCTCGACCTTCGGGTGTCAACGCTTCCGACAATCTACGGAGAGAAGGTCGTGATGCGTCTACTTGACACCTCTACGGCACTCCTGGAGCTCGAGGACCTCGGATTCTCGCGATACACACAGGATCGCTACAGGAGTTCCTACTCGAAGCCATACGGAACGATCCTGGTCGTCGGTCCAACCGGCTCCGGCAAGTCGACCACGCTGTATGCCACGCTCAACGTGCTGAACAAGCCTGAGACGAACATCATCACGATCGAGGACCCGGTCGAGTACCGTCTCCCGGGCGTCAACCAGGTCCAGGTCAACCGAAAAGCAGGTCTCACGTTTGCCAGCGGTCTGCGATCGTTCCTTCGCCAGGACCCGGACATCATGTTGGTCGGGGAGATCCGGGACGCAGAAACCGCATCCATCGCTATCGAATCGGCCTTGACCGGCCACCTCGTGTTGTCGACCCTTCACACCAACGACGCGCCGTCGAGCGTGAGCAGATTGATCGAGATGGGCGTGGAGCCGTTTCTGGTGGGTTCTGCACTCGACTCGGTGCTGGCGCAGCGCCTCGCCAGGCGCCTCTGCGATCACTGCAAGGAGGCGTACGAGCCGTCTGAGCAGGTTGTCGAGAACGCGGGATGGGAGTTGGCACCCTCGATGCTGTACCGAACCGTCGGGTGCAAGGCTTGCTCCCAGACGGGGTATCGCGGTCGTGTCGCCGTCCACGAGTTGATGATCGTCGACGAGGAGATCGAACGTCTTGCCGTCGAGCGAGTGTCCACTGACACCTTGAAGCGGGCGGCAATCGAGGCGGGTATGAGAACCCTCAGACAGGACGGGATGGAAAAGGTCGCAGAAGGGGTCACATCGCTCGAAGAGATCCTGAGAGTGATCGTGTGAAAAGGGTCAAGGCCGACGATGGACGGGCCGAATCCCACTACGAGGAGTCGATGACGTGAACGCAGGATCGCGTAAACTTGGTGAGATACTGGTTGATGGCCGGGTGCTATCTCGCGATGTCCTCGAGCAGCTGCTCGATGAAGAACAGAAGACGGGGAAGCCACTGGCCAGGCTGCTCGTCGATGGCGGCCATGTTCGCGAAGAAGATGTCCTGAAAGCTGTCGCCGAACGAGCGCGTCTTCCATATGTCGACATCGATGACATGCTGATCCAGCCAGACTGTGCCAGTCGACTGACCGAAGAGCAGGCGCGAAGGCTCCATGCAGTACCACTGGAGCGTACCGATGACGGGATCCTCGTGGCTGTGGCCGATCCGTTCGCTCAGGGGCTGAGAGGCGAACTCGAGGAGGCCCTGGGTTCGGAAGTGACATTGGCGCTTGCCACTCGAGCGGCGGTGTCGCGAAGTCTCGACCTTGTCTACGGACCTCGGAGTGGCGGTTCGGCGGAGAAAGTGGAGAGCGTCCGTGATCCGGTCATCCACGAGCTGCTCTCGTATGTTGTTGAGGTGAAGGCGTCGGATCTCCATCTCGCCGCCGGCATCCCGCCCGCCGTTCGAGTGAATGGGAGTTTGCGTTCGGTTCCGGGCTACGAACCCATGAAGACTGCGCAGCTCAGACGCCTTATCTTTGGCATTCTGACGGATCGTCAACGTGAGAAGCTGGAAGAAGAGCTGGAACTGGATGGCTCGTACCCCCTCCTTGGAAAAGGACGGTTCAGGATGAACGTCTTCTTCCAGCGCGACTCTGTGGGCGCCGTATTCCGTGCCATCCCAACTGAGATCGAGACGTTGGAGGAACTCGGAATCCCAAAGATCGTGGCGGGGTTCGCCGAGTACCAGCGTGGACTGGTGTTGGTGACAGGTCCAACCGGCTCAGGGAAGTCGACGACGCTCGCTGCGATCATCGACCTCATCAATGAGCATCGCTCGGCGCACATCTTGACTGTGGAAGATCCGATCGAGTTCGTGCACAAGCACAAGAAGTCGATCGTCAATCAGCGCGAGGTGGGCAGCGACACGCTTGGCTTCGCACAGGCCCTTCGTCACGGCCTCCGCCAAGATCCCGATGTCATTCTCGTAGGTGAGATGCGCGATCTGGAGACGATCAGCACGGCTCTGACGGCAGCTGAAACGGGACACCTCGTGCTTGCCACATTGCACACACAAGACACCGCACAGACGATCGACAGGATCATCGATGTGTTTCCTGCACATCAACAACAGCAGGTGAGAGTGCAGCTCGCCTCCACATTGCAGGCAGTGATCACTCAGCAGCTCGTTGCTACTCGTGACACGATTGGACGAGTACCCGCCGTAGAGGTGCTGGTCGCAACCCCGGCGATTCGCAATCTGATCAGAGAGGGAAAGACGCATCAGATCGGTACGGCCCTCCAGGCCGGAGGCCGGTTCGGCATGCAGACGATGGATCAGTCGCTCGCCCAACTGGTTCGCTCAAACAGGATCTCTCTGGCCGAGGCCAATGAACATTGCATGAATACGGAGGACCTTCAGCGACTGGTCGGAAGGGTTGCGTAGGGGAGAGCCATGACAGCGACATTCACATACCAGGTGAAAGACGACAAGGGAAAGCTGCACTCCGGCGAGCTGGCGGCTTCTTCGCCTTCATCCGCCGCGCGCGCCTTGCGGGATCGTGGCTATGTTCCCCTCTCGATCGAAGAGAAGAAGGCCTCCGCACTCCAGAGAGAGATCAAGATTCCTGGTTTCGGTCGGGTGAAGCAGAAAGACCTGGCCGTCTTTTCAAGGCAGTTTGCGACCATGATCAACGCCGGTCTCTCGCTGCTGCGCTCCCTTGACATTCTCGCAGAGCAAAATCCGAACGCCACGTTCGCCGGAGCGATCAGAGGAGTGAAGGCCTCAGTCGAAAAGGGCATGAGTCTTTCACAGGCATTGCAGCAGCATCCCAAGATCTTCGATCGTCTCTATGTCGCGATGGTACGAGCCGGGGAAGTCGGGGGAGTTCTCGACACGACGCTTCTGAGACTTGCTGACACGCTGGAACGAAGTGTGGAGCTGCGAGGAAAAGTCAAGTCTGCGATGACCTATCCGATCGCGGTACTCGGGCTCGTCGTACTGATCCTCACCGCGATGCTCATTTTCGTGGTGCCCATGTTCGAGGGAATGTATGCCGATCTGGGTGGGACGCTTCCTGTGCCCACGCGCATCCTGCTCGGGGTCTCACGTGGGTTCGTGGCCAACTGGTACCTGATGTTGGGTGCGGGGATCGGATCAGTCTTCGGTTTCCGGAAGTGGGTGAGTACGGAGCGCGGGCGTTTCACGTTCGACCGGATCAAGCTGAAGGTTCCTGTCTTCGGGCCGCTTGCACAGAAGAGTGCCATTGCCAGGTTCTCGGAGACGCTCGCATCGCTGACCCGGACCGCCGTTCCAATCCTCCAAGCCATGGACATTGTGGCAGAGACGGCTGGAAACGAGGTCGTGGCGAAAGCCATCAAGGAGGTACAAGCGTCGGTCAAGGAGGGCGACTCGATTGCGACGCCACTCGCACGTCACTCCGTGTTCCCGCCGATGGTTGTCCAGATGCTCGCTGTCGGCGAGGAAACGGGCGCGCTCGATACGATGCTCGACAAACTGGCGCAGTTCTACAACTCGGAAGTGAACGCAACGGTTGACAGCCTCACGTCGCTCCTCGAGCCACTGCTCATGGTCGTCCTTGGAGGATCAGTCGGATCGATGATCGTTGCGCTGTACATGCCGATGTTCAATCTGATCAACCTGGTGCAGTAGGCGAGCGAACTGCTGACGGCCAACGGCTGAGCGCGGACATCCAGTTCCCGGCGGCCAGTCTCCAGCAACCAAGCCGGCAGCTTCCTGTCGAGTCTTTGTGGCGAAAAGTCACGCCGGCCCCGCGACTGCCAGGGGTTGAGATACCGAGTACCGAGTACCGAGTACGAGCTACGGCGAGCAGCAACGTCGGCTTCGCTCGCCGAGAGACTCGCCCGAGTCAGGCATACGGATCAGTTCTATCGACCCGGCGGAAAGTACTCAACTAACCGCGCTAGGTGGCCGATATGTGGACCAAGGGTCGAACTGCGGCCCGGAAGGAGAGCAAGAATGATGGACAAGATTCGCAAGGGTCTTCAAGGTGACGAAGGCTTCACGCTCGTGGAGTTGATGGTGGTCGTGCTGATCATTGCCATTCTCATGGCGATCGCCATCCCGACGTTCCTCGGAGCCCGTCAGAAGGCGCAGGATCGCGCTGCGCAGAGCAACCTGCGCAACGCGCTGACGGCAGCGAAGGTCTTCTATGTGGACGGTGAGACGTACCTGAGTACGGACATCGCCGGCACGATTACTGCGTACACGGCGTTGGAGCCGAGTCTCAACTTCGACACTCTGGCCAACATCGCCAACGGCACCGTCTCGATCGTCGCGGCGTCCGACACGGGAGTCCTACTCGCCACAGAGAGCGGGTCTGGCACGTTCTTCTGCGTTGCCGACGACACGACGGGTGCTGGTACGACCTACGGCAGCGGCGCCGCAGCAGCGGACGTGGACACGGCCGCCGAGTGCGCCGGCTCAAGCTGGTAGTCGGATCCACCAACTGGAAGTGAGAGAGGGCGGATACCGCCCTCTCTCCGCGCTTGGGGTACTCAAGTCCTTCCGTTTGGACGCCGATACCAACTGGCATGCAGCGTTCGTCCGACGGAGGTTTCTCGCTTGTCGAGTTGATGGTGGTTCTCGCCATCATCGCGGTGCTGATGGCGGTCGCTCTTCCGACCATGCTGGGCGCAAAGCGTAGGGCCCAGGACACTGCGACCCAGGCTACGCTGGTTGCGGGCCTCAAGACCGAGGAGATCTATGCGACCGACGACGGAACCTATTCATCCGAAGTCGCGGTTCTCACAGGT
>CAZWHZ010000090.1:0-6357 GCA_964633745.1 uncultured Acidimicrobiia bacterium
GTTCGGTGCTCTCCTCCCTGACGATGTACTTGTCTTTGGGGCTCCGCCCCGTGTATGGGACGGTCTTCACGACGAGCCCACCTTTGTGGGCCAGCGATCCCTCCCCACGAAGAAGCGTGTGTTCGTACAGCTCAGGGATCTTCAAGTCCCAGAAGACGTCGTGGATGGGAGTGATTCCGTGAGGAACGAGTGATCTCATATGCTCAAGGGTACGCGAATGAGGCGGCAAGCTCCTGGCAGGCCTCGCTTCGCTCATCCGGCCGACGACTCGCAGCAATCAGCTCACGGCAGGAACGCCCCGCTTTCGTGGTGCACATGTTGTCGCGCTCTGGCTGTTGGCTGTCAGCTGTTGGCTGTCAGCTCGCTTCCGCCAGCTCTTTCGCGATCGATTCCGCCCACTCCCGAACGTGCTCGGGGTCGCTCCAGTCCCCCACGGCCAATGCCTTGTTGTTGCCCCGGGCGGCCTCGGTCAGACGTCCGCCAAACGTCGCGTGCCCTTTGGCCCCGACCATCGTCACCGCCTTGCGGACGAACCGCACGGGTGGGATGTCCTTCGTACGGGCACTGTCGTCCAGCGGTCCACTGCTGAACAGCCACACAGGTCGCCCGCGAAGCGCCACTCGGAACCGCTTGACGAATCGACGGGCGTCCCTGTGCCACCGGAAGATGTAGAGCGCACCTCCTATGACCACGGCACCGTAGGAGTCGACCTCTTGAACATCGCCGGCTGGAACCACATCCACCTCGTGGCCCAGTTCCCTCAGATCGCCGCCGACCATCTCGGCGAGGCCTTCCGTCCCGCCTGCCTTCGAGGCGTACGCCACCAGAATCCTCGTAGATCCCCCTCGCTTGTCTCCTCCACGATGACTGACGAGGTAGACCTGTTCCAGAGGCGAGAGGCCCTAATCCGTCGCTCCGTCGTTGGCTTCACTCATGGTGTGCAGAATGTGAGCAGAGAACGAACCGCCGAAGAATCTCTCCTGGTTGCCCGTAATATCTTCCTTCCATTGACGGCCCGATCGGGTAGGTTGACACCGAGGAGGAGGAAGCATGGCCGATGAGCCGAGACCACCCGAGGACCAGACGAGATCACACCAAGGAGTAACCGGGGGGGCCGGGATGCTCATCAGGATCGGCGCGGCGATCATCGTCGCCGACTGGATTCTGTTCGACATCATTCTCGACAAGTACTACTTCTTCACCCTGACGCTCCTGCTTGCCTTCTACGCACTCTTCGCAGTCTGGGCACACACCAGTAGGCCATCGACATCCTGGCCGGTTCCGTACGCCTGGGTGCTGAAGCTCCTTGGCTATACGGTCGGAGTTCTCGTACTCATCGAGTTCATCGGCGACCTCCGGTACGGCGTCCTGGACAACGCGGGCGACATCTTCGGTGGCATCGTTCTCTATGCCGGGGCATTCGTGATGTTTTGGGGAGCGCGACAGCTCGAGGTCACCACCTGAACGAAGTGACTT
The DNA here is from genome assembly GCA_964633745.1 of uncultured Acidimicrobiia bacterium. Taxonomy (GTDB): domain Bacteria; phylum Actinomycetota; class Acidimicrobiia; order Spongiisociales; family UBA4744; genus CAYLHS01. The sequence goes on from CAZWHZ010000090.1 coordinate 1,477, forward strand.
GCACAGTGTGCAAGTTTGCGTAGACTGCACACTCGTGTCTGATCTGCGTTCCAAGAAGAAGCTGGCCACGTACCACGCGCTGGCAGCGGCTGCTCGCACGCTGACCATCGAGCGCGGCCCCGATGGGGTCACCGTGGAAGAGATCGCCGACCTCGCCGGCGTGTCGCCTCGGACGTTCTTCAACTACTTCTCCTGCAAGGAGGAGGCGATCGTCGGTTCGGAGCCGAAGATGATCACCTCGCTCGCCGAGCAGGTTGAGCAGCGACCCGCGGAAGAGGATCCTCTAGCCGCCCTCGAGGCCGTCCTTGCGTCGGAAGAGAACGCCGAACTGGCCGACCACTGGCGACACAGGGTTGAAGCACTGGAATCGGTTCTCGGAGGCGAGGAAACAGGTTCGGACCGCGCCCTGCGATGGAAGCAACGGATCGAAGCACTCGAGTCAGTCCTCGAAGCAGAAGAGAACTCCGACCTCGCACAGCGATGGAAGCAACGTATGGACCTGGCACGGCGCTTTCCGCAGCTTCTCCCGCGCCACCTCGCGGGCCTAGCTCAACTCGAGCGCGCACTCGCGGATGCCGTCGCGGCGCGCCTCGGCATCGACGCGAGTATCGATCCCTACCCTCGGCTCGTGGTGGCGACCGCGGTGGCGACCATGCGGTCGACGATCGGTTGGTGGCTCCAGAGCGACCGGAACATCAGCCTGCCCGATTCCATCCATCAAGCCTTCGAGACACTCCGTTCGGGCCTCGGCCATCCCTCGGACGGGAAGCAAGCCTGATGCTGATCAAGATCCTCCGCGAACACCTGCGCCCTTACAAGAAGTGGATCATCATCCTGGCTTCACTCCAGATGATCGGCACGATCGCGTCGCTCTACCTGCCAAGCCTGATGGCGGACATCATCGACAACGGGGTCATCACGGGTGATACGACCTACATCATGAAGACCGGCGGCGTCATGCTCGCGGTCACTCTGCTTCAGATCATCTGCACGATCATCGCCGTCTACTTCGGTTCCCAGACCTCGATGGCGTTCGGCCGTGATCTGCGATCGAGGATCTTCCACACGGTGGGCTCCTTCTCCAACAAGGAAGTCGGCCTATTCGGCGCACCCTCACTGATCACCCGCAACACCAACGATGTTCAGCAGGTGCAGATGTTGGTCATGATGACGTTCACGATGCTGATCGCCGCCCCGATCACAATGGTGGGCGGGGTCATCATGGCGCTGAAGGAGGACGCCGGCCTCTCCTGGCTGGTCGCCGTGGCGGTTCCAATTCTCCTCGTGATCGTGGGATTCATCATCAGAAACATGGTCCCCGGGTTCAGGAAGATGCAGAGCCGGTTGGACACCGTCAACAAAGTCCTCCGCGAGCAGGCATCCGGCATCAGGGTCATCCGGGCGTTTGTCAGAGAGCGCTTCGAGACCGAGCGGTTCGGGACAGCCAACACAGAGCTCACCGACGTCTCGATCAACGTCGGTCGATGGATGGCCGCAATGTTCCCCTCGGTGATGCTCGTGATGAACCTGTCGACGATCGCCGTGCTGTGGTTCGGCGGAATCAGGATCGGCAACGGTGACATGCAGATCGGTGCACTCGTCGCCTTCCTGTCCTACCTGATCCAGATCCTGATGGCGGTGATGATGTCGACGTTGATGCTCGTCTTCGTCCCGCGCGCCTCAGTCTCTGCGGATCGCATCGGAGAAGTGATCGAAACGGAGTCCTCGGTCGTTCCCCCCGTCGACGGGATCCGCGAGGTGTCGACCAGGGGCGTGCTCGAGCTCCGCTCCGTCGGATTCCAGTACGCGGGAGCGAGCCATCCCGTGCTGCGGAACATCTCGTTCACAGCCCTCCCCGGCCAGACGACAGCTGTCATCGGTTCGACTGGCGCCGGCAAGTCGACACTTCTGAACCTGATCCCGCGGTTGTTCGACGCGACAGACGGAGAGGTCCTGATCGACGGAGTCAACGTGCGCGACTTCGATCCGGACAGCCTCTGGTCGAGAATCGGGATCGTCCCGCAGAAGGCATACCTGTTCACAGGAACCGTTGCTTCCAACCTCAGGTATGGCAAACCGGACGCCACGGACGAAGAGATGTGGGCGGCGCTGGAGACTGCCCAAGCGAAGGACTTCGTCGAAGCCATGGCGGACGGACTCGACTCCTCGATCGCACAGAGCGGTACCAACGTCTCGGGAGGCCAGCGTCAGCGGATCGCCATCGCCAGAGCGCTGATTCGCGAGCCCGAGATCTACCTGTTCGACGACTCGTTCTCGGCCCTCGATGTCCTCACCGACGCCCGGCTTCGCCGAGCACTGAAACCCATCACCAAGGAAGCCACGGTGCTCATCGTCGCCCAACGGGTGTCGACCATCATCGATGCCGACCGGATCGTCGTCCTCGAGGACGGTGCGGTGGTCGGGCTCGGAACACACGATGAACTGCTGGTGACGTGCCCGACCTACCAGGAGATCGTGGAGTCGCAGCGTGGAGCGGAGGCATCATGACCGCCCCGAAGAAGATGCAGGAGACCGAGCGGATCGGTGGCGGAGGGATGGGCCATGGCCGCGGGCCGTTTGGTGGCGGGATGGTCGGCCAGAAGTCGATGAACTTCGGACCGTCGGCAAAACGGCTCATGCGGAGATTGCGCCCTCAGCGGGGCAAGATTGCCGTCATCATCGCGGCCGCCGTCGTCGCCGTCGCCATGTCGGCCATCGGGCCCAAGGTGCTGGGGCATGCGACCGACATCGTCTTCTCGGGCGCAGTCGGCAGGATGTTCCCCACCGGAATGACCAAAGACCAGGCGGTCGCGGGCCTGCGAGCCGCTGGACAGGACAAGGTCGCGGAGATGCTCGCCGCGATGGATGTCGTACCCGGTCAAGGCATCGACTTCAGCGCGCTCGGGGACGTGCTGCTGCTGCTCGTCGGCCTGTACGGGGCTGCCGCCCTTCTGACGTTCCTTCAGGGCTATCTCCTGAACGATGTCGTTCAGAACACGGTGAAGGACATGCGGTCGGAGGTCGAGGACAAGCTGAACAAGCTGCCGTTGCGGTACTTCGACACCCAACCGAGAGGTGAGCTACTCAGCCGGGTCACCAACGACATGGACAACGTCTCCCAGACGCTTCAGCAGACGATGAGCCAAGTCATGACGTCCGTGCTGACGATCGTGTTCGTCATGGCCATGATGTTCGACATCTCCTGGCAGCTGGCGTTTATCACGCTCGCGACCGTGCCGATCAGCATGCTCGTCGCCGCCAAGGTGATGGGCAGATCTCGCAACCACTTCGTCAACCAGTGGCGCAGCACGGGTGTGCTCAACACTCAGGTGGAGGAGGCCTTCACCGGTCACTCGCTCATCAAGGTGTTCGGACGCCAGCGGGAGGTCCAGGCGACCTTCGAGACCGAGAACGAGGAGCTGTTTCAGGCGAGCTTCAAGGCCCAGTTCTTCTCGAGCCTGATCATGCCGATCATGATGTTCATCGGCAACCTGAACTACGTCGTCATCGCTGTCGTCGGTGGGTTGCGGGTCGCAAGTGGAACGCTGACGCTCGGTGACATCCAGGCCTTCATCCAGTACACCCGACGGTTCACCCAGCCAGTCACGCAGGTTGCGTCGATGGTCAACCTTCTCCAGTCCGGCGTCGCTTCCGCTGAGCGGGTCTTCGAGCTGCTGGACGCCGAAGAGGAACCACCCGATGAGCATCAGCCTCGGCTGATCGAGAACCCGGACGGTCGGGTGAGCTTCGATGACGTGTCGTTCCGGTATGAAGAGGACCGGCCGCTCATCGAACACGTCTCACTGAAGGTCGAACCCGGCCAGACCGTCGCGATCGTAGGCCCCACCGGGGCCGGCAAGACCACACTCGTCAACCTGGTGATGCGCTTCTATGACCTCGACGCGGGCCGTATCACGCTCGACGGTATCGACGTCGCAGAGATGCGCCGCCAGGACTTGCGTTCGGAGATCGGCATGGTGCTTCAGGACACCTGGCTGTTCAAGGGAACGATTCGCGAGAACATCACCTATGGAAAGCTGGACGCCACCGAGGAGGAGATGCTCGAGGCGGCCAAGGCGACGTTCGTCGATCGGTTCGTGCACAGCCTCCCGGACGGGTACGAGACGATCGTCGACGACGAAGGCACCAACATCAGCGCTGGTGAGAAGCAGCTCCTCACTATCGCGCGGGCGTTCCTTGCCAATCCTCCGCTGCTGATCCTCGACGAGGCGACCAGCTCGGTCGACACCCGCACCGAGTTGCTGGTGCAGCACGCGATGGCGGCACTGCGAAGCGACCGGACAAGTTTCGTGATCGCACACCGCCTGTCGACCATCCGCGACGCTGACCTCATCCTCGTCATGGAGGACGGTCAGATCGTTGAGCACGGCACCCACGACGAGCTGATGGCGGCCGGTGGTTCCTACGCGACGCTGTACACAACTCAGTTCACCGGACCGAACGTCGCGACCCCGCCGCCACCGATTCCCGGCAGGCAGCCCGCCTATCCGCGACCGGCCGCCGGCGCCGGCGACTGAGGTTTCGCACCCACGAACAGCCTCACGCATGCCGGCCAACGGTTGAGGCTCATACCTCTGATGCACCTAGACGTCGTGCTCGGCGAGCCTTCCGAGAGCGCGATGCCCCCTTTCTGTGAATCCTGGGCTCGGGGCGTCGGTTTCCGATCTCCTGAGCTCTGGGTTGCCGGTGCGGGGCTACCCGAGGGCTGCCCGGTCGACGATCAGCACCGCATTGCCCGCGTCGACGGCGCCGGCGGGGATCGACCGGTCACTGGCGAGGAGACGGGACACGGCCATCTGCTTGCCCACCCCGGCGACGAGCCACAGCACCTGTTGGGTAGCCGCCAGCGCCGGGTAGGTG
>CAZWHZ010000091.1:0-6231 GCA_964633745.1 uncultured Acidimicrobiia bacterium
TCCGCGCCGCCCGCACCGACCCACTCGACGCACTCAGATCAACCGGCTAAACCCGCAGGCCGGGCTTTCCGAGTTCGCTCCGCATTCGGGAGCGCTGTACTCCTGATAGTCCGGCGTCCAAGACCTAGCCGATCGGCCCTGCGCAGGACGCGCTGGGGACGCGTTTTGGTGATTGGTGCTGCAAGGTGGTGCGAACTGGTGAAGGGTCGAAACGGCTGGTCAGGGGATACTTCTGTGTGTTTTGCCTGGTGAGGGGGTTGGGGGTGAACGGACTGTTAATCCGCAGGTTGTGAGTTCGAGTCTCACCCCCGGAGCTTGCATGATCCCTGTTCAGGGGTGGTTCTTGGCCCGTCATGGCACATCGACTACGCGGATCGACATGAAAGACCGGTCTCGGATACCGGGAATTGAGGATGCCAGCAGCCCGATCAGGGTGGATATGCCGTTGACCGGCTCCCGCGAAGATTTCCCCGGCGGTAGTTGACTACCTCGTCTGGTCCTCTCCTATAGAACCCACACCGGGTTGGCAAGCCACTGCCAGGCGATCTGATGATCGGACTTCACTCCCACTGATTGGGGCCTACCAAATCGTCTACGAGATCGACAAGGAGTTGGTCGATCTCGAGGCGATATCCAGTCGGTCGTCTGGGGGCCGTCGGGGATGTTCGAAGTGGTGGAGAATGTGTGCGAACTCGTCCGAGGCGCTGCCACTCAGCAACTCAGACAGCATGTCGAGGGGTTACCGAGGAACCTTCGCATGGCACGGGCTTTGCGGCGGTACCGAAGGCGGTGGCCCCTGGTCGAAGGAGGGTTCAGGCGTCGCGGACCATGGTGAGCAGCATGCGGCTGGGTTCGTCGGCGAACACGGAGTGTGGTTCGCCTGCTTGCAGGTACAGCCATGAGTTGGGTGTGAGTCGGTGGCGTTCGCCGGCTGCTTCCACAGTCAGGGATCCGGAGAGCACCTGTACGACTGCAGGTACCGATGCGGTGTGCTCGGTGAGTTCCTGGCCCCGATCGAAGGCGAAGACGACCAACCGGACCGAGCCTTCTTTCGCAAGAACACGACTCAACGTGCCATCGGTAGGGATGTCCACTTCCGAGGTCAGGTCGTCGAAGAATCTGGTTGTCATGAGTTCCTCTCTAGCTAGAGCGTTCAGCGCTCGGTGATAGCGTCCGGGCGTGGCGGTCGGCAGCGGGCGTAGAAGGGGGGTAGGCGGTCGTCGGGCGCTTCGGCTCGGTGGAGCTCATCTGCCCGTCGGGAGCCAGTCGGCTATCGGTTCGATTTCGGGCTGGATGTACGCTGCGTACCACTCGGGCCAGCCGGGATTGGGCCCGCCGAATTCGGCATGGTGTACGCGCGCCGCCGATCTCAGCAGTCCGTCCAGACGATCCACTGTGTTCTGATCAACCATGACGGCATGCTACCGCCCCAGCCGTTCACTGCCTCTGATCGCGACGGGAAGCCGGTAAGGAAGCCGGCGATTGCTGTTGAGCACCTCTCCGGGCCACCGCGCGTGGTCGTCGGTGCCCCTAGCAGCGTGGTTGAGTGGCTCTGCTGGGTGGTCGACGATTGGCCACCAGCCGTCGCAGAGCATGGCCTGGTCCTGATCGGTCAGTTGTCGGCAACCTGACTGCGATGGACAGCCGAAGAGGTGCCCTACTCCTCGAGCGACTCGAGGATCCAGCGGGCGTAGAAGGGGGGCCAGCGGTCGTCTGGTGCTTCGGCTCGGTGGAGTTCATCTGCCTGGCGGAGCCACTCCGCCACCTGTTCGATGGTGGGTTCGAATCCGACGATCGCACCGATCTCGGGGTGGACATGCGCTGCGTACCACTCGGGCCAGCCGGGGTTGGGCCCGCCGAATTCGGCATGGTGAGCGCGCGCCGCCGATCTCAGCAACTTGTCCAGACGATCCACTCTGTCCTGATCAACCACGATCGCATGCTACCGCGTCAGCCGTTCTCCGCCTCGGATCGGGATGGGAATGCGGTTCCCGTCCGGGGGGAGGGGACAGGACCACCGCGTGTCATGAACGCACGACGGGTGGTACGAGAAGTTGAAGTCGAGGGCCACCTGACCTCCCTCGTGGCCCAGGTCGGCCCCCTTGGCCGAATCGATCAGGTATCGCCCACCGCCATACGTCTCCTTCCCGTTCGTCGCATCGAGGAACGGGATGAACACGCCGCCGCCGTAGTCATCCAGCCAGTACATGACGAGTGACAGCTCCTCCGATCCGAGGCGGAAGGTTGCCCTCCCGAAGCTCCTGGCCGGCGTGGCGCCGTCGCCGCTGTGAGCGAGCAGGATCTCGGTGGGTGATGCCGGCTCAACCGCGGCGCTCACCCGAAGTTGGGGATCGTACGGCCAGTAGTGCAGACCGGTGAAGGACTCCCGTCCTTCTGCCGGCAGGGGACTCTGCGGGTGGCTGCTGAAGAGATCGTTGCGAGCCGACACCCAGAATGCCCATCCGTCGGTCGGATCCATCTCGCGTACGCTCGCGTAGATGTCTGCGACGCGGCGCCGGTAATCCCACAGGTTGAGCGTGTTCTCCAGGTCGCTCGCCATCCCGTCTCCTCTCGCGCCGGACGGCACGCTACCGCACGCCGACCACTAGCGACGATGTCCCGAGGACTCGACGAGCGTACGGAGCGCATCCTCGAAGTTGGCGATGTCACCGTACGTTCGTATGGAGACTGCCTCGTCGTCGGTCATCGGGCCGACGGCGACCTTGGACATCTTGAGGATCGTCTCCACCCCGTCCTTCTCGAAGCGGTAGTGGGTGTCCAGGAGGGTTCCGGCCGTGACCCGTCCTCTTGTGGAGAAGGCTTTGGGAGGGTCGAACATGGTCACGTGACCGTACAGATATCCCATGCCGTCGCCCCAGTCCTCATAGTGGGCGCCGCCAACGCGCGGTTCCATCACGACCGCCCGTGTTCGCTCCTCTCCGTAGCTGAAGGGGAACCACTCGAGGGTCTCCTCGGTCAGGGCCCGAAAGAGCCGTCCCGGCGTGGTGTGGAACCGCAACTCCGTTTCGATCCTCACCGTGCGTGGCTGGTCACCCGACATCTCAATCCTTTCTCTATCGACTCGCTGGTCGCCCTCGCGTTCGTCATCGAGGCTACCTACCGAGCGGCGGCCGATCGGGAGGTCCCCGGCCGCCACGCTGCGAAAGGTCGATTGTGTGGTTTCCTCCGCCCACCGACTAGACAGTGAGAGAGGAGAGGAGGACCAGTGATCACTTCGATTGGACAGATACACATCACGGTTGCCGACATCGACAAGGCGATCGAGTTCTACCGCGGCACGCTCGGCCTCACGTTCCTCTTCGACGTGCCGGCCCAGCAGATGGCCTTCTTCGACGTCAACGGTGTTCGCCTCTACCTCGGTCCCGCGGAATCGCCCGACTTCTCCTCCCACCCGCTGCTCTACTTCACGGTGGATGACATCGAGCGCGAGTACGCACGCCTCGGTGCGGCTGGGGTCGAACTGGTTGGTCAGCCGCACGTCATCAACCGCACGGAGACCACCGAGTTATGGATGGCGTTCTTCCGTGATCCTGAGGGGCACCCACTGGCGATCATGCAGGATCGCCCCATCTGAGATCGTCGGCCAGACGACACTTCCGGTCATCTGAGCGCGAGTCTCGTGTTGCTGTGGGTGGAACAGAAGGTTCCCACGCAACCAAAGGAGGTGTGATGCGTGCACGAATGATCGGACTGCTCATGGCGGTCGTCTCGATCGTGGCCTCGCTGCCGGTAGCGGCGAGCGCGGCGCCACCCGGTGGCAACGAGTACCCAGTGTTCATCTGCCCGGCCATCAACACCCACAACCCTCACGGGACGTGGGTCGTCGGGGCACATGCGCGTACTACGTCAACATCGTGGTGAGAGGTCTCGAGACTGATCCCGCTCCGGGTATCCAGAACAAGGCGTACGTCTAAGGTGAGCGAGGACAGCAGGGCCGTCGCCAAGGCACAGATTCCCGCGGGCTTCGCGCTGTACAAGGACGTCTTCCCGAACGCGTTCAACGCCGATGGATCGGCATCGAGCAGCGTCGGGTATGACACTGAGACGGCCGGCAACCTGGCACCGTTCGTCGGGAATGGCAAAGTCCAATTCGCCGTGCTCCTCGGCGAGGGTATCGGCAACTGGATAGCGTCGTTCGGCGACACGTCCGGTTGGCAGGAGTTCGATCCTGCTCGCATCCTCGACATGGGCGACGGTTCCTACCTGGTGGTCGACCTTCGACTTGCCGTGGCAGGAGCAGTGAACGCTTCAGTGATGAGTACGTCGCCGATCCCGCTCGCCGCCTGGGTGTTCCGGTAGTCCCCGACCAGTGGGCGGGGAGGAAGCACCCGCCCACTGACCACTCAGAGTCTGGTTTCCCGCATAGCTCCACCCCTTCCTACCATGACGAATCGTGCGGAAGGTGCTCTCTCTTGCCGGCCTTGTGGCCCTCCTCTTTGGCACAACAGCGGCGTGTGCTGCCACCGGAACTACTGCGACGTCGACCTCGATGTTCGACGGGACGGTGCTCGAGCCGCCGGAGCCGAAACCCGAGTTCGTTCTCACCGACACGAAGGGGCAGCCGTTCGATTTTGCGACCGAGACGGAAGGCAAACTGACACTGCTGTACTTTGGGTACACGTTCTGTCCCGACATCTGTCCCGTGCAGCTCGCCCAGCTTGCCGCCGTGATGGACAGGCTCCCCGATGTGGAACGGAACTCGGTGGTCGTGTTCGTCACGGTCGACCCTGAACGTGACACGCCAGAGGTCATCAGAACATTCCTCGACAACTTCAACTCCACGTTCGTCGGGCTCACGGGCACCGTCGACCAGGTGGAGGCGGCACAGCGCGCTGCCGGTGTGCCGGTTGCCGTCAAGATCGGTGATGGCGCCGGCTACTCGATGGGCCACGCGAGCCAGGTGATCGCCTATGCGCCCGACGGACTCGCCTACACCGAGTACCCGTATGGAACGCGCCAGACTCAGTGGGTGCACGACCTGCCGCTCATCATGGGCAAGTCATGAAGCTCTGGTGCTCAGCTTTGAACAAGCCGTGGAGCTGGCACTGGATCGCCTATCCCGGCGTGTGGCTCACGGTCCTGCTGCCGACAATCGCCTACCTGATTGCTGTTCGCCGTCACCGGGAGACAGACCGCAAACTGATCTGGACGTTCCTTGCTGCCATGTTTGTCTTCTGGGCATCATCGGATTGGCCCGTAGGCACGCTTGGCGCCGGCTATCTCGCCAGTATCCACATGCTTCAGTACGTCCTCTACACCCTCGCTGTCGCTCCGCTGATGTTGCTGGGAACCCCCGAGTGGATGGCACGAGGGATGCTTGCCAAGCTGCACCTGACCCGGGTGAACGAATGGCTTTCCAAGCGACTACTGGTTTCCGGGGTGATCTTCAACGTCGTGCTGGTGCTCACCCACTCGCCGATCGGCGTCGACACGCTGCGTTCGTCCCAGCTCGGATCGTTCGCCATGGACATGTCATGGCTCGCGTCCGGGATCATCCTGTGGATGCCGATTCTCAACCCGATCGAGGAACGGCGCACGCACTCGTTCGCCGCGAAGATGGTGTACCTGTTTGTGTCCGCGGGGATCGTGCCGATCGTTCCTGCCAGCTTCCTCACGTTCGCCAGCTATCCGCTGTACTCGACCTACGAACTCGCTCCGAGAGTCGGGAGCCTCACCGCCCTTCAGGACCAGCAGCTGGCCGGCATCACCATGAAGCTCGGGATGGTCCCGATCATCTGGGGCACGCTGGCGGTCATGTTCTTCCGATGGGCCGCCCAAGAACGAGTGAGGTGAAGCTCGCTCAGCGAGCCGGTTCTCAGTGTTCGGTGAAAAGGTCGCCCCGCGATCTCGTGGTGTTCCGGCTGTGTCCTTGCCGGAGATTGGGGAGCAGGGCGAGCGGTGGGGGGAGAGAAACGGCATCGCCCCGCGGTGTCGCCTTCTTCGAGGCCGCGTTCTGGCTGAGGACTGACGACTGAAGACTGAAGAGGCGTGGGGCCCGCCCAGAAATCCTTCCCTTTTCCAGGCACGCGGCCTGTCGAGGCGATATGGTGGCTCGAGCGAGAATATGAGAGATGAGTCAGGTCTCAACTTCTTTTGACGTTCCAAGCCTTCCTGTGACCAAACGCGGACGGGCCACGAGGAGGGCGATTCTGGAAGCCGCCGAGGCAACCGTTGCGGAGTTCGGCTACGAACGGGCGTCGGTCGCCGAGA
>CAZWHZ010000092.1:0-6203 GCA_964633745.1 uncultured Acidimicrobiia bacterium
CCAAGAACGGTCGCGACTCGGCCGCACAGCGACTCGGTCCCAAGGTGTTCGACGGGCAGGTCGTCCCAGCCGGATCCATCATCGTCCGACAGCGGGGAACCCGTATCCATCCGGGACTCAACGTGGGTATCGGGAGCGATGACACACTCTTCGCCAAGGCGGGCGGGACTGTGAAGTATGGGCGCCGGAATGGACGAAGGCTGGTCGACATCCTGACCGACTGAGGGTGTTCTACGACACAGTCAGGGTCCATGTCAAAGCCGGCGACGGGGGAGCCGGTGTCGTCAGTTTCGAGAAGCGACGCGGGAAGCCTCGCGGTCGCGCCGTGGGGGGATCCGGCGGGTCCGGTGGCAATGTCATCCTGAAGGCGGACGAGTCGGTCGCAACCCTCCTCGCTTTTCGCCGCAATCCACATCATCGGGCAGGGAGCGGCACCCACGGGCAAGGCGATTTGCGCGCCGGCAGACGCGGCGATGACTTGGTTCTTTCTGTTCCCTGTGGCACAACGATCAGAGACGAGGAAGGGACTATGCTCGCCGACCTCGTCGCAGACGGCCAGGAGGTCGTCGTGCTGGAAGGCGGTCGGGGCGGTCGGGGCAATGCGGCACTCGTCGATGCTGCGCACCGATATCCGACATACTGCGAACAGGGCGAGTACGGCCAGGAACAGTGGCTCGAACTCGAGATGAAACTCGTCGCGGATGCGGCGCTGGTTGGCTTCCCGAACGCGGGCAAGAGCACGCTGATCGCGGCCGTTTCGGCGGCACGTCCGAAGATCGCCGACTATCCGTTCACAACACTCCAACCGAACCTTGGGGTGGTGTCGATCGACGGACGCGAGTTCACACTCGCCGACATTCCCGGGCTGATCGAAGGCGCGTCAGAAGGCAGAGGTCTCGGTCATGAGTTCCTGCGGCACGTGGAGAGAGCCAGGGTGCTCGTCTTGCTGCTGGACCCTTCGACGCTTCAGCCGCTATCGGTGGGCAGGCAGCTCGAGGTGCTGGTGCAAGAACTGGAGCGGTACTCACCCAAGCTGGCCGAACGGTCCCGGTTGATCGCCGTCAACAAGATGGACGCGGTGTCCGACGCGAGGATCGAAGAGGGATGGCTCCCCATCTCCGCGGTAGCCGGTACGGGGCTCCCTGCATTGCTTCACGCGATCGCCGACGAAGTCGACAAGGCGCGCCGAGTGCCGGACGACAGGGAGGGCTACATTCTCCACCGTCCGCTTGGCATCGGGTTCAGCATTCGCCGGGAGTCCGGGGTGTGGGTGATCGAGGGACGGGACGCCGAGCGGGCAGTCGCGTTCCACGACCTGACGATCCCAGAGGCAGCGGATCTGGCTGCGCGGCGTCTTCGACGGCTGGGAGTCGAGGATGCTCTGCGAGGGGCGGGAGCTCAACCGGGCGACGACGTGCGCATCGGCGATCTCGTCTTTCGTTTCGAAGCTGACAGCTGACAGCTGACAGTGCACGATCGTCGTGAAACTCTGGGCGCGTCTACCGGGACGACAACTCACGCAATGAGCCCGCGGGGCGCCCGAGAACCGACAACCGAAGACTTGGAGTTGCGAGAGCTCACCGCCGACGGGCGAAGAGGAGTACTCCGATAGAGGCGAGTACGAGGAGGACACCGACCAGAAGGGTTGTCGTAGAGACGGACTCGTCGAGGGGGTGTCCGGGATGCACGACCTCCAGCGAGGCTACTTCGAGGTAGGTTTCACCCCCTCGATCAGGATCGTGATAGCGCCAGGTGCCTGTAACGGAGACAACGGGTCCGACACGGTTGTACCTTCCGGGTGGGTCGAGGGCGGTGAACAACTCCGCCGGGGCATGTATGCCGATGCCGACGTTGCCGCCGCTGAGACGCCCACCGTCCCGCAGAGGGCTGGTGGCGTAGGGGTCTCCGTTGAGTTGTGTCCAGATCGTGTCATCATCCCGTCGACCGTAGTCGCCAATCAGTTCGCCGACGACGGTCACCTGTTGTCCGTCGAATTCCTGTGGCGACTCGAGGAGCGTCGACACAGCGACCGAACCGGCGGCGAGCGCGGGAGCACCGGCCAGCAGCAGGAGGAGCGCGACGACCACGGTGGCAAACGTCCTCATCACTTCCCTCTCGCGAGCGACCAAAGGAATCCGACCAACGCAAATACGGAGATGAACTCGAGTCGTCCCGCCCACATCTGGAACGCGTAGGTGAGCTTGAGGACGCTGGGCATCGTTGGTGAAGTCACTCCGACCGACAGTCCGACATTGGCAGCCGCACTGATCGACTCGAACAGGGCATCCTGGAGAGGAATGTGGGCCGCCAGCCCGATTCCGCCGCCGAGAAGGTAGAGAGCGACATACAGCAGGGAGATGCCCATGACCCCCTGCTTCAGCTCGTCGGTGAGCTGCCGGGGACCGTTCTGATAGAAGCGTCCGGAGATCACGGCCCCTTCGGGAAGCAGGACCTGTTTCACCTGAGCGGCGAGCGACTTGATGGTGAGCCCCACTCGAAGCGACTTGACCCCGCCGGAGGTCGACGAAGCCATACCGCCGAGTGCCATCGCAATGGTCATTCCACCAAAGGCCAAACCTCCCCACGTCGCTAGCTCGGAGGAGGGGATCGTCGAGAACCCGGTACCGGAGTGTGCGGAGAGCACCTGAAAGAAGGCCTGTCGGCCTAGTCCCGCTGCAGAGGCGTAGGCCCGAGCCGCTGCAAGCCCGATCATCGTGAGCACCAGGGTGCCGCCGAACGTGAAGAGAATCGTCTTGGTCTCCAGGTTGCCCATGACCGAGCGCCTTCTCCACAACGCGAAGTGGACTCCGAAGCTCATCACGCCGGCGATCATCAGCACGGCGACGACCACCTCGAACGGAGCCGAGTGGTAGTAGCCGATGCTCGTGCTCTGAGGAGCGAATCCTCCCGTGTCGAACGCCGCCATGAAGATCGTGGCCGCGTGGAAGAACGACCGCAGGAAGCTGAAGCCGAGATCCAGGTATGCGACGAGCATCAGCGCCAGGATGCCGGCGATGCCGTTGACGATCGAGACGAGCCAGATGAAGCGTGACGTCGATCGGACGGATGGGTAGATACGGTCGTCCCGGCCCTCCCCGAAGTAGAGGGTCGCGCTGCCGGCACCGGAGAAGAGACTGAGTGCGGCGATGATGATTCCCTGGCCCCCAAGGAAGTGCAGGATGTGACGCCACAGGATCATCGATGACGCCATGTGATCGATATCCTGTACGAGGGTCAGGCCGGTCGTGGTGATGCCGCTCATCGCGTCGAAGAACGCATCGAGCCAGCTCGCGAAGTTGCCTGACAGCAGGAGTGGTACCGAGCCGACGATCGGCACGACCAGCCAGATCAGCGCCACGACCACCATCCCGTGACTCCAGTCGAGTCGATCATTGGTCGGCTTCCAGGCGACGCCCAGCGCTCCCAGAAGAGCGAACAGGCCCACCATGACCAGGAAATCCGCTGCCGGTGCGAGTTCCCCGGCGGCGACCGCCCACAACAGCGGCACAAGTCCGGCTGCAGCCGAGATCAACAACATTCGGCTGACGTTGTAGGCGATCAGCCGTAGATCATCGATGGTCGGTCGAAGCAGCATCAGGTTGCCAGTGCGAGGATGCCCAGCGCCACGAGGATCGTCGCCACGAACAGCACGACTGCGACCCCGAACTCTATGGCGAGAGTCATCAGCGCGCCCGTGACGAGATCGGTGAGTCCACGGCCGTCTCTAGGGCGCGAGGTCACTGGCTCCCTCCAGGGGCGAGCGCGGCCCGAAGCTCCTCTTCTTCGAGCAGCTTCGTGACGGCCAGCACCCTGTCGCCCGGCCGGAGCTCGGTGTCTCCGTGGGGGATGAAGACTTCGTCGTTCCGCAGAAGGGCCACCAGCACGGTCTTGCCGGGCAGCGACGCATTGCTCACCCTTCGCACCGGTGTGCCGTCCGGGATGTCGACTTCGACGAGACTCAACTCGCCTCTGGCAAGCAGCGTGACGCGCTCGAGCTGCTCTGCCTCGATCTGCACCTCGTGCGAGATCACCCGCACGATCATGTCGGTAACGGCGACAACGGGGATTTCGAGGGCTGAGAACGTAGGGGCGTTCATCGGGTCGTTCAAACGGGCGATGACATGCCTCGCCCCCAGCGTTCTCGCGAGCTGACATGCGACCAGGTTGTCTTCGTCTTTGCCCGTGACGGCAACGACCCAGTCAGAGCGCGCCGCGTCGGCTTTGTTGAGCACTTCGACTTCGGTGCCGTCGCCGATGATCACGAGCAGTCTGGGGAGGTCGGCGAGCCGGCGCGCCTTCTCCTTGCTTGCCTCGATGACTGTGACGGTGTGACCCTCCTTGGTGAGGGCTCGGCCGAGGTATCCGCCGACCTTCCCGCCTCCGACGACAATCGTTCTCATCCGTGGTCTCCCTCGAGGTAGCGTCGCAGCTTGTGGCTGATGCCCTGACGCGCTGCGGCAACGATCATGTCGCCCGGTCTGAGCACGAAATCATCCTGGGGAATCACCGTGTTCTCACCGCGCCGGACTGCTGCAACCCTGAGACGGCCGGAGACCTGGATCTCAGAGACGGTCATGCCGTCGGCTCGCCGACCGAGTCGCATGTCGACGATCTCCACTTCGCCAGTTTCGAATGTCAGGTGGAAGTCGAACTCCTGCTCAACCACCTTCTCGAACATGACCCTGGACACGAGCCGCGAGGCGGGCACATAGTCGATGTCGAGCTCTTGGTATGCGGGTTCTCGGAACGGGTCGTCGAGCCGGGCAATCGTCGTTGGCACCATGAACACTTGCTTCGCCAGCTGCACGGACATGAGGTTCGCGTTGTCGGAGTTCGTGACGGCGATGAACGCGTCGGCGTACTCGATCCCGGCCTCGCGGAGGGTTTCGACATCGTAGGCAAGCCCGTGGTGCACCGAACCGTTGAACGTCGAACCCAGTAGCTCCAGCGCCGATTTGTCGACATCGACGACGGAGACGTCATGGCCACGGTCGGCGAATGCGTGCGCGAGGTCCCCACCAACCCGTCCACTTCCGGCAATAACGATTCGCATGACTGCGCAATTGTAGGAGGCGGGATCTCCGGGTTCGTCCAGTCGCCGACAAGACCCTGGAGAGAACCCGTCTGCCTCGCCTCGTCAGGCGGGCCCAAAGCGGTAAAGATATCGAAGGAATCGGTCGATACTTGTGGTGAGTCTGCAGGAGGAGATACATCGTGGCTCGCCGCGTGCTTGTGGTTGAAGATTCGGCGGTGATTCGCCGACTCATCGACGTGTGTCTTCGTCCTGCCCATGTAGAGGTCATCATGCGTGAGGATGGTCCCGGTGCCCTCGAGGCCGCGCTGTCCGAGGACCCCGACCTCGTAGTCCTCGACATCGGTCTGCCGGAGATGGACGGGTGGGAAGTGCTCGACAGGCTTCGGGCTGATCCAAGGACCTATTCGCTTCCGGTGTTGGTGCTCACTGCGCACGCCGAGGAGGAGTCTCGCAAGCGGGCCAATGATGGAGGCGCGGACGGCTTCGTCACGAAACCGTTCCAGCCCGACGTCCTGCGCAACGAGATCCTCAAGATCCTCGCGGAGAAGGCCGTCGGCACCGCCGTCTGAATCAACCTGACAACCCCCTTCCCTGCGGATCGGCGCGTGCGTACGATCCACTGCGAAGGGGGTCTGTGATGCTCAAGCTCTTCGCCGTCATCGCCACGCTGTGGCTCGCGGTCCCGTGTGGCACACCCCCGGGGACGGTGGTCCGATCGTTCGCCCCTGTTGGGGTGTATGCGGGGCACTGGGGTGTCGACTACTCGATGGAGGCGGGTTCTCCGGTGGCAGCGGTGTCGGGCGGTGTTGTCACCTTCGCCGGCCCGATCGCTGGGATGGAGTCGATCACGATCGATCACGGCGGAGGCCTGCGTACGTCGTACTCATACCTGGAGAGCATCGGAGTACGGGTTGGGAACAGGGTTCAGCGAGGCGATGTGATCGGGACGAGTGGTATCGATCACGGCGTTGCGGTGCTCCACTTCTCCGCCAGGGTGAATGGACGATACGTGGACCCCACATTCGTGTTCACGTGCAGTGGAGGGGTCCTTCGTTTGAGCCCTCTCGGCCCGTAGCAGCACGCTGTCGGCGTCGCTCGCCTAAGCTTCCGACGGTGCGAAGGGGCTTGCTCGGCGGCACATTCGATCCTCCTCACCTGGCGCATCTCG
>CAZWHZ010000093.1:0-6102 GCA_964633745.1 uncultured Acidimicrobiia bacterium
CGACGCTCGTGGACAATGTCCCGCTCGAGGTCGACCTCTGTGCGAAGGAGGTGTTCGGACCCGTGGTGGCCGTGATCTCCTACTCCACGTTCGACGAGGCGCTCGATATCGCCGACACAGGCGACTATGGCCTGCATGCAGGCATCTTCACGACCGATCTGCGAAAGGCGCTGAAAGCCGTTCGGCAGCTTCACTTCGGCGGGGTGCTCATCAACGAGGTCCCCACCTATCGCGCGGACCAGCAGCCGTACGGAGGCGTCAAGGACTCTGGCAACACCAGAGAAGGCCCTGCATTTGCGGTGCATGAAATGACCCAGCTCCGTTTTGTTCACCTCGGCTAGGAGGCACCACGATGACAAGACTTTCTCCACTGCTCACCCAGGCAACCGGGGTGACCGCCGTCAAGGGTGAGGGCGTGTACCTGTTCGATGCCGAGGGGCGCCGATACCTGGACTTCACATCCGGGATAGGGGTCACCAACACCGGTCACTGTCACCCGGCCGTCGTCGAGGCCGCTCAACACCAGACAGGGGAACTCATCCACGGTCAGTACACGACCGTCCTTCACCCTGCGCTCTTGGAGTTGACCGCACGGCTGGGAGATGTGCTTCCTCCGGGACTCGACTCTCTGTTCTTCACCTCTGCCGGGACGGAGGCAGTCGAGGCTGCAACCAGACTCGCCAAACAGACGACGGGGCGGACGAACCTCATCGTGTTTCAAGGTTCCTTCCACGGACGGACCACAGCGGCACTGTCGATGACCACCTCCAAGGCGGCGTATAGGGCCGGTCTCCAACCCTTGATGGCTGGTGTGTTCGTCGCGCCTTTCCCCTACGCGTACCGGTATGGCTGGGACGAGAACACGACAACCGAATTCGCGCTGCGCGAACTCGACTACCTGTTCGCCACTCAATCGGCGCCGCGAGAGACCGCGGCCATCGTTGTCGAGCCGGTTCTCGGTGAGGGAGGCTATGTACCTGCGACCCCAGGCTTCCTCGAAGGCTTGCGAGAGCGCTGTGACCGCCACGGCATTCTGCTCGTGATCGACGAAGTCCAAACCGGATTCGGGCGCACCGGGCGCTTCTGGGGCCATGAGCACTACAACGTCCACCCCGACGTGCTCGTCACGGCCAAGGGCCTGGCTTCGGGGTTCCCGCTTTCCGCAATTGCCGCGTCGACCGAACTGATGGAACGTGCTTGGGCAGGGTCGCAAGGCGGCACATATGGCGGGAATGCCGTTGCCTGTGCAGCCGCCGTCGCAACTCTCGATGTCATCGAGAAGGAGGGTCTCGTCGAGAATGCAGCGACCCTCGGTGCACACTTGATGGACGCGCTCCGGGTACTCCAGCAACGCTACCCGGTGATCGGTGACGTCCGTGGCAAGGGGCTGATGGTGGCGACCGAGTTCACGACCCGCGGCGAACCAGACGCGACTCGAGCCAAGCACATGCAGGCGGCCGTCGAACGGCGACGTCTGCTGATGCTGACGTGTGGTCCTCTCGGCAATGTCATTCGATGGATTCCACCCCTGATCGTCACGAGAGAGCAGATCGACCAGGCGTTGGGCATCTTCGAAGAGGCTCTTGCCTCAACCGCAGAGGAGGAGCGATGAGCTGGGGCATGTGGATCGATGGTCGCTGGGAGAAGGCTGCCAGCGGGGCTACCACCCGGTTGGAGAACCCTGCGACCGGGGAACATACCGACGAGGTGGCCGAGGCGAGCGCCGCCGACGTCGAGAGGGCGGTCGCTGCCGCGTCACGCGCATTCCCGGAGTGGAGGAGTCTCAGCCCGGCCGGACGATCGGAGATGATCTATCGGCTCGCGCAGCTTCTCGATGAGCGCGCCGAGGAGTTCGCGCGGGTCGAGACCGAAGACACCGGCAAGCCATACCGCTCCATGAGTCTCGAAGGCGACGTCGCATTCTCCGTGGACAATCTCAAGTTCTTCGCGGGAGCGACCCGGAGTTGGGCCGGGACGGCAGCAGGCGACTTCATGGAGGGCTACACATCGATCCTCCGTCGTGAGCCGGTCGGCGTCGTAGGGCAGATCACCCCGTGGAACTACCCGCTGAACATGGGCGTGTGGAAGATCGGGCCGGCTCTCGCCGCGGGTTGCACGATCGTACTCAAGCCGGCACCGACCACCCCCCGCACGACGCTGATGCTTGCAGAACTGTCCAAGGAGGCCGGGTTCCCCGATGGAGTGTTCAATGTCGTGACCGGGGGAGTTGTCGCAGGGCAGTCGATCGTCGAACACCCCGGCATCCGTATGGTGTCGCTGACCGGATCGACGGGGACAGGTCGAAAGGTCATGGAGACGGCCGCCAAAACGCTCAAGCGAGTCCATCTGGAACTCGGGGGCAAGGCCCCTCTACTCGTATTCGAGGACGCCGACCTGGATGCACTGGCGATTGGTGCCACCGAGGGGGCGACCACCAACTCGGGCCAGGACTGCACCGCGGCTACCCGCGTCTATGTCGAACGCGGCCACTACGAGGATGCCGTCGATGCAATCGTCGCTGCGATGGCTGCGGTGAACGTGGGCGATCCATACGATGAAGACGTGACCATGGGGCCGCTCATCTCGCAAGTCCACCGCGAGCGGGTCACAGGCTTCGTTGACCGAGCGGTCGCTGCAGGAGCGCGGGTGGTCGTCGGTGGGGACATTCCGGCAGGTCTTGACCGCGGGTACTTCTTTTCCCCGACGGTCGTCACCGATGCCGAGCAGCACTCCGAGATCGTCCAGAGTGAGATCTTCGGGCCGGTGCTCGTTGTCCTGCCGTTCGACTCCGAGGAGGAGGTCATCCGACTGAGCAACGACGTCACCTATGGGCTTGCCGCGTCAGTGTGGACCAGGGACATCGGCAGGGCGATGAGGGTGTCCACCGCGCTCGACTTCGGCACGGTGTGGATCAACGACCACCTGCCCGTGACCTCAGAGTTCCCGCACGGAGGGTTCAAAGAGTCAGGGTTCGGCAAGGACCTCAGCGAGGAGGCCATGCTGGACTACACGGTCTCCAAGCATGTGATGATCAAGACGTAGGATCCGTAGACGGATCCTACGTCTGTCGTGGGTCTTGGGTGGGAGCCTGATCTGGCAAGGGGAGCGTTCGTCGGGCGACCCACAACCCAAGACTCACGACCCACAACGGCGGCCGCCCTACCTGTTCTGGGGGAACCCAAGGTCGACGCCGCGGTGGGTCGGGTCGCTCCACCGGGCGATCACGACCTTCTGCCGTGTGTAGAAGTGGATGCCTTCCGGCCCGTAGATTGCGTGGTCACCGAAGAGTGAGTCCTTCCACCCCCCGAAGGAGTAGAAACTCAGTGGTACGGGGATCGGCACATTCACGCCGACCATGCCGACCTGGATTTCCGATTGAAAGGCCCGTGCTGCACCGCCATCGTTGGTGAACACGGCGGTGCCGTTTCCCCACGGGTTGTCGTTCACGAACCGGATCGCCTCTTCGAACGTCGGAACCCGAACAACCGAGAGCACCGGCCCGAAGATCTCATCCCGGTAGATGGTCATGTCGCGGGTGACGTGGTCGAACAAGGTAGGTCCAACGAAGAAGCCGCTCTCGTGCCCTGGGACCTGCACGCCCCGGCCATCGGCCACCAGTGTGGCGCCTTCCTCGATTCCCCTGTCGATGTACCCGACGACCCGGTCCCGATGCTCTGGAGTGACGAGCGGTCCCATGTCCGATTCGGGGTCCAGTCCGGGACCGACCTTGAGACGGTCGATCCGATCCTCGATTCTGGGCAAGAGCATGTCCGCTGCGTCGCCGACCAGCACGAGAACCGAGATCGCCATGCAACGTTCGCCCGCGGATCCAAACCCCGCGGACACGGCGGCATCTGCCGCCAGATCCATGTCGGCGTCGGGGAGGACCACCATGTGGTTCTTTGCTCCAGCGAGCGCTTGGACCCGCTTGCCGGAGGCGGTTGCGGTCTGGTGCACGTGCCGGGCAATCGGAGTGGAGCCGACGAAACTCACCGCTGTAACGTCGGAGTGGGTGAGCAGGCGATCCACCGCAACCTTGTCGCCGTGAATGACGTTGAACACCCCGGAGGGAAGACCTGCCTCGACGAACAGTTCGGCCAGCATCAGCGACGCGGACGGGTCCTTCTCCGACGGCTTCAGCACGAAGGTGTTGCCCGTGGCGATCGCCATCGGGTACATCCACATGGGGACCATCGCCGGGAAGTTGAACGGGGTGATGCCTGCTACGACGCCAAGCGGTTGGCGAACCGTCAAAGTATCGACGCCGCGTGACACGTTCTGCGAGAAGTCGCCTTTGAGAAGGTGTGGAATACCGCAGGCGAATTCGACGACCTCCAAGCCCCGCGCCACCTCGCCCTGGGCGTCGGGGAATGTCTTGCCATGCTGTTTGGACACCGCCCTGGCGAGATCGTCTGCGTGGCGTGAGAGTAGTTCCCGATAGGCGAACAGGATGCGGGAGCGCGCTGTCAGCGAGGTATCCCTCCACTCGGCAAACGCAGTAGAAGCACTGCGGACCGCAGCGTCCACGTCATCGACGGTGGCGAACCCGACGGTATCTACGACCTGTCCGGTCGACGGATCGTAGACGTTCCCAACGGACGTCGGGTGTCCTTCGTAGGGCCTGCCATCGATCCAGTGTGCGATCACCGTGCTCCTCCGTCTCCTCTCAGACTACGACCCTTCACCGACCCAATCGATCCAGCATGCGGTAGCCCCAGGCGGCGAACGGTAGGAACCACGGTCGAGTTCGGTAGTACCACCGGGTCGGACGGGGAAGCTCGGCGAATGGGCTCGTGTCGAGCTCTCCGGTCATCATCCCTGCAACGTCGATGCCCAGGTAGGTGCCGAGCGCAACACCGTGGCCGCCGTAGCCCATCGCATACCAGATCCCGCCGTCCGATCCGATATGGGGAAGCAGGTCGAACGTCGCGGCAAGCCTGCCGCCCCAACTGTGAGTGATCTCGAATCCTTCGAGCTGCGGGAAGATCTCGAGCAGTCTTCGGTGGAGGTCCCTGCCGCTTTCCCGCAGATCGAGATCTGTCCGGAGGTTGCGGCGACCGCCCAGCAGGATGCGGTCGTCCGGGGTGCGCCGGAAGTAGTTGAGAAACCTGCGCGCCGTCCAGAGCATGCGACCCCCGGGGATCAGCATCTGAGCGACATCGTGGGGGAGTGGCTCCGTAACGATCGAGTAGCTACCGATCGGCACGACGCCTCTGCGGATGCTCGGGAAGAGCGAGCTCGTATAGCCATTCGTGGCAACGAGGATGCGACCGGCCCGAATCGATCCAAGTCCTGTGGTGAGTCGGTAGCCGGCGCCATCCTTGCTTGCTACGGTCACTTCGGCCCGGTCGGTGATCGTCGCTCCTGCGCGCAGCGCAGCGCGAGCCAGACCGAACGTGTACCTGGCAGGGTGCAGGCCGCCGCTCACAGTGTCGGTGAGTGCGATAGAGAACAGCTTGCTGTCGACCACGTGACGGACATGGTCGCCGGTCTTCACATCGACCGGGAGACCGAGATGCTTGCTAGTCCACCTGGCCTGTGCGGAAAGGTGATCGGCGTCCCGGCGGGTGAAGCCGAGTTCGCCGGCGCCGTGCCTGGCAAAGGAGCAATCGATCGACTCCCGCTTGACGGTTTCCTCCACTCTGTCGATAGCTTCGACCGACGCTTGCCAGAGCCTGCGACCGAGATCCCCGTACTCGTGGAGCAGGGACTCGACAGAGGGCTTGACCCCATAGATCATCATGCCGCCGTTGACGCCGCTTGCCCCCTCGCCGACGGTGCGTGCATCCAGGACGGCGGTGGCAAGCCCTGCTCGCGCCAAACCCCTCGCGGCGTTCAAGCCGGTGATTCCGGCCCCTATGACGACGACGTCCGCTGATGGGGGCAGGGGTGAGATCGGGAGAGCTTCGGAGTAGTCGTCGGTCCAGAACGGAACGGTGCGAACGTCCATGGCCGGAACGCTACCCAATTTCCTCGCGCCGTACCGACTGGGCCGTGTGGCGCTGACTAACGTGCAATAGGGAGGGACCGTATGGCGGATCTGGTACTGCGAGGCGGAACCATCTACACGATGGACGCCGCGCGGAGTTTGGGGACATCCAT
>CAZWHZ010000094.1:0-5970 GCA_964633745.1 uncultured Acidimicrobiia bacterium
CTTGCCGAACGACTGCCCTCTCGTTCGATCTTCGCAGCTGCGTCCATCACCATCAACCGAGACGCGTTCACCTCGGCACGGCTGTCCGCAATCCAGTGCTGGACGATCTGCCGGGAGGCCAGTGGTTTGCCCGGTGCCAGTTCCCTGTCGATGGCGTACCGGGACATGATCTCGATAGCCCGTTCACAGATTCCGATCCATCGCATGCAGTGATGAACGCGCCCGGGGCCCAGCCGCTCCTGTGCGAGCGCAAAACCGGCTCCCTCGGGTCCAATTCTGTTTGTGGCCGGAACCCGGCATCCATTGAACGCTACCTCGGCATGGCTTGCCCATCCGTCACCACGCTCCCCCATCACCGAGGTGTTCCGCACCAGTTCGAACCCTGGGGTGCCGGTCGGCACGATGATCATGCTCGCCCTACGGTATCGATCGGATGACTCAGGATTCGTCACCGCCATCACGATCGTGAACGCTGCTCCGTCTGCTGCACTCGTGAACCACTTGTCACCGTTGATGACGTAGTCGCCTCCGTCGCCGACAGCGGTGGTCGCCAGCCAGGTGGGGTTGGATCCTGCACGGCCGGGCTCCGTCATCGAGAAGCACGACCTGATCGTCCCATCGACGAGCGGACGTAGCCACGTTGCTCTCTGCGCCTCGTCACCGTGCTTGAGTAGGAGCTCCATGTTGCCCACATCAGGTGCCTGGGCATTGAACACATAATGCGCCAGTGGAGTGCGGCCCAGTTCTTCGCTCACCCGCGCGAACTCGACCAGTGACAGGCCCGGTCCACCTGCTTCTGCGGGAAGGTGAGGCACCCAGAGACCCATCTGCTTGACGACGACGCGCAGTTCGTCGAGCCGCGACCGCACGGATTCGAACCCGTCGGCCAGGAACGGCATTTCGAGCGGCTGGACCTCCTTCTGAACGAAGCTGCGCACGGTGTCAAGAACCGCATGGAGTTCGCTCGGCATGCCGGTGAGTCTACGGCCGGGAACCTACGTCGTGCTCCGTTCGTCGAAGGGGAGACGAAGGAGCCTTCAAATGCGACGAATAGTCATCATGATCAGCCTCATCGCGATGGTAGCGACGGGGTGTGCGGGGACCAGCTCGATCGGGACCGCCGGACCCGGTCTGTTCGGCGCGTCTCTGTACACGGTGGGCAACTGCGACGATCTCCTCTCCTACTACGTCGACCACGCCATTGATCTCGTCGGACCGTACGGGCTCCCGGGCTACGGCTACTACTACGGAGGTCCGTTCTTGGCGGAAGACGCCGTCAGGGCGCCGGCTACCACCGTCCCAGCCGCTCCCGACGCGGCAGGTGCGAATGGCTACTCGGGCACCAACGTGCAGGTGGCCGGTGTCGACGAGGCCGACATCGTCAAGACGGACGGTGAGCGAATCTTCATGATCGTCGACGGGACTCTTCGCATCGCTCTCGTTGAACCGGGAGGGGTTCAGATGGCCGGCAAGCTCCAGCTCAAGGACTGGTGGCCGAGCCAGATGCTGCTGTCCGGTGACCGTCTCCTGCTGATCGGGCCGAGTTGGGACAGCTCCCCTGCCCCCCTTGGTGGCATTGCTCCCAACTACTCCTCGGCGATCACTCGCATCGTCCAGGTCGACGTCTCAGATCCGAACTCCCCCGTCATCGACCGAACGCTCCTACTCGACGGTTCCTACGTTGACAGCCGTCTCGTTGACGGTGTTGCAAGAGTCGCGATCAATTCGAACCCCGTGGGATTCGACTGGGCGTACCCGGAAGGCTCCGGACTGCGCGCCGAGCAACTCGCCACGCAGAAGAACCGCGACATCGTCAAGGCGTCCGCGCTCGACAACTGGCTCCCCTACTACGTCCTCACCGACGAGCGGACCGGACGTACCTCGGAGGGACGTCTGCTGGACTGCAACGCGGTCATGGCACCGAACGACTTCGCCGGCCTCGACACGCTCTCGATCCTGACCTTCGATTTGAACTCAGGCATCGATGACTGGTCGAGTGCCGGGGTCGTTGCATCCGGCAGCACCCTGTACGCGACCGCCGACCATGTGTACGTGGCGACGCAGCGGTGGGTCGACTGGAGGGTGCTCCAAGACAGCGACGCCCAGAGCGAAGCGGACGGATTCCGGACCCAGATCCACATGTTCGACACGTCCCGGCCGGGCAGTCCCCGGTATGTCGGTGGCGGCGAGGTGAAGGGGTTCCTCTTGAACCAGTTCTCGATGGACGAGTACGACGGTGTGCTGCGAGTCGCATCGACCACCGCCCCGTCGGGCTGGTGGTGGTCCGACCAGTCGGAGAGCCTCGTGTCGACGCTTCGTCTCGAGTCAGGTGAACTGAAGCAGATCGGGCAGGTCGGAGGCCTCGGCCAGGGCGAGCAGATCTACTCGGTGCGGTTCATCAACGACGCCGGATACGTCGTGACCTTCCGGCAAACGGATCCGTTGTATGTGATCGACCTCGCCGATCCCACGAAACCCCGTGTTGCAGGTGAGTTGAAGATCCTCGGCTACTCGGCGTACCTGCACCCGGTCGGTGACGGCCTGCTGCTAGGTGTCGGCCAGAACGCAGACGATGAGGGCCGTACCAGCGGTACGCAGTTCAGCCTGTTCGACGTGTCCGACCCGGAGAATCCGACGAGGATCGACCAAGTGAAGATGGACAGTGGCTCATCGGCTGCCGAGTACGACCACCACGCGTTCACGTACTGGGACGGTCTCGTGCTCACCCCGTACCAGTCCTGGAAGGACGACAAGGTCGAGAGCGGCGTCCTTGCCGTTCGGGTGAGCGACGGCAACCTCAAGCTCGAAGGCGTCCTCCAGCAGCAAGAGAAGGAACCGGACGCGATCCGCACGATCGTGATCGGCGACACCATCTACACCATTACCTATCGAGGCATCGGGATGAACGACCTGAACTCGCTCGAGTCGCTCGGGTTCGAGTCGTTCTAGCTCAACGACCGTTCCAATACGGCCAGGTGTGCCGCCTCGTCGACGTCCAGCCCCATCTCCGGATGGGGCACGTCGATGATCCGTACATCGATGCCGAGCGCCTTGGAGATGTACCGTTCCGCCTGGGCCAGGCTGAGGCGGTGCAAGAGAAGGCGGATGAGCAGTCCCGGCCCAATGAGCCGTGCCGTTTGGATGGCGTTCTTGCGAGCGTTTGCGAGCGGACGGAGTCGCGACACCAACTCCGACACCCTCGATGGAGGGAACACGATGAAGTCGGCTGCGGTGAACTCTCCATCGGTCAGCTTCCAGTAGGCGTTGGGATAGTCCGGGTAGCGGCGCTCTACCGCTTCGCGGCGAATGACCCCGGCCGTCGCGTCCCCACCATCCAACGAGTCGACAAACCAGTCGACCATCGCCCCTGTCAGCAAGGGGATATCCGATGTGCACCCGGCGACTGGTTCTCCGTCGATGCCGATCTCGCTCAGCGCATCGACGCCCGCCAGGAAGTTGTCGACCAGACCGCCGCATGCCGGAATGGTCGCCGCAAGCTTGGGTGAAACGACATCGACATCCCCCACGACGACAATCCGACGAATCGAGCGGGCATCGGTCAGGGCATCCACGACCCGCTGTCCGATGGCCTTTCCCGCGATCTCCAGCCTCGCCTTGGGCATGCCTCTCGTGTGGACATAGAGCGTGTCTTCGGGCGACGGCACGCCGCCCGCCAATATCAAGCAATCCATCACGGCGTGGCAGCCTTCACCTCGGACAGTCGATCACCAAACAGCGAGTACTTGCCGGCAGCGACCATGGCGACGATGACGCCGACCAGCGGGATCCCGGAGATCAGGAACCTGAGTCCGAGTGCGACCGAGGCGGGTTGGGAAGCAAGTGCGGGATCGTACCCCGTCACCGCGAGCATCCCACCAATGAGCGTCCCTTGAAACGCGAACGCCGCCCTGATCACGAACCCGTGCATCCCAAAGAACATCCCTTCCCGACGTACACCGTGGTTGGCGGCGTCCTCATCGATGACATCGGCGAGCATCACCTCGCGCAGCATGAGCAGACCGGCGAGTCCGATGCCGAGTCCTCCTGCGGCCATCAGAGCCTGAGCGTAGGTTCGCACGAGCCCGAGCGGCACGAGAAGAAGGCCGAACGCCCCAAGCGCCACGATGATCGACGAGCGCGTCTCCCACCGCTTTGCGGCCCACGTCCACAGTACGAACGACGGTATTGCAACGACGAACGCCATTCCACTCACGAGGCCTTGACGCAGACCGTCGGTCTCCCCAAGCACATACTTGGCAAACAGCGGCACAACCGCCGGGAGCACCACCAGTACGAACTCGATAGCAGTGGACATCACGAGAAACCAGCGGAACGTCAGACTCCTGAGTGTTCTACGGACCGCCTTGGTGAAGGGGAGTTCGGACGGTGCGGTCGTGTGGGCGGGTTCGAAACTCCCGCCGAGCGAGACGAGGAACGCTGCGCTGGCCAACGCTCCGAACACGACGCCCATCATCGCCCACCCGATGGCATCGGCCACACTTTTGGCGAACGTCACGCCAACGATCACTCCGAGGATCGCAAACGCCTGACGCCATCCGGCTACGGTCGCGCGTGGACCCTGCTCCGGGTACATGGCAGGGAACAACGCGACGTAGTTGATCGTGATCGCCGAAAAGAACGCATCGAAGACACAGATCGCGATCAGGAAGTACCACCAGAGCCCCCCTCCGAAGGTCGTCCCCAACCCTGTCGGGGCCATCCAAATGGCCGCGAAACTGGCGCCGAGGGGAACGGCGAGCACGACGATCCATGGGATCCGTCTTCCCCACCGGCTGTTGGTCTTGTCGGAAAGCTGACCGGCGAGGGGATCGTTGACCATGTTCCAGAGCGTGTACAGCACCCACGCCCAGGTCATCGCGAGCGGAGCGAGGCGCAACACGTCGAGGTAGAAGAACTGCACCCAGCCGATGAACGCCTCGTAGGAAAGCGACACGCCGAACGTACCGAATGCCCAGAGGATCTTGTGACGCGTCGACAGTCTGCTGCGGTGCACCCACGCGTTGGCCATGGAGCGCGAGGCTACCGGCCGGGAGGCACCGGTGCGCTCCGGATGGCTATCTTCCTGGTGTGGATACATCGATTCGCAGGGCCGTAGAGGTTCTGGCAGCGGCACAACGCATCCTGATCTTCACAGGTGCCGGCATCTCGGTGGAGTCTGGAATCCCCGACTTCCGTGGCCCTGACGGGCTCTGGTCGCGCATCGACCCCTCCCTTTTCGATATTCACCGCTATCTCTCCGATGCCGAGGTCCGGAGGCAGGTGTGGCGTGTGCATCTTTCGGGCGAGTTGAGTGTGACCGACATCCATCCCAACGCGGCGCATCGGGCGCTCGTCGACCTCTGGAATACGGGCACAACGACCGGTTGTATCACCCAGAATGTCGACGGTCTCCACAAAAAGGCAGGGCTTCCCGATGCGGCCGTGGCAGAACTCCACGGTGATCTGACGCGTGTCGAGTGCGTCTCGTGCAGGAGGCGGTGGCCCGCCGAGATGATCGTGGGGCGACTCGCCTCAGGTGACGATGACCCGCATTGTGTCGAGTGCGGGGGGATACTCAAGTCGACGACGGTGCTGTTCGGCGAGCTCCTTCCGAGCGCTGCGATCGCGCGGGCGCAGCAGATGTCGGGGTCAGCCGATGCCGTGCTCGCCATCGGCAGCACCCTCTCTGTGTACCCGGCGGTTCAGTTCGTTCTCGAGCCGGTGTTCCGAGGAGCGCCACTGGTCGTCGCGAACCTGGGTCCGACCGAACAGGACAGGCTCGCAACCGTACGAGTGGACGGGCCGGCCGCTACAACCGTTCCGGCGATCGTTCAGGGTCTTCTCGCCTCGACCTGACTTCCACGATCAGGCCGAACAGGAGTGCTGCGATCGTGAGCCACTGCACCAAATCTCCCACGCGGGTATAGAACGTCGGCTGGAGGGTACGGAATCCGACTTCCCCTCGAAGGA
>CAZWHZ010000095.1:0-5876 GCA_964633745.1 uncultured Acidimicrobiia bacterium
GAACCCTGAACCCTTCGACGCGGTGGAAGACGTGCGCCTACCCAGACTCCCCCAAATCCATCTCTAGCCCTCTAGGGCTGCGGACACTCCTCGTTGAGCGTCGCCCAGACGGTGGGCCCCACCGACGACACAGGAACGGCATCGTACGCGATCCATGCCTTCGGGTTGTCCATGTATTTCTCGAACGATGGCACGTCGCCCGGATAGCCCTGAAGGGCAAGGCACTCGGCGGTCGTCACCTGTTCATCGTATCTCTCGCGCCATTCGTCGGTTGTCACAGGTTGAGGCCTTGGTGGATAGCTCAAGAGGCTCTTCACAATGCATAGCCCGTGCGCCTTCCTGTAGTCGGGATCATCGATTCGCACCCCAGGAACGTCCACGCCGGGCCCTTCCGGGGCACTGATGATCTGGGCTGGATAGCCGTACTGGCGAAGGCACGAAGCTACCGACTGCGCGAAGGCGAGATCGTATTCGTCGGTCGAGGCGAACGCGCTCCACGGTTTCGGATCGATGACTACCACGTCTATTCCGCTGAGGTCAGCCTCGTCAAGTCCGAAACTGTCAACGATGTCCCCGATATAGCTGAGCCGATACGTGTCGATCAGCTCTGCCCACCTGTTGGACAATCCCGCCGGCACGTAGAGAGTCGTGTCCGTACCTGCCGGATACGTCGTTGCGTGGTCGGAGCATCCTGTCGCTACCCCTGCGACGACCAGAATCGCAATCAAGTGAAGAAACAGACATCCATGGCTCACTCGGCAGTGGACCAAGTCCTCGCCCTCAAGAACCGGTCCACAGGCAACCCGCGTGCGTATAGAGCTTGTCCCCCCAGTCTGCGTACAAGGCGTAGCCCTCCCCGTATCCGTCGAATCGGGTTTCGGACCATGCCTCAGAGTAGCCCAAAGAGCCCCAATGATACTGCGTGCCCGAGCTGGCATAGTTGTAGGCCACCCGGTCCGGACCGTCGTACCAATCGCCCCAAGCACGGGCATAGGTCATATCGTCTCCACGAACGACCGCGCTCCACGTGTATCCGGACGTGCAGTTCGTCGTGGTGCCGTTGCCGGCGGTTTCGGAGTAGGCGAGCGCCGCTGGGCCAATGGCTACAACAGAGACAAAGACGATACAGCAGAGCAGCAGAATATGGTTCCGCACAGCACACCTCCCTGGTGATCTGCGCCATGAACCCTAACATCCCGCGATCTAGCTGTGCACTGACGGTCGTGGTTCACATCGGGTTCTGGGTCTTCTGTCATAGTCGTTCGTAGGGTCTTTGTCCGTCTAGGGCTCCGTGTGGCCGGTTGAAGTTGCAGAAGTCTTCCCACTCTTGCAGACACGACGCAAGCTCCGGGGGTGAGACTCGAACTCACAACCTGCGGATTAACAGTCCGATGCTCTGCCAATTGAGCTACCCCGGAAGGGACTGCGATGCTACCACCGTACAATTGGGTGTCAGACAGAAGGAGCAGTCATGAGATTTCGACTTGGTCTACTGATCGGCCTCGCCGTCGGCTACGTACTCGGCGCGAAAGCAGGCAAGGAACGCTACGACCAGATCGTCAACACCGTCAAGCGCGTGACTGAAGTCGACAGCGTTCAGAAGGCCACCGACAGGGTCAAACAGACTGTCGGTGAGGGGATGACCAGCGCATCAGAAGCAATCAGGAATACCGTCGAGACCTAATCGTCGTCGAGGAACCCTTCGAGCCGTTTTGATCTCGCAGGGTGGCGCAGCTTCGCGAGTGCTTTGGTTTCCAGCTGGCGGATCCGCTCCCGCGTCACGCTGAAGTGACGGCCCACCTCCTCCAGCGTTCGGACCGTCCCGTCCTCCAGCCCGAACCGCATGACGATCACCTGGCGTTCTCGTTCGTTCAGCTCCTCGAGGGCATGGGCAACATACTCCTGAAGGAGCTTGAACGCCGCCGCCTTGACCGGCACCTCCGCTTCAGGGTCCTGTACGAAATCGCCAAGCGTCGAATCCTCCTCCTCCCCAAGCGGCGTCTCCAACGAAACAGGATCCTGCGCGATCCTGCGAAGCTCCGACACACGATCGGGCTCCACCTCCAGCTCGGCGGCGATCTCCTTGATCGTCGGTTCCCTCCCAAGCTCCTGAAGCAGCCGGCGCTGAACCCGTGACAGCTTGTTGATCGTCTCCACCATATGGACCGGCACCCGAATGGTCCGGCCCTGATCAGCCAGCGCCCTGGTCACCGACTGGCGGATCCACCACGTCGCGTACGTCGAGAACTTGAAACCCTTGCGATAGTCGAACTTCTCGACCGCCCGCATCAACCCCAGGTTGCCTTCCTGGATGAGGTCCAGCAGCGGCATCCCACGCCCGACATATCGCTTGGCGATCGACACCACGAGGCGAAGGTTCGCTTCGACGAGCCGCTGCTCCGCCGTGTTCCCCCGCCGCACGTCTCGAGTCAGAATTGCTCGATCCTCCGCCGTGAGGGACGCAGACTCGGGATCGAGCTGCCCGGATGCACGGCTCCCCGCCTCGATGAGCATCGCCAGCTCAACCTCCTGTTGGGGGTTGAGCAGAGCGATCCGTCCGATCTCCCGAAGATACATGCGCACCGGGTCGGATACCGACGAGAGATCATCGTCGGCGAGCTGGATGTCGAGGACGTCCTCGCTGTCCTCCTCAATATGGAGTTCGCGCGCTCGGAGTCCGTCTGCAACCTGATCGAACGATTCTGCCGGAGCTTTCAGATCCTCCAGCTCCTGCTGGATCTCCCCCACCGTCACGAACCCTCTCTGTCGGGCCCGCTTGGCGAGCACCTCGATCAGTGTCTGCAGCGAATCAGTCATTCCACCTCGCGTTTGCTCTTCTCCAACCGTATCAACTCAGGGAACAGCTTGGAACGGGTATCGGCATCCGCACCGGCGAGCTTGTGACGAATCTCCGCGATCTTGGCATCAATGGCGGTCATCGCCAGACGTCTGACGAGCTGCGCCGGGTCTTCGAGCGGGCGTTCGTCCACCACCAGGGTCCGGACCAGTTTTCCGACATCGTCATCGCGCTCGCCGATGACCCCGGCGAGATCCGGCGGCTTCCCAGGCGGAAGTCCGTCGAGTGCGCCGGCCAGCAGATCGAACGCTTGGCGGTTCACCCCATCGCCGAAGAGTGACCGGTCGATCTCCAACCCTTCCAGCCGATCGTCGTTCACCGCGAGCACCCGCAAGAGCTGCTGCTCGGCCTTCGCCACACCGGACGACCGTTCGGCCGGTCTTTCGTTGCGAGTCGTCGGCGGGCTCTTGGACCGCTCGATAGCAGAGAGGATCGGCTCGAACTCCGAACCGACGTTCCTTGCCAGGTAGCGGGCGTACTCTCTCCGGACGAGCGTATCCGGCTGGCGGGCGATGATCCCTGTCGTCGTTCTGATTGCCCTGGCTCTCGCCTCGGGTTCCGAAAGGTCAAAGCGTTTCAGTTCCCGATCGATCCTGAATTGGAGCAGCGGTACCGATTCCTCGATGGCAGAGCGCAAGCTCGAAGCGTCGCCATCTTTCACGAGGTCTGCTGGATCCTTGCCTTCCGGCATGAGTGCCACCCGCAGGTCCAGTTCCAGCCGGACGGGCGTTTCGAGCGTGTCGCCTCGTAGGGCAGCACCGGCGCCCGCCTCGTCGGCATCGAACGCGAGGACCACTCGCTCCGAGAACCGACGCAGAAGGTCGAAGTGCTCCTCGCCCAGGGCGGTGCCACAGGTGGCGACGGCCTCTTCCATCCCGGCGAGATGCATCCCGATCACGTCCGTGTACCCCTCCACGACGACCGAGAACCCGGACCTGGAGATCTGCCCCTTCGCCAGGTTCAACCCATACAGCAACCGAGCCTTCTGATAGAGGCGCGTTTCTGGGCTGTTCAGGTACTTGGGCCCTTCCCCGTCGAGGAGCCGCGCTCCGAACCCGACCGGGTCACCGCGCAGGTCGTAGATCGGGAACATGATGCGACCCCGGAACCAGTCGCGGAGCCCTCCGCGAGGGTTGCGGGCGGCAAGGCCGGTACCGGTCA
This sequence comes from uncultured Acidimicrobiia bacterium, assembly GCA_964633745.1. GTDB lineage: Bacteria > Actinomycetota > Acidimicrobiia > Spongiisociales > UBA4744 > CAYLHS01. The sequence goes on from CAZWHZ010000095.1 coordinate 4,019, forward strand.
TGACCTTTGCGGGAATCTTCTGGTCACGAAAGTGGACGACCAGTTCATCCCAACCACCTGGCGAGTAGCCGAGCTGGAACCGATCGATCACTTCCCCGTCGTAGCCGCGACCCCGCAGGTACGCCCTCGCCCGTCCCGCGTCCGGCCCCGTTCGTAGCCGCTCGTTGTAGAACTCCACCGCGAGGCGGACGGCATCGACCATCGCCTCCCGCTCCCCCCTCCGCTTGGCTGCGGCGGGGTCGCGCTGGAGCGTCACGCCGGCTCTCGATGCCAGGTACTCGACCGACTCGTTGAACCCCAGACCCTGGGTCATCTCGACGAACTTGAAGACGTCACCACCGACACCACAGCCGAAGCAATGGAAGAGGCCTTGAGAGACGTCGATCGACAGCGACGGGGTCTTCTCCTGGTGAAACGGGCAGATGGCCTTGTAGGTGCGTCCCGTCTTCTTGACGGTCGTCACCCCTTCCAGGAGCTCCACGATGTTCGTGGCAGCCCGGACGCGCTCGATGTCGGTTTGCTGGTAGGCCACGCAGCGAGTGTAGGCGACGGCACCAACCGTGAGGAGGGGCCTTGCCCTCACAACGGAACGGTCGCTGCCAGGTTCGTATACTCGCCGGCATGCACATCGCGTTCCTCAACCCGCAAGGCAACTTCGATCCGAACGACCGCTACTGGACCCAGCACCCGGACTTTGGAGGACAGCTCGTCTACGTCAAACAGGTCGCCAACGCGCTCGTCGCGAAGGGGCACCAGGTCGACATCCTGACCAGACGGGTCGATGACGAGAAGTGGTCTGGTTTCGAATCGGCGATCGACGGCTACCCGGATGGAGCACGGATCGTCAGGCTCGACGCCGGCCCGGATCCTCGCTTCCTCCGCAAGGAAGACCTGTGGCCGTACCTCTGCTCAGAGTGGGTACCCAACATCCTCGCCTTCTACGGAGACGACCTGCCCGACGCGATCACCTCGCACTACGGGGATGGAGGTATCAGCGCAGCGATCCTGCGTGCCCGCACCGGCATCCCCTACACGTTCACCGGGCACTCGCTCGGGGCACAGAAGCGCGACGGCCTCGTCGCCCAGGGCGCGTCGATCGATGAGGACCGCTACCACTTCCCCACCAGGATCGAAGCAGAGCGGTCGACGCTGGAGAACGCCGGAGTGGTCATCACGTCCACCCGCCAGGAACGATTCCTCCAGTACGGACACGACGCTTACGCCGGAGCGATCGACCCGGATGATGACAGCCGGTTCGCCGTTGTTCCGCCCGGAGTCGACCAGACCGTCTTCTTCCCCGAACCAGGGCCCGATGATCAGAGTGTTGCCGTGCGCGTCGATGGATTTCTCCACAGAGACCTGACTCCTGATCGAATCGACCTGCCGGTGGTGGTCGCATCGAGCAGACTCGATGCGAAGAAGAATCAGCGGGTTCTCGTCGACGCCTTCGGACGGAACGAGCAGCTGAGATCATCGGCGAATCTCGTCATCGTGACCGGTGCCCTCGAGGATCCTCTTCGCAGCGACGAGGGTGCCTCGGCATCAGAACAAGAGGTGCTCGCCGATCTTCGAGACGGCATCGACTCCTACGGGCTCGGCGGTGCCGTTGCCGCGTTCTCGATCAGTGGTCAGCGTCCACTCGCCGCCGGCTACCGGACCTTCGCCGCTCGCCACTCGGTGTTCGCCTTGACGGCCCTCTACGAGCCGTTTGGACTTGCGCCACTCGAGGCCGCCTCCGCAGGTCTTCCGGCAGTCGTCACGAACAAGGGGGGCCCAACCGAGAGCTTCCAAGAGAACGGTCGCGACTTCGGGGTGCTCGTCGACCCCTACGACGCCGACGACGTCGCGAGTGGCCTCC
>CAZWHZ010000096.1:0-5809 GCA_964633745.1 uncultured Acidimicrobiia bacterium
CGCACCTCCGCCGGTGGGAGGGCGAGTTGGAGACCCGCGAGCGGCGAGTCGAGTCCGCAAGGAAGATGGCTGCCCAAACCAAGGAGGCGCAGGCCAGGGTCGGTCGCAACGAATGATGCCCGTGCGGATTGGGGATCAAGGACGAGCACTGCAACGTCCTTCGCGGTCGATGACCAAGGGTCCTGCCAGACAACGCTCTGCATAACTCCAAACTCCAGGTTCGCCACCGGTTCGCGAGAACACTTGTGAAGACGGATGTCGCTTCTCTGCTGAGGTCGTGATCGTGTCCCCTCCCTGCTCAGGATTGATCACGAGTGCCGTTGTCAGCCGCTGATTTCCCTGCAGTGGGAGCACTTTCGGTGTCCGTCGTGGGTCGAACACCTTTCCTTGCTGTACTTCTCGATGTTGCTACCTTCGGTGCAGCGGCTTCATCGTGGTAGACCAACGTCCCTGGTTGCTTGGAGAGGAATGGCGTGGCTTTCAACGCTCCTCCTGTGTGAATCTGCGGCACGGTTCAACTGTCTATTCGCTCACAGACCACGCGGAGTTCCGGGTTTTCGCTCTACATCGTGGTGGTCTGCCTGTCTATCCACCCCGTGCATGCGCTGGGTGACTCGGAAGAGCACCCACGCGCGGACCAGGCTGTTCCTATCCGAGGTTGTGGGATCACCTCTGTGGTCTCAGCCAGCCGTATTGATCCTGGAGGTTGTTGGACGCGTGCATCAGCCTGCACGACGAGCCTCCCAGGTTGATTGATGTCGTGCAAACACTGCTCAACCAGAGAGGCTCACCCCACCGCCGACAACAACCTCCCGAGGCAGAACAGCTAGCCGCCGCCGGTGAGCGTGTCAACGAGCCTGCGCTGCATGTCGGAATCCGACATGGGTGTTGCCTGTAGGTCGAAGCCGCTGTCGGATGTTCCATGGATCTCTATCCACAAGTCCTCGCCGAGTGTCCAAGTGTTGGAGGGCACCGTTCCTAGGACGTCGGCATCGGCGAGGTTGTCGACTGTGTCACCTGTCCAACCGACAATCTCGATCGTTCGTGTCGACGGCAGAAGACCGGTGATGCCAATAGGCTCTGAGCCTTCTACGAAGTAGGGGCCAATAACGCCAACGCCGGGAATCCGCAGTCCTACCCACTTATACCGGGATCTGAACTCGTCATCGACGTTGACTGCGACCTGACGAGCCTCAAGCGTCACGCCGAGTGCTGCTTCAGCTCCCGCAGGGAGATCCTCCACGACATCGGGGAGCTGGCGCTGCTCGGGTGCTGCAGCCATCCAAGCTGCGAGATCGTCGGAGCTTGTCTGCGCGATCTGGGCGCTCTCACAGCCCTGCGCACGCCTCCACTCTCCCAAGGGCCCAGATGTCTGAACCTCGATCGCCTGAGTGGATGCCTCAGAGCCTCCCACCGCGATGAATGACTCATTCGACGAAGCGTACGCGGGCCACGCGTCATCCAAGAGAGCGACGAGCCGACCAAGGCCCGACCCGGGGTACATGTCGAACACCTCCTGGTATGCCCCGAGGGTGTAATTGCGCGCCTCGACCAGATTCCAGTTCTTGTCGAGTACAAGCCTGATGCTGTATACGACCTCGCCGTTCACTCCGGTGCCCGCCGCGAGTTCGTCCGGAGTCCCAGCTGCCTGTAGCACGAACACCAGGGTCTGATCGGTCAGGCTGGTCCTGGTAGACGGCTCCGGCAGATCGACCGTCAGCACGCTTCCAGACTCAAGTCGCGGAGTGTCGTACTTCACCCCGATCCAGTAGTAGACGTCCCTGGTCCAGAGCACGTCCTGGACGCGAATGTCCAGGAGCCTTAGGTTCTTGGTCCCGCCCTGATCCACGACGTGGCCCTCGACAACCCATTGAGAGGCGCCCAGGGCGAATGTTGGGTCACATACCATGGCCTCGCCGTTGGGTTGACTGCTGCAGCCGACGACCACCATCGCTACGATCGCCATCACAGCGAACAGCCGCCCCACCGAACCGGATAGCGCGTTGCCTGTGGGCTGGAAGGGCCGGTGCAGAGCAGAATGCTCCGCCGTCTGTCGTTTCGGATGGATTGATGGTTTCACGCTGGTTCTCCTCAGTAGCCCGCTAGTACACGGACCCGATCAACACCGACGCTGCGGTAGGAACCCTGTTCGGAGTGCATGTAGTTGTATACGGTCACCCGAACCTCGATCCCGCCGGAGGTCGCATCCTTGTGTGGCGGGTTCTGTCCAGATGTTGTGCAGTAGCTCCAGCTGGGACCGGGTGTGCAGTAGGGGGAGTAGTAGGAGGCTGTCCCGTATGAGTGGGAACCGTTCTTGCGCGATGGCGTACCACAGCTGCTCCCGCCGGTGTCATACGTGCGTACCCTCAGCTGCACCAGGACTGTGCCGTAGTCGCCTGACTCGAATTTTCGGTAGTTGGCCCTCGCCTTCACCCACTCGATCGTGGGGACGTCATCGAGTGCTGTTGTTGACAGAACATAGGAGCTCCCACCCGTTCTGCCGAATGCCAGGTAGTAGGGCGTGCCATCAACCCCTCCCGAATACCGCCAAGTCGATGCTCCGGAACTAACCCCCCAGTACTCCGTGTAGCCACCGTCCTCTTCGAACGAGGAGTTCGCGGTAACCGACTTGTATCCCCCAGAGGTGTCCGTCTGCATCTGGATGCCGGCGTTGTCGTCCTGGGAGAGCCTGTAGTTGAATCCCGAGTCCGAGTATGGACAGCTCCACATGACGGGTGGGTTGTCACCGTTGTAGGAGTCCAGTCTTCCAACATGGTCGAGTCCGATTACATGGCCCATCTCGTGGGCGGCGACGTTCCTGAACTGATCCGGCGCGGCCAGGAAGTCGTTCCTCTCGTACGCGTCGAAACCGATCACCCCTGTGTCGCAAATTCCATACCCAACGGCCGAGCCAGGTATGTAGATCCACTTGACTGCTACTGTCTTCGATCCGGAACTCTCAGAGATGGAGACAGGCTGACCACCCGAATAGGTGTCGGCATCCCACTCCCATACCTCAAACCCGGCCATCGCCGTCGGCGTCTCTGAGCCCCATGTCGCGTTGATGCTTTCCCACACGATATGCATGCTTGAGCTGAAGCACGTGGCGTTCTCCGCGGCAGATGCGCTGGCAGCGGGAACCAAGATCGCAACTGCGATGCTCAGTACCAGCAGTAGGGCTCGGACCTTGACAGCGCCGGATCGCCGAGGTTCGAATCCGCGCAACGCCTTTGCGTCTTCGAACACGGGTCCGCTCCTCACAACTCACCTCTCTGGTGGTCATCCATAAAGTGGATTGTAGTCTGCGTATCTTGGGGCACGCCTGGGGCACACGAAGGTCGCAAGAGCTGCGAAACGATGCCAAACTCTGCGAAACTCCAGCCGCGCGAATACCCAGGTCAGCGGCCGTTTCTGGCCATCAACCCAGGTCAGGAGGCCAATCCTGGAACTGCCCGGGCCGGCCTCTCAAGCCGGTAACGCCAGTTCGAATCTGTCGGGGCTACCACGCGAAACCCCTGCTCAGCAGGGGTTTCCTTCATCTAGAGGCCGACGACCGGCGGGTCTTGGGCCACGTGCGGGGCACGAACCGTTCGGCGGTTTGCGTGTCGAGGCCGTCCATGAGGTGCTCGCCGGCGCGCCGTGTGGTGTATTGGCCGAAGCTCTCTGAGACCTGGGTATTCAAGGGAGGGACCTGTCTCCGGAAGTGCCAAGGTAACCGGCTCGCAGTAGGCGTTGCCTCGGCATCTCTCTGTCGGCTACACCTTCCCATAGGCCGGGATGGACGCTCCCGATATGGTTCCGCTCGCCTCGCTCAGCATGAACTCCATCACCGCCGCGATATCGTCGGGTGTCGGCCAGTCCATGTAGTCGGCGTAGGGGAGCGCCTTGCGCGTGGCGGGTGTGTCGATGACGGATGGGAGGATCACATTCGCAGTGATCTCCTCACCGCTCAGCTCCTGGGCCAGTGACTTGGCGAGTGCAACGACGCCTGCCTTGGCGATGTTGAAGGCCGCCTGTCCCGCCGGTGTGTCCTTTGCGGCGCGGCTCCCCATGAACAGGATCCTGCCCCACTCGGCTTGTCTGAGATAGGGGAGCGCCGCGCGTGCCGCCACGAACGCGGATCGGAGGTTCGAATCGATCATGCGATCGAACCTGACGTCGTCGGTGTCGGCCACGTCCCTTCCGCCTGCCCACTTGCCGGCGAGGCAGCAGAGTGCATCGATTCTCCCGAAACGTTCGACCGTTCCGGCCATGAACGCCTCGACCTCCGCCGTGTCGGCGGAGTCGACCCGTCCGAGCAAGAGGCGGTCTTCGTCGAGCATGACGGCCTCTTCGAACGCGCGCGCCTCTTCAGGTACGAGATAGGTGGCTGCAATGAGGTAGTCGGCGGCTGCGAGCCGGCGGGCGAGGGCGGTTCCGAGACCGCCGGTTGCCCCAGTTATGACGAGTACTCGGCTTTGGGTCATCATCGCTCCTTGCTTTTTGCTATTTTGGCACTTGCAGCAGCAGTTCTGTGGAGGATGGCGTGGCAAGGATCGATTTTGATCAGGTTGGCAAGGTGTATCCGGGAGGGAACCGAGCGATCGAGGATGTGACGTTTGAGGTTGGTGACGGCGAGTTCGTTGTCCTCGTCGGTCCGTCTGGCTGCGGCAAGTCGACCCTCCTGCGGATGGTGGCCGGACTCGAAGAGATTACCGACGGAGAGATCCGTATCGCTGACAAAGTCGTCAACGACGTTGCTCCCAAAGACAGGGACATCGCCATGGTGTTCCAGAACTACGCGCTGTATCCGCACATGTCGGTCTTCGACAACATGGCGTTCGGCCTGAAGCTCCGCAAGCTGGCAAAAGACGACATCAAGACTCGAGTCGAGGAAGCTGCCCGCGTACTCGAGATCACCGATTTTCTCGAGAGGAAGCCGAAAGCGCTCTCCGGCGGTCAACGCCAGCGCGTCGCAATGGGTCGGGCAATCGTCCGTGATCCGAAGGCCTTCCTGATGGACGAACCGTTGTCCAACCTGGACGCGAAGCTTCGTGTCCAGATGCGCTCCGAACTGGGCGAGTTGCACGCACGCCTGAAGACCACCACGCTCTACGTTACCCACGACCAGGTTGAAGCCATGACGATGGGTGACAGAGTGGCGGTCATTCGGAAGGGAACGCTCCAGCAGGTCGACACCCCCCGCGCCCTCTACGATCACCCTGTCAACATCTTCGTCGGTGGGTTCATCGGATCTCCAGCGATGAACTTCGTATACGGTGGGTTGCAGGGAGAGGGCGACGCAGTGTACGCGACGTTTGGTGGCGAGAAGCTGCGGGTGGCACCTGAGTTGCTTGCACACCGTCCCGGCTTGATCGAGTACAAGGGCAAGGACATCATCTTCGGTCTACGGCCGGAGATCTTCTTCAACACCGACGCCGGAACAGCCGAAGACCGCTCCATCGCGGTGACCGCCGCGGTGGTGGAACAGCTCGGATCCGAAGCGTTCGTGCACTTCGACAAGGAGGTTCCTCCGGTGGTCACCCCGGACATCCAGGAGCTGCTCGCCGACCAGGGACAGGATGCGTCGGTACTCGGCGATCTGACGAAGTTCACTGCGAAGGTCGATCCGGATAGGGCACCGAAGTTCGGCGATCAGATCAGGCTGGCTGTCGACACGACGAAGCTGCACTTCTTCGACAAGGCAACGGGCAGCGCCATCTACTAGAAGTCGGAGAGCCACGCACCACGTGGGTGTTGCCGCGCGGCAGCGAGATCTGACGGCGCGTCGAGATCGATCGCGAGTCCGACCCTGACGAGCACCTTCAAC
>CAZWHZ010000097.1:0-5753 GCA_964633745.1 uncultured Acidimicrobiia bacterium
GCGCGATTCGACGAGCTTCGGATCGTACGTCGGTTCCATCGCGCTCTTCTTGCATCGTGGCGATCATGCTAGTGCCAGACGACCGCATCAGATAACGAGAAGGGCCCCGACCTCGGTCGGGACCCCCCTCTCCCCTTCCTGGAACTCAGTGCTGGTCGAAGTCAAGCCGGCGGGCGACGTCCGACTCGACAATCGGGTCTTCCTGCTTCCTGAACGCCAGGAGCACCAGACCGCCGAGCATCAGCAATGCAACGCCAACGCCTCCCAGTCCGGTCGAGGATCCTCCGGTGAACGGAAGAGTCTCGCTCGTTCCTTGCACAGCGGCAGTAGTAGTCGTCTCCCGAGTGACCACCGTTGCCAAGACGGTCGCAGATGTCGTAGTCGCTTCCGTCGTCGTAGTCGCTTCCGTCGTCGTAGTCGCTTCCGTCGTCGTAGTCGCCTGCGTCGTCGTAGTCGGCTCCGTCGTGGTGGTCGCCTGCGTCGTCGTAGTCGGCTCCGTCGTGGTGGTCGCCTGCGTCGTGGTAGTCGGCTCCGTCGTCGTAGTCGCCTGCGTCGTCGTAGTGCTTTGGGTCACAGTGGTCCCAAGCACCGACGTCGTCGTGGACTCTGGCACCGTCGTTGTCGTCGTAGGTGCGGGGCACTGGATATACAGCGGACCCCCGCCCTTCGCGTTCGACGCGGTATTCCCGTTCGAGTTGAAGTGAATCTCAATGCTCCAACTACCTGGATTCAGCGGGACGGCTGCCTCGAAACCCACGGCAGTCGTGCTCTGGTACACGGTTTCGAACTGCGTCTGGGCAGTGTTGTTGCCAAGTTCATACACCTTCACCCACGAGTCGCCTGCTGCGTCATAGGGTTTGCCGTCTGCCGCAAGCGCAAGCACGTAGAGGGTGCTCGTACCACAGTCATAGCGCAGGTATGAATGCCCGAGAACTTCGGTCTGCCCACCGTTCCCACCAGCGTTGATCATGTCGGCAAAGAAGTCTTGGGTCAAGTTCCATTCGCCGATCGCCCCGTCCACCACCGCTGTCCCATAGGTTGGCTCCGGACCCGAGACACCAAGTGCTCTCGGCGGAGTCAGATACGCGATCAGCGGCACGACAAGTGCGACCGCCATGAACAATCTCAGTGTTCGTCTCGTCAGCGTCTTGTCAGCCATATGTCGCCCTCCTGGCACTATCCAGCAAGGGTCGGTCTCACCACTGGCTCGCTTCGACCCACCCGGTGACCGTTTCGGGGTCGAAGGTCAACGCCTCCCATTGCGCCCTGGCCACTCAAACGTGTGGCCTTGCCAACATGATATACCACTATATGCGGTACAGCAACCACTATTTGCGGTTTCTTCCCGCATCCCGATTCCTCGTTCAGGCTACTACCCGACACGATGGTATCCATAGGTCCGAAGCCCTCTTCTTGCGGTTCGAAGGACTTCGGCCGCAAATACACGAGAGTCGATTCGATGGGCAACGCCTGTCTGAACAACCAGGTCCGCTTCTCATAAAGAACATCCTCGATGGCCGGTTACTCAGGCCACCATCGGCAGCTACAGAACCAACCTATGGAGCGGCCTTCAAGAGATCGAGGCCTGCGGAAGCACCATTGAGTTCGTACCCGTGGTCCCCCAACCGACTACGCGGATGGGGCCCCGACAGAAGTGTCGGAGCCCCATGGTCGCGGCGGATTCGCCGCTAGCCGTCGACCCGCTTGCGTTCCGGACGGGCAACCAGGAGGACAAGACCACCCAGAAGAAGGAGTGCGACTCCTACTCCGCCCGTTCCCGCGGACGAACCACCGGTGAACGGAAGCGTTTCGCTCGTGGTTCCCGGGTTTGTCACCGTTGTGGCCTCGACCTCTGTGTAGAGGTTCGTGAACGTGCACGTCACCACTTCCCCGGCTGCCAACTCGATCGCTCCCGGTTCCGAGCCATCCGAACACGCGGCGCTCTGGAGCGTCCAACCCTCACCCAAGGCTCCCTCGGCAACGTCGTACGTACCCGCTTCCAAGTCGGTGAACGTCTGCGAGGCCGGCGAGGCGGTGGCGGTCGTCGTCAGCTCGAACGAGCCCAACGTGTCTGAAACGAACCCGAACGTTCCCGTGTGAACGAGGCTGACCTTGGCGATAGTGATCGAGCCCGGTGGAGGCGGCTCGCAATCGCCGGCGGTGAATGAACCCGATGCCGATCCGGCAAGCACGAACCCATCAGCTGCCACAGCGTCCCAGGTATAGGAACCAGGTGCGAGGTCAAAGACGGCTCCTCCACCTGACGCAAGATAGGGGCCACCAGGACCGCTGATTGTCACCGTTGCGCCGGACGCAGGATCTATCGTCACCGTCACCGGCGTGGACGACGCTTGGCCGTCCCATGCGCACGATCCGGGGTCAACCGACACCGACACACCGTCCGGCGGGATCTGCTCGTTGGTGAAGGTGCAGGTAACGTCCTCTCGAGCAGCCAGCTCAATCTGTACGCCACTCTCAGACACCTGAACGGACGCATCTCCGCACGAGATGCCGGCCAGGTTCCAGCCAGATGGGACCGCTTCAGAGAGGTCATACACCCCGGCCTCCAGATCACTCCAGGTTGCCTGCCCGCCTGAAGCAATCTCCTGGATTCCCGCAGTATTCGGATCAGGATCCAGCGTGAACGAGAACGTCTGCTCGGTGTTGCCGGCCTCTTTGGTCACCGTGATCGACCCCGTTTGGGGCACGGGAACAAACGCCGCGCACACAGGGTGAATCGAGTTCGCGTACGTCTCCGGGTCTCCGGACGTCGGGTACGCCGTGTGCGTCGCCCACAGCTGCGTGAGCTCGGGAACAGACACGTTCGCGTTCACCTGTTGCGACAGGAAGTCGACATTGTCCGGAAGATCGTCGATGGTCCCGGACAGGAACCCCGGCGTAGCTCCCGATGCCATCGACACGTCGGAAAGCCGCCACTGCTCATTGGATTGCGACTGCGGCGAGGTGCTGTCGTGTGGGTCGTACGACCGAAGGTAGATGTCGTAGTAGCCCTCGGGAATCGCGATCGCCACCGGCCCGGTCTCCGCATCGGAGACCGTCAGATCGGAACGAATCATGGGTGATCCGAGATCCACGATGATCCCATCGGTGAATGGACAAGTCAGATCGGGTTCCGCCGTCTGTGCTGCCACGGGGCTTGCCATCACACTGAGTGACAAGACTGCCGTTGCCAGCGCGGCGCCCCACTTGAATAGACCTCTTCTCATCTCCGCCTCCTCGTTCAAGGGGCGGGCCGGTCTCACCACTGGCTCACTTCGACCCAGGTGACCGCAATTGCGGATCGAAGATCTACGCCTCCCGTTTTCCAGCCCAGACCACTATGTGTGGTCGGCTCGTCATCATAAGTGACCGTGCTGGCGATTTCAAGCACAGAGCGTCTGTTCGACGCCACGGAATGTGAAAATGGGTCGCTGAACCTAGGCCGAACGCTCTTTCGGGTCGGTGAAAGGCACGAGAGTCGGATTGACCCGCTCTGCGACGACATGTTCGTCGATCACAACCTTGGCAACGTCCTCGAAGGTCGGCAGGTCGTACATCGTGTCGAGGAGTACCTCTTCCATGATTGCGCGCAGTCCGCGTGCACCTGTGTTCCGCTTCAGCGCCTGGTCTGCAATCGCAACCAGCGCCTCATCGGTGAACTCCAGCACAACGCCATCCATTTCGAAGAAGCGGGTGTACTGACGAACTAGCGCGTTCTTTGGCGTCTGCAGGATCTCGACGAGCGAATCCCGATCCAGGTCATCGACCGTTGCAACGACCGGCAGCCTCCCCACGAACTCCGGGATGAGACCGAACTTGAGCAAGTCCTCAGGTAGGACCGCCTCGAGGAGCTCAGAAATCCTTCGCTCCTCCCGCGTCCTGATATCGGCTCCGAACCCGACTGCCCTGTTACCGACCCTCCGTCCAATCAGATCCTCGAGGCCGCCAAACGCGCCGGCGACGATGAACAACACATTGGTCGTGTCGATCTGGATGAACTCCTGGTGGGGGTGCTTCCTACCACCCTGCGGCGGCACCGATGCGACGGTTCCCTCCAGGATCTTGAGAAGTGCCTGTTGGACGCCCTCTCCCGATACGTCCCTCGTGATGGACGGGTTCTCCGCCTTGCGAGCGATCTTGTCGATCTCATCGATGTAGATAATCCCCCGCTCTGCCTTCTTGACATCGAAATCGGCGGCCTGGATGAGTTTCAACAGGATGTTCTCGACGTCCTCACCCACGTACCCGGCCTCGGTGAGAGCGGTTGCGTCTGCGAGGGCGAACGGTACGTTCAGGAGGCGAGCCAGTGTCTGGGCCAGGAGTGTCTTGCCACAGCCGGTCGGCCCGATCAACAGGATGTTCGACTTCTGGAGTTCCACATCCGCCGTGTCGCTGCCCGCTTGCACTCGCTTGTAGTGGTTGTAGACCGCAACAGACAAGACCTTTTTGGCGCGATCCTGTCCGACGACGTAGTCATCGAGGAACTCGCAGATCTCATGCGGAGTTGGAAGCTCCGAGATACCGACCGTTTCCTGCTCTGTGAACTCTTCGGCGATGATCTCGTTGCACAGCTCGATGCACTCGTCGCAGATGTACACGCCAGGACCGGCGATCAACTTCCGCACCTGCTTCTGCGACTTCCCGCAAAAGCTGCACTTCAGCAGCTCGCTGCCTTCGCCGAACTTGGCCATCTATGCTCCCGTCACTGCTGTGAGTTCTCGGCGAGTCAGGATGTCGTCGACGATCCCGTACACCTTGGCTTCCTCCGCCAGCATCCAGAAGTCGCGCTCGGTATCCAAAGTGACCTTCTCCATCGATTGACCGGTGTGGTCGGCGAGGATCTGGTTGAGCTGCTCGCGCATCTGCATGATCAGACGTGCCTGAATCTCGATGTCGGATGCTTGACCCTGTGCGCCGCCCGAGGGCTGGTGCAGCATGACCCTGGCATGAGGAAGGGCAAACCGCTTGCCCTTCTCTCCACCGGCCAGGATCACAGCGGCCGCCGAAGCGGCCATGCCCATACAAACCGTGGTCACGGCCGGCTTGATGTACTGCATCGTGTCGTAGATCGCGAACAGGGACGTGATCGATCCCCCCGGCGAGTTGATATAGAGGTAGACGTCCTTGTCCGGATCCTCGCTCTCGAGATGGAGCATCTGCGCCATGATGAGGTTGGCCACCGTGTCGTCGATAGGCGTTCCAAGGAAGATGATGCGGTCTTTCAACAACCGGCTGTAGATGTCGAACGCACGGTCGCCGCGACTCGTCGACTCGACGACCGTTGGGACGATGTAGTTCTCAGCGTTCATTCGGTCTCCTCCACCGGTTCGACATCCAGGTCGATTCGGTTTCCGTTCTCATCGATCGGGACAGCCGCGGCAGCGACCGTCTCGAGTGCCTTGCGACGCAGGATATCACCGCGCACGACATTCTCCCGTTCACCAAGCGATGACCGGAAGTCTTCGAGCTCCTGCCCTGCCTGCCCGGCGAGTGATTCGATCACCTCTCCGACTTCCTCGTCGGTTACCTCCAACTCCTCGGCCGCGACGATCGCATTGAGAAGGACGTCCGTTCGCACGTTGCGTTCGGCCTGGCCTCTCAGGTCACCCACAAACACATCCTGATCCTGCCCTGTGACACGGAGATAGTCACCGAGCGTGATGCCCTGCCGTTCGAGATCGTGAGCGAAACGGTGCAGGATCGCGTCCATCTCTGCGCCGATGATGCTTTCAGGAATCTCGATGTCCATCTCG
>CAZWHZ010000098.1:0-5644 GCA_964633745.1 uncultured Acidimicrobiia bacterium
ATTCTTCCTTACGAAGGACAAGTCTCGGCACGGGTCGAAACGTTACGCCACTCTCCGTGAGACTTCAACCACTATACGTCCCCTTCCCCGTCCAGACCTCGCTGAGATGCGCGTAGTATCCGCCGCCCGCGAGAAGTTCCTCGTGGGTTCCTTGCTCAACGATCCGGCCGCCATCCATCACGATGATGCGATCTGCCCGCTGCGCGGTCGTGAGACGGTGGGCGATCACGATGGCGGTCCTGCCCTCGAGGAGCTGATCGAGCGCCGACTCGACGATGCCCTCTGTTTCTGGATCGAGGTTGGAGGTCGCTTCGTCGAGCACGACGACCGCAGGGTTCGCAGCGAAAGCCCTGGCAAGGGCGACGAGCTGCCGCTCCCCGGAGGACAGTCTGCTTCCCCGCTCACGGACATCCGTGTCCAGGCGCTCTGGAAGGGACCGTACCCAGTCGCTGATACCCATCGATTCGCAGACGCGCCAGAGCTCATCCTCGGCGATATCGGGTCTCGCGAACGACAGGTTGTCCCGCAGAGACCCGGAGAACAGGAATCCCTCTTGGGGCACCATCGAAAGCGACCGGCGCAGATCGGACGGTGACAGATCGCGTAGATCCACCCCGTCGAGGGAGATGCGACCCACGGTCGGGTCGTAGAACCGAACGGCGAGCTTCGCGATCGTCGACTTGCCGGCTCCGGTCTCACCAACGACCGCGACCCGTTCCCCACACCTCACCTTCAGGTCGATGCCGTGCAGCACGGGCACGTCGCGGTCGTACCCGAAAGTCACATCCTCGAACGCGACCTCGCCGCAGGCTTCGGCAGGGATCGGCACCGGCTCCTCGGCCACCGCCAGAGCAGGCTCGGTGTCGAGGATGCCGAACAGTTTGGCCAGAGCCGCCAGCGCTGCCTGGAGAAGGTTGTACACGTTGGAAAGCTGCACGATCGGATCGAAGAAGTACCCGAGGTAGAGCAGAAACGCGACGAGCGACCCGAAACTGAGTTCACCGGAGAGTACGCGGCGTCCTCCGAACAGCAGCACCAATGCGGTGCCGACCGTCGCGATGAAGTCGACCGAAGGGAAATAGGAGGCAATGGCCTTGGCCGCCTGGAGGTTCGCCTCGAAGTACTGCTGGTTCACCCGACCAAACTCATGGAGTTGTCGGCGTTCCTGCGTGTAGGCCTGCACAACGCGAACCCCCGAGATCCCCTCCTGGAGCGTTCCCAACACACGGCCGATCTGCTCCCTGATCGCCTCGTAGGCCCTGTTCGCGTAGGTGCGAAACACGATCGAGACAACGACCAGCGCCGGCAGCAGGGCAAGCACGGTCCATGCAAGTCCCGTGTCGATCGAGAACATCGCGGCGGTCACTCCGACCACCATCAACACGCTCGTTATCACCGAGATCGCGCCCTGGTCGACGAATGCGGTCAGTGCCTCGACGTCTGACGTCATCCGGGATACGAGAACACCGACCTTGGACCTCGAGAAGAACCCGACATCGAGGCTCATCATGTGTCGGAACACACGGACACGCATCCCCTGGAGATACCGCTCGCCCACCGAGGCAACCTGATACATCGAGAACCGCTGCGTGAAGTACTGGAAGATCAACACCACGAGGTAGACCACCGTCGCCTCCACAATCACCTTGACGTCCCCCGAGGTGACTCCGTGGTCGATGCCGGCGCGCAGCACGAGCGGCACCGCGAGTCTGGCGAGTGTTGCGAATACCGTCAGCACGAGCGCCCACAGTGCGGCACCCATCAGAGACCGTCCGTAGCGAGCTGCCCTCCGGATGAGCTGGAAAGGACGGTCGATCTCGTGATCGCCTCCGTAGCGAGCGTACATCATGGGGACGGCTCGGTCATGGTCTCAGCAAGTACCTGGCGGTAACGGGCCGACTCGGCAAGGAGCTGATCGTGCGTGCCGGAGGCAATGACCCGACCGTCGTCCAGGAACAGCACCTTGTCGGCGAGTGTCAGGGTGGATGTGCGATGGGCGATGATGATCGTCGTTCGGTCTTCCATGACCTCCTCGAGTGCATCCCTGATCTCGTGCTCGGTGATCGCATCGACGGACGAGGTAGCGTCGTCGAGAATCAGGATCCTCGGATCCCGGAGGATTGCCCTCGCAAGAGCAATCCGCTGGCGCTGTCCACCACTGAGGCTGTAGCCCCGCTCACCGACAACCGTGCCGTACCCGTCGGCGAGCTGCGAGATGAACTCGTGGGCTTGCGCGAGACGCGCTGCGAGCCGGACCTGTTCATCCGAGGCATCCGGAGCACCGAATGCAATGTTCTCTCCGATGGTCGCCGAGAACAAGAACGGCTCCTCGAACACGAGAGCCACTTGGTTGCGAAGGTCGTCGATATCCAGATTGCGAACGTCGACACCATCGAGATAGACGGTGCCATCGTCAGGATCGTAGAAACGGGGTACGAGGTAAGCGAAGGTGGTCTTGCCGGACCCTGTCGACCCGACAAGCGCAACGGACGTACCGGCCGGAATCGTCAGATCGACGTCGCGAAGCACCGCGGAGCCGTCGGGGTACGCGAACGAAACGTGCTCCAGTTTGAGAGTACCCGGACCGTCGGGAACGGAGACGGGGTGCTCAGGTGACGAGATGTCGGGTGCGGTGCGCAGGAGTTCCATCACTCGCGAAGCTGCCGCCGCCGACCGGGGAAGCTCGGCGAAGAACCACCCGGTGATACGAAGAGGGAACATCAGAACAGCCATGTACTGAGTGAACGCGACGAAATCTCCGAGCGTCATCGAACCGTCGACGACTCTGCTCCCGCCAACCAAGAGCACAGCGGCGGTAGCGACAGCAGGGATCAGCTCGAACATCGGCACATACACCGAACGAAGGCGCAGCATCTCCATGGTCCGGGAGTAGATGCGGTCGGCACTGGTCGACAGACGGCCAACCACGGTGTCCTCCCGGCCGTATGACTTCACAACCCGCACCCCGGCCACGACTTCCTCCACCACGCGTGAGAGGTCGGCGAGTCGCTGTTGCACCTCCCACGAGACACCAAGAATCCGGGATGCATAGCGGTTGGCGAGCAGAAACAGAGCCGGGACCGACAGAGAAGCGATCGCTCCAAGCACCGGGTCCAACACGATGAGGAGCACGACAACGATCGCCGTCAAAGCGATGTTCGCAATGGTGATCGGCATCATCGCGAAGATCAGCCTCACTTGGGAGAGGTCCGAGGAGGCCCTGGCCATCAGCTCACCGGTTGGCACCTGATCGTGAAAGCTGAACGCCAAACGCTGGATGTGCTCGAAAAGCCTGTTCCTGAGATCCGTCTCTGCTCGGTAGGACAAGCTGAAGGCGAAGAACCTCCGCCCTCCGATCCCGAGCGCTTTGAGGAACCCGACGGCAACGATCAGCCAGAAGAGAGGAATGAGGAGATCGGATCGGTTTCCGTCTATTGCACTATCCACGACGAGTTTCGTCAGATAGGGCACGAGAACGACCATCGACATCCACAGCAGGGCGCTGCCGATCGACAGGATCGACGCCTTTCGGTATCGGAGGAGGGTTCTGCCGAGCAGACCCAATCCTGCCTTGACGGTGGGATCACGCAGCGTCATCTGAGGCGGCGACGCCTGGAGATCTCGGCGGCAACGGACGCGGCCAGGATGATCACGTAGGCAATGATGTAGAGCCAGAGCAGCAAAACAGCGAGGGTGAACACCGCGAACGTCGCGCCGGGAGCCCCGCCAAACCAGTCGATGAACAGCTGGAATGCGAGAGAGAACCCGACGATCCCTGCCGTGCTCGCAAACGAGGCCAGACCGATTCCCGGAAGCCGTCGGGGTGGCCCGTACCGGTAGAACAGCCACAGGAAGACGAGGACGCCGGCCGAAGCGAAGGGGATTCTGAGCGAGGACCAGACGGTATGGATCCCGCTGATACCGGTGGTCGCTTCCAGGCGATCGGCTATGACTCCGCCCACGGGAATCAGCAGCATCGTGAGAGCGAACACGATCGCTCCACCCATGGTGAGCATGATCGACACGAGCCTGACCTTCCACCACGGACGGTCTTCCTCGAGTTCCTCGATCTGGCGCAACACTCGAATCAGAGTGAGTACACCGCGGGAGGCCGACCAGCCGGCAACGAGAATACCGACAACGATGAACGCACCCGTCTGGGATGGCAGCACCTGAGCGACGCCTTTGATCACTTCGGCGATCTGCCGCGCCATGTCGGAGGGGAGCATCCCCGAGAGTGCCCCTTCTGTTGCCGATGCATCCTTGCCGAACAGTGATGCGACGAGCAGCAGCACCGCTGCAATCGGCACCAGTGCGAAGAACAGGTTGTACGCGACGGCAGCAGCGAGGACGCCGGGTTCGGCAGAACTGAAGCGTTTCATGAACCGAAACGCGGGTTGATGTTCGATGCGGTCGAGGTTCACCGGTGCAAGGTTAGAGGGGTCACGGGCTCCGCCCGTGACTGGACTCGTGAGTTGTGAGCTCTGGGTAGGAACGGCACGTGCACGTGTCCTGCCTTCGCAGGGCGGCTGTCTCACTCAGAGCCCAGAACAGCGAGCGGAGCGAGCTATACCGGGACATGCTCCCGCACCCTGAAGGAGATCCGCTGCGCCTCCACTCCGTCGATCGACACGACGAACGAGTAGCCACCTTCGCTCGGGAACACGAGCCCGTTGATCGTGAGCGCCCGCACCACCCCGACGTCTACACCGTCCGGCAGCCCTCGCGGGCGTCCCGCCCGAAACGTCTGAGTGATGTTCTTGTCTCCGAAGACACTGTGGCCATCCTCATCGACGAGGTCCACCGACAGCGTGAATTCGTTCTCGATCTGCGGCCAAGGGACTCGCACCCGCACACCGATCCCGAGGCTCGGGTGCCGCGCCGGAAACCGTGCGGCGTAGAGCGTGTCCCAGCCGCCACCGAGCACAAAGAGCTTGCCGGCGACCGCCTGAACCGCGTCGGCAAGGATCGCGACCTCGATCTCCGGTGCGAACATCGCCATGCGACAAGCCTAGGGCTGAACAGCCAACAGCGAACGGCGAACAACCGGCGGCTCGCTTCGCTCGCGGCCCTCAGTCATCAGTCATCAGCAAGAGCGCGGTCTCAGCCGGGATGAGACCGCAGGGCGGACCGTTCGCTCCCCGGCGAGGCCGGAAGGCCGAGGGTTCTTTGGGGAGGTGTTCGAGGCGAAGTCGAGGAAAGGCGAAGCGGTACCCGACAACGTGGCTCCAGTGATCGGCAGCCAGTTGATCCGGATTCGCACCACGCAGCGTGGCCGAGGTACGAGGTACGAGGGGCGGCGCAGCCGCCCCTAGGCTGTTCCTCATGGATTGGTACAAGGATGCGATCTTCTATGAAACCCACCTCCGCTCCTTCTGCGACTCGAACGGCGATGGATTCGGCGACCTTCCGGGTCTGACCTCCAAACTCGACTATCTCGTCGATCTGGGCATCACCGCGATCTGGCTCCTGCCCTTCTACCCGTCACCTCTCAGGGACGACGGCTACGACGTCTCGGACTACACGTCAATCGATCCCAGGTACGGAACGATCGAAGACTTCACAACGCTCCTTGACGAAGCACACCGAAGGGAGCTGCGCATCGTCACCGAACTGATCGTCAACCACACCTCCGACCAGCACC
>CAZWHZ010000099.1:0-5621 GCA_964633745.1 uncultured Acidimicrobiia bacterium
GAGGATGTCCCTCCTGGCGATGTCATCGACGAGAGGCCGGCGTCGGTGTGGTAACTGTGCGACTCGATGAACGCCGTGTCGTGACACTGACCGCATGTCTGCATGGTCGAGACTGGCTCGCCGCTGTCGAGCACGTTGTTGCCATCGGCGTCCAACAACTCGAACTGAGGGTGCGCGGTAGCGATGTCCGCGGCGGCGGGCAGCGACGCGATCGCCGCTGCGGCGAGAAACGCGACAAACGCCAGGCCGAGCAGGAGCTTGGTCTTCCTCATTGCCCACCCCCGACCATTCCCAACTCTGCCCTTCCACCGGAGAACAGCGGATCATTGGGGTAGCCCAGCGCCTCCCAATCCATCCGGCCGCCATCGCCGTGGCAGTCGTCGCACTGAAGAGCCTTCTCAGCCGGCTGTACCATGTGGGTGATTGGCCACCACATGTCGGTTCTGGCAAAGCCGTACTCCCCACTGAACCCTGTGCCGGTGATCTCGCCGCCAAGCTCGAGCGCTTTCGACCAGTCGAAGTCCACCCAGTACCCGCCCTCGCCCGCGAGCTTCGGCTGGATGAGAATGTTCAGTTTGGTGTCGTACGGCTGCTTTGCCCGGTGTACTTTGAACGGCCAGATCTTCGACGCACCATCGGTGATGCCACCGTTCGGCGCGTTGATCTCGGTCGGCCCGTCTGTGGCTATCGGGTCACCGAGCAGGTACCTATCGGCGGTGCCGTTGCTCCAGAAGTACTCGGGCACTACGTTCGTGTCGTACACGAAGCTGCCCTTGATCTTCAGATAGGTGTAGTGATCCTCCGGGATGTTGTCGTTGCCTGCCGCCGACCAGTCCCACCACAGCTTCGTCGG
The DNA here is from genome assembly GCA_964633745.1 of uncultured Acidimicrobiia bacterium. Classification (GTDB taxonomy): domain Bacteria; phylum Actinomycetota; class Acidimicrobiia; order Spongiisociales; family UBA4744; genus CAYLHS01. The sequence continues at coordinate 854 of CAZWHZ010000099.1, forward strand.
ATCCTTGAGCGCATACTCCGGTACGTGGCAGGTCTGGCATGCAACGGCATCGGTGTGCCCGTTCAGTCGTTCATCGGCGTGCGGCTTCGCATCGTGGCAATTCGTGCAGAAGATCTCGTTCCTCGCATCGAGCGCCACCGACGTCGATGATCCCATGATCTGATGATCAACAGTCGTGTGACAGTCGGTGCAGACGAAGTCGTACTTGCCCATGTGCACGTCGAGGGTCTCGTCCGGATAGATGAGCGAGTCATCGAGGTCACCATGCTTCACGCCGTTACCGCCACCACCATCGAAGTGACACTGTCCGCAGTTCCAGCGGGACGGGTTGGCGACGCTCTGTGCGGCGGCGACGAGATCAGAGCCTTCGGCCGGGTTGCCAGAGTCGCCCTTCGCATACGCGTCGGATTGGTTGTGGCAGACGAGACAGTCGATGTTGGCAGGATCGTTGAAGTCGAACGTCTCGTCCGACCAGCCGTAGCCGGCGTGGCATGAAGTGCACTTCGGCCAGTTCCCCTGAACACCCAGACAGAAGTTGTTCAGAGCGACAGCTTTGCCGAACGCGATGTCCTGACCGTCGACATTCACCGGCGTGTTGAGCCACGTGAAGTGTTCGGAGTGCAGCATGTCGTCACCCGCGTCCGGGTGACACTCGAGGCACGCCTTGGTCACATCCTGACCTGTCGCAAAGGGACCGGGCATCAGTGACGTGTGGTCCACATGCCCAAGGTCCTCGGGCACTTCGTTCCACGGGTCGCCCGGGGTCGCCGGACTCCGGAGCGGCACGAAGATGATGAGCGGTATGAGGATGACGGTGAGGATCGCTGCCAGACCGATGATGAGGTCCCGTCGCAGCGATCGCGGTTCCCTGCTCATAACCCGTTCCCCTTGTCGAGGAGCCCATCCAAAGGTTTACGTTATCACTCTAGTACCCCTCGGGGTACCCCGAATCCGCCCCGCGACATGAACCACAGCACATCGGAAAATGCCCGTGCGCAAGGAGCGAGTTGTGCCAGACTGGCCTCACCAGAGAAAGGAGGTGGTCCGACTTGGTAAGTGGTTTTTGCAGGACTCTGGAGGTGGCCGGCCGCTGAGGCGACCGTAACGTCGCCTCTGTGGGGCACCGCCCCGGGGTGGCGACTACAACCGGACCACCGGGACCTGGAGATCCGCATGCTGGTCCTCATGCGGCGAATGAAGTATCTCCAGGTCTTTTACGCGCCCGGGATCTCGAATCCGACGACGGCCCCGTCCCGGTTGAACGCGAAGACTTCACCGCCGTGCTGCGCAACGATCTCTTTGACGATCGACAGGCCCAACCCTGATCCGGGCAGCGTGCGCGCCTCCGTCGCTCGATAGAACCGATCGAAGATGTGACGGAGATCCTGCTCACGAATGCCCGGACCGTGATCAGCAACTTCAACACGGCCCTCCGACAACTCCACCTCGATGACGCCGTCTGGGGGACTCCACTTGTCGGCGTTGTCGATGAGGTTCGAGATCGCTCTCTGGAGTGAGCTGGGTCTGCCTTGGATGTGGCCGGCGTTGCCTGTCACGGTGATCGTTCGACCGGTCCGGCGCCGGGCCCGAGTGACGACCTCTTCGACGGTCTCGGTGAGATCGACCCCTTCGAGTGGCTCGTCTCCGGCTTTGGCACTCGTTGCGAGTTCGACCATTTCGGAAACAAGACTGCTCAGCTCTCGCATCTCGAACGAAACGTCATTCATGAGCGCGGTGCGGTCCGTTTCCTGCATCCCCTCGGCTCGCGCAAGAAACTCGATGTTCGTCCGCAGACTCGTGAGCGGTGTCCTGAGTTCGTGGGAGGCGTCGGTAACGAGCCTCTGTTGCTGCGAACGAGAGGTTTCCAGCGCCTCGAGCATGGTGTTGAAGGCGGCAGCAAGACTCCCTATCTCGTCGTCACGTTCGACAGCGATGCGGGACTCGAGGTCCTGGGTTTCCGCAACGTGCTCGACTGCTGCCGAGAGGGAACTGAGCGGAGCGAGGCTACCGTGAGAAATCGCCAGCCCCATGCCGGCTGCCAGGGCGATGCCGCCGAGCCCCACCAACGCGAGGACGAGGGCGAGTCGGGCAAGCGTCTGATCGACTTCCGTGAGCGGGCGGGCGAGCTGGATGGCCAGGCCCTCCTCACCCGCGGTGGCCGTCACCATCCTCAGGTGCTGGTCCCGGACGGTCACATCCCGCAGCAGTGGCCCCTCTTCTTTGCCGCTCGCGATCGCAACGTCGTCACCGCTGATCGGCAGAACCACCCTCTGGCTGGATGCCCCGACACGAACTCCGCTGGCAGAGGCGACCTGAACGTACAGATCTACCCGCACGAAGCCACCTTCCATGAAGGCCATGAGCTGTTCTTGACGCTGAATCAGGGCGCTCGGTCCGCCTTCGTAGTCTCGGGCAAGGTCCGCGCGTTCAATCAGCGATCGGTCGATCACCGAGCGCATCTGTGCCCTGGCGAGAAAGAACGTCGATGCCGAGACCATGACCACCGCGAGGGCGACCGCGCCGGTGACCAGAACGGTCAGCCTGGTGCGCAGCTTCATAGCGTGCGAATCACGTAGCCGACGCCGCGAACCGTGTCGATGAGTCGGGACTCGCCCGCCTCTTCGGTCTTCCGTCGCAGATAGCCGATGTACACATCGAGGGAGTTCGAGGTGGTGCCGAAGTCGTAGCCCCAGATCCGTTCGTAGATCGTATCCCTGGTAAGCACCACCCCCACGTTGAGCATGAGCAGCTCGAGCAGATCGAACTCGGTCTTCGTGAGGTCGAGTTCGCGCTCACCTCTGGTGACCTTGCGGGTACGAGGATCCAGCGACAGGTCATCGACGACCAGCGTCGACGCGTCCTCACCTGGAACGCTTCTGCGGAGGAGCGCCCGGATCCGGGCGAGGAGTTCTTCGAGGGCGAACGGCTTGACCAGGTAGTCGTCGGCGCCGGCGTCGAGGCCGGCTACTCGATCGCGAACCTCATGCCGTGCGGTCAACATGAGCACCGGAACGTCGCTCCCCGACGCACGCAGCCGGCGGCACACGGTGAGACCGTCGATGTGCGGCATCATGACATCGAGGAGCACGAGATCCGGCTCGGCAGAGCTCAACGCCTCGAGCGCCTCAGATCCATCGTTGGCGACTGCCACCTCATAGCCCTCGAACCTCAAAGCGCGCTCCAAAGACTGGCGCACGCCGCGATCGTCCTCAGCGATGAGAATCCGGGAACCCATAGATACTCCGACTTTACAAAGATGGCATAGGAAGGGGGTAATAGGTGCATGAGAAACCGATGAGAAGGGCCCCTACCATGGCGCCCGTGCAGCGGCTCATCGAGACGATCCGATCGTCAGTCATCGGAACGGGTACAGCCATCAACGGCCCATTCGGTCCAAGGCGAATCGTCTACGCGGACTACACGGCCTCGGGCAAGCCGCTCGCCTTCATCGAGGACTATCTGCGCGAGGTCGTGCTCCCTCTCTACGGAAACACCCACTCCGAGACGTCTGAGACGGGGCGACAGACCACCAACCTCAGGGAGGAGGCTCGGTCGTTGATCAAGCGATGCCTAGGAGGGACCGACGAAGAACACGCCGTCATCTTCTGTGGCTCGGGGTCGACGGGCGCCATCGACAAGATGATCGCGATCCTCGGGATTCGGATCCCGTCGGTGCTCGAGGATCGCTACCTGCTCTCGGCGTCGGTGACAGATCGGCCGGTGGTGTTCGTAGGACCCTACGAACACCACTCCAATGAGCTTCCATGGCTCGAATCGGTCGTGGACGTTGCCGAGATCCGGGAGGATGACGACGGTCACATCGACCTCGAGCACCTCGAGGAAATGCTGGAGCGCCACAGCGGTCGCTTCAAGATCGGCAGCTTCTCGGCAGCATCGAACGTCACAGGGATCACGTCCGACACGTCCGCCATTTCCTCGCTCCTCCACCGCCACGGAGCGTTGTCCTTCTGGGACTTCGCCGCCGCCGCTCCCTACGTCGCCGTGGAGATGCGGTCACCCTCCTCGGATGGAAGCGACTACAAGGACGCTGTGTTCATCTCGCCACACAAATTCATCGGAGGGCCCCAGACACCGGGCGTACTCTGCGTTCGTCGGGAACTTCTGCAGAACCGGGTTCCGTCTGTGCCAGGAGGCGGCACCGTCAGCTACGTCAGCTCGTTCGACCATCACTACCTCCGAGATCAGGAGCACCGAGAGGAAGGCGGCACGCCGGCCATCATCGAATCCATCCGGGCAGGGCTGGTATTTCAGCTCAAAGAGGCTGTCGGACCTCAGGAGATACGCCGTCGGGAGCACGAGTTCATCACCAGAGCGATCGCGTCCTGGCGCACCAACCCGAACATCGGCATCCTCGGCAATCCCGACGCTGACCGGCTTTCGATCATCTCGTTCACGGTGAAGGCGCCCGACCACCCCATGCTCCACCACGAGTTCGTCGTCGCCCTTCTCAACGATCTCTTCGGCATCCAGGCACGCGGTGGTTGTGCCTGCGCCGGTCCGTATGGTCACCGACTACTCGGCATCGACGCCGAAACGAGCCGCGCGGTCGACCGAGAAGTGGCCAAGGGGTTCGAGGTGATCAAGCCCGGCTGGGCGAGGGTCAACTTCAACTACTTCATCTCCGAAGAGGAGTTCGACTACATCGTCGAAGCCGTCCACATGGTCGCCAACGACGGCTGGCGGCTGCTCCCCATGTACGGGGTCGAGCCACGAACCGGCGTGTGGCGTCACCGGAACGCCTCGTCAC
>CAZWHZ010000100.1:0-5615 GCA_964633745.1 uncultured Acidimicrobiia bacterium
TCGAGGTAGTCGAGGTAGTCGACGCCGGGTTCGTTGTGACCGGCACTGTGGTCGTCGAGGTGGCGGCCCTGCGGGCAGCCTCCTCTTCAGCCGCCTTGCGGGCAGCCTCTTGTTCAGCCGCCTTGCGGGCAGCCTCTTCTTCGGCCAACTGGCGAGCACGCGCTTCCTTCAACACGTCATATGCGGCTTGGGCGGAGCCCATTTGCTCGAGGACCTGATTGGCAAGAGTCTGCATGTCTTCCGTCACGCGATCCTGCTCGGTGCGTGCCGTCTCCAAATCGTCGAGCTGACGTTGGTACGACTGGCGGAGGGTCGCGAGGTCATTGACGATTTGCTGATCCGCGGCAGCCGTCTCCTCCAAGTACCCGATGCTTGCGCTTCCACCGCCACTGAGCAGAAACGCCGTGAAGATCTCGGTGCCCGTGCCGTTCATGTACATCTCGACGGCGCGATCTTCGACCTTGCCTTCTGCGATCCCGATGCCGACTTGTGAGTTTGTCACGAGATCAGTGAGCGATTGGATCTGGTCCGTCAGGAGTTCGGACCTGGCCCACGCATCTTCATACTGGGCGACCAGCGTGTCTGATTGCTGCCTCAACTGCTGCAGTCTCCTGGCTGCCTGATCAACGTCGTCCTGGCTGACTTCCGCGAAGGCCGGCGTCGCGAGAGCAACGATCAGGGTGAGGACCGCGCCGGCTCTGAGCAGCCCCTTCATAGGAGGGTCACCTCGTCCCCGTCGACGCGCACGACACCCTCAACGGCAAGCTTGCGGAGGTGGGCATGTACCGCGATCGCGGCGAGGGGAAGAAGGGCCGAGTCGACCTGCGCGTACACGGTCGCGACGATAGCGTTGACGTCGGTCCGACCAGATTCGACGGCCTCGACGATCTGCCGTTCGCGTTCGAGTCTGTGCTCGATGTACTCGGCGATCACCGCCGGAGGATCGTGCTCGGCCGGGCCGTGACCCGGGTACAGCACGTCGAGCGGGAGTCGTTGGACCTTGCGTAGCGATGCCATGTAGGCAGTCATGTCCTCCACGAAGACCGACGACCCTCCCATGATGTGATCCCCGGTGAACAGCGCCGACTTCGCGAGGAAGCAGAGGTGGTCAGGACTGTGTCCTGGTGTAGCCACGGCTCGCACCGTTGTGCCCCCAAACTCGACGATGTCGTTGTCGACCAGGATCCGATCCGGCTTGAACTCCCGACCGGGCCCGTGTCCGGCCACCGGAACGCTGAGCATCGCGGCGAGCGGATTCGCTGCCGGCGCATGGTCCTCATGCGTGTGTGTAACGAGAATCATCTGAGGCGCGAGCGACTCCACCGAGGCGAGGATCGCTTGAAGGTGACGCTCGTCGTTCGGTCCGGGATCGATAATGAGCGCTTCCCCTTCCGAGTCGAGCACATATGTGTTGGTCCCGTCCCCGGTGTAGGGGCCCGGGTTCGGGGCGAGCACTCGACGCACGTTCATGCTTCCGCCTCGTCATAGCCGGCGTCGCCTGGCATCAGGATCTTCAACGTTCCTTCCTGTCTGACCACTCGTGGCTCGAAGCGGGGGACCGACTCCTGACGGTGCGCAAACGCGAGGACGGCGGCGGCATCATCGAATTCTGCGAGCGTCTCGAGCGTTGCGATCGTCGGTGGCACGAGCGTCCACTCTCCTCGAGCCCTGTGCTCCAGGGCATCGCCCGGCGCCACCCACACCGTGTCCGTCACCTCGGTCCCGTCTGGCGACGCCTGTGCGTACTCCGGGGCGTCGGTCACGAAGAATCTGGTGTCGAAACGCCTCGGCTGACCCTTCGGCGTGACCCAATTCGAGAGATAGGCCAGTCTCGAGCGGTCGAAGGCGTAGCCGGCATCATCGAGAGCACGGAGAAGCTCCACGCCGTGCGCGGTTCTCGGAGTCTCGATCGGTCCTGTTGGGACGACGAGCCCCGCCTCCTCGGCTGTCTCCCTCACGGCCGCAGACAGCCATGGAGAGAGCGGACCATCGCCGAACAGTCTGCGTGCCGTATCACTTCGGTCGACCTCGTCGAGGGCACCGCCGGGAAAGACATACGCACCGCCAACGAACACCGACGACGTCGCTCGTCTGACCATCAGCACTTCGAGCCCACCCAGGCCGGGTTTGACCACGCAGACGGTCGACGCGTCCCGAATCGGCTGGTCATCCATATTGGAAGGGTACGCCGCCTCCACGCGATAGCTCCCGCGAAAACTACGCTTCACGCCATGGCGTTTCGCGATTTGCCCTCGGTGGATCAGCTCGTTCGAGAACTGGGCGACACCACACTCCCTCGTCTGCTCGTCGTCGAGTCTGCCCGGACGGCCATTGGCGAGGCCCGTGCCGGCGCCTCTGAGAACCCGCTGGCACTTGCGACCAGCATGCTGGAACGACTTCGATCGCTCCGGCATCGGTCGGTCATCAACGCAACGGGCGTGCTCCTGCACACCAACCTCGGGAGAGCACCGCTGGCTCCCTCCGCTGCCGCGGCTCTGCACGGCACAGCCGTCACATATGGGAACCTCGAGTTCGATCTGACGCAGGGTCGTCGGGGCGGTCGAGGCGTCTACCTCCACCGGCTGGTGGTCGATGTCACCGGTGCGCAGTCCGCCCTCGTCGTCAACAACAACGCGGGAGCACTGCTGCTGACGCTCGCCGCCATGGGTGGAGACCGACCAGTCGCCGTGTCTCGGGGGGAGTTGATCGAGATCGGTGGTTCCTACCGCCTGCCCGAGCTGATGGCGGCGTCGGGCGCCCGCATGCTCGAGGTTGGAACGACGAACCGCACCCGCCTGTCTGACTATGAACGTGCGATCGAGGATGGAGCCGGCCTCATCCTCAAGGTTCACCCATCGAACTACCGGGTGGTCGGGTTCACCGAAACCCCTCCGATCGAGGACCTCATCGCACTCGCACACGCACGCGATATTCCTCTCGCCTTCGACGTCGGCAGCGGGCTCATCGACAGCAACGTTCCATGGTTGGATGGACCCCCTCCCCGATGGCTGGAGGGAGAGCCGGGGATCCGACAGGTTCTCGAAGCGGGTGCCGACGTGGTGATGTTCTCCGGTGACAAGTTGCTCGGCGGACCACAAGCAGGCGTCATCGTCGGCAGCGCCGATCTCGTCTCGCGGCTCGCCAATCACCCCATCGCGCGAGCGCTTCGCGTGTCCGGCCCGATCCTTGCCGCACTGGCCGCCACCTTCGAGATGTACGCCAATGGAGACGGTGCGTCGATTCCTTTCTGGTCGATGGCGACGGCTTCCTACGAAGCGCTCGAGACGCGCTGTCGACGCGTACTCACCCGCTCCGGTATCGACGGTGAGATCGTGCCAGGAGGGTCGGTGCCAGGTGCAGGATCGGTTCCCGGCGCGGAAGTTCCGTCACCCCTCATCAGAGTCGCCAATCCTGGGGCGGCCACACTGTGGCCTCTTCTCCTCGCCACCGACCCTCCTCTGGTCACGCGTCGCGAAGCAGGCAAGATCCTGATTGACCTTCGTTCGGTAGTCCAGGAGGACGACGAACGGATTGCATCGATCCTGGAGGATGTGTGCCGGTTGTAGGAACTGCCGGTCATGTCGATCACGGCAAGTCGACCCTGATCCAGGCGCTCACTGGCAGAGACCCCGATCGGTGGGCTGCCGAGAAAGAGCGGGGGCTCACCATCGACCTCGGATTCGCCTGGACGGTGCTTCCTGACGGTACCGAAGTGTCATTCGTCGACGTTCCGGGCCATCAGCGCTTCATCAAGAACATGCTCTCTGGCATCGAGGCGATCGACGTAGCGCTGTTCGTCGTCGCTGCCGACGAAGGGTGGATGCCACAGTCGGAAGAACACCTCGCAGTGCTCGACCTCCTGGGCGTTCGGCACGGCATCGTGGCACTCACGAAGATCGACCGTGTCGATGAGGATCTCACGGAGATCGCGGGGATGGAGATCGAGGAGCGGCTTGCGGGGACGAGCCTCGAGGGGGCACAGATAGTTCCTGTGTCGGCACCGGGCAATGTCGGGTTGGAACGACTTCTGGTGGCTCTCTCCGAGCAGGTCACAGTAGCTGTCGACTCTTTCCATGACCCCGGGCGGCCCCGCATGTGGATCGACCGGTCGTTCACGATTGCTGGAACCGGTACGGTCGTCACAGGCACCTTGCTCGACGGATCACTGTCCGTCGGTGATCGAGTGATGATCTGGCCCGGACGCCGTTCGGCGCGCATCCGGTCGCTGCAAACCCATGAGCGAGCTCAGGACCAGGTGTCGCCCCACTCGAGGGTTGCAGCGAACCTCACGGGTCTGGACCGTCGTGACATCACCCGCGGGGCAATGTTGGGATCTCCCGACGGGTGGGCCGTCACCAACCGATTCCTCGCCTCGGTACGAGTCGCCCGGTACGTCGAGGAACCAATCACTGCGAAGGGCGCCTTTCACCTCCATCTCGGAAGTGGCACGTGGCCCGTTCGCGTGCGTCCGCTCGACGGAGCCGGCATCGATGGCGACGGATTCGCCCTCCTGACCGTTGGCACGAACCTCCCGGTGATGGTGGGCGACCCGTTCATTCTGAGAGAGGTTGGCAGGCGGCAGGTGGTAGCAGGTGGCACAATTCTCGATCCCGGCCCTCCCCTCAGAGGGGACCGGATGCTGTCCGGCGGGTCACTTCTCGCAGGAGTGGTTCATGCCACCCCTGACGAGCGGGCCGAGGCACTCCTACGGGTTCGGGAAACCGATACCACCGACCGGCTCGCCCAACACTCTGGTGGCGGCGAGGTTGGCGCGCTCGTTGTCGGAAGCGTTGCGCTCTCCGATGCAAAGGCGGCAGACCTGACCGAACTCACCCTCGAACACGTGCACCACTTCCACGAGGCGAGCCCGCTCCGTCCCGGCATCCCGAAGGCAGATCTCGCCGGTCGACTCGGAGTGTCAACCGCCGTCCTCGACGCGTTGGTGAGCCGATCCGAGGAGTTGCGGGATGCAGGACCGTTTGTGGCCGCGACCGGATTCTCGGTGACGCTCGACGGCGAGGTAACGGCGTCACTCGAAGAGCTCGTCTCGAAGCTGAGAAGCTTCGGGCTGTTGGTGCCGAAGGTGAGCGAACTCGGCATCGATCGTGAGACGCTGCACGCGTTCCTGCGAAGAGGCGATCTGGTGCAGGTCTCGGATGACCTCGTCTACCTCCCGGATCAGGTCGAGGAGATCAAGTCAGGGCTCTCGGCTCTCCCCAATCCCTTCACAGTTGCTGAGTTCCGCGACCGATATCAGATTTCGCGGAAGTATGCGGTGCCGATCCTGGAGTGGCTGGACTCGTCTTCGATCACCAGACGAAACGGCGATCTGCGGAGCTACTAGACCGACCGCAGCACGTACTCGCGGCGTTCGCCCTCCGTGAGGCCACCCCAGATGCCGTACGGCTCTCTGATCTCCAGGGCTGCCTGGAGGCATTCCTCACGGACGGGACACACCTTGCAGATGGCTCTCGCTCTCGATTCTCGCCGCTCTCGTTCGTCCTTACGCTCAAATGCGCTGGGTGGGAAAAAGAGGTGTGAATGGTTGCCACGGCACAGCGCGCGCGGCTGCCATACGTCGCGAGACGGTGCGAGCACGAGTCCCTCCTTGTTGT
>CAZWHZ010000101.1:0-5580 GCA_964633745.1 uncultured Acidimicrobiia bacterium
CTACCCCTTCCGATGTGGCCGCAAGGATGTCAATGGCATTGTCTATCACGACCGTCACCTCGACACGGCCCACCGGTGCCAGCTCCAAACGCATGGAAGCTTCTTTCGATGACGTACCCGTCAAAGTGACGCATGGTTTCCTACCTCCTTGGTTTCGGCCCCCTAGGTATAGCCACACCGAATGTGAAAACCCTGAGAGTCGACGAGCCGAAGACCACAAACCGGCGTCGTCGGACGCAAAGGCCGGGAACCTTTTCGACCGCCGCGACTAATACATAGACAGGAAGACACCGACTCCAGATCTGGAGCCAGACGACGAAAGGAGGAAACGATGAAGAGACGAAGTACGGTCGCGTTCATTGTGGTGGCGATACTGGCCATCGCGCTCCCGGCCATGGCGGCGTCAAGCGTGCACTATGACCCCTGCGTGACCATATCCGCGAACGGTGTGACCGGGGGCAACCAGGCCAGCGGCGACATCGCCGAGTACTACGACAACTGCACCTGGGTGGATGTCAGATCCATGAGATACGTCGACGCCTCCACGCTGACGTGGCGGACGGCGTACGACTACGACACGGATCCGTACAGTGACTCGATCGTACGAACCGGCTATGGCGTCGACTGGACCTACGATCGCGCAAACCTGGGATATACCCATGCTTGGTATCTCTACAACTAGACACCACGACACGGTGACGACACGAGGATGGGTGCGGCGGACCGCCGTACCCATCCTGGTCGCCGTGCTGGCGATCGGATTCGCCGCATGTTCGAAGTCGGGAGCCGATGCTGTCGCCGGCGAGTCGGGGCAGACGAGCGAGTACCAGCGGAAGCTGCTTGAGAACGGGGTCACCTACGACGAATTCGAGCAGGCGGTCCTGGCCACGATGGCATGCCTCGAAGACCACGGCGTCCCGACCTTCGGTCCCTACCCCGAGCAGGGCGGGAAGTCGTTGTCCTTCGACTTAGGCAGTCTGCCACTCAACGCCACGGACGAGCAGTTCACGGCCCAAGAAAGAATCGTCCAGGAGTGCACGAGCGAGTACTCGGATGTCGTCGCCGACGTGTACGCACAGAGCATCCTGCCGACAGAGGCCGAAACGCAGGAACGGGAGGAAAAACGACGGGCCTGTGCCCGAGAGCTCGGCTTCGACGTCCCGGACGACATGGATACTGGGGAGTTCTACATGCTCGTTTGGGAGAACCGCTCGGAGTTGGGTGAGTGCCTGAAGCTCTACCCCTAGTGCGGCGGTCTGTGCACTCGGGGCGTTATCTTGGCCACGGTATCACCGCGAACAGGGACCTGGCGTGAAAGAACAAGACACCCGGCGCGACACGAAACGCCCCAGTCGGAACCACCGTCCTTGGGGAACGACCCTGCTGGTCTCCGTGCTCCTCGTGCTCGTCCCTGTCGCCATCCTCGTTTGGCTGCGCTTCGGCGTTGCCGACCATCTCGAAGCCATCGAGAACATCCCCGAGCCGGTCATCATGGAGGCCGAGACACGGCAGGTGTATGACCAGACCGCAGTGATGCTGAGTCTGGACTGGGGAGAACCCGATTCGGTGTCCGCCCCCCGATGGTCGGGACTCGTCACAGAGATCTCCGTTGCCACTGGAGACACCATCACGAGCGGCACCGCCGTGATGGCGATCGACGGGGTTGCGCGAGTCGCCGAGGCGACTGCGCGGCCGTTCTACCGTCGGCTCGGACGCGGAGACAAGGGTGAGGACGTGACAATTCTCCAAGAACTCCTCGGGTCCATGGGGCTTCTATCGGAGGAACCGGACGGGGTGTACGGGACCGGAACCGCCAAAGCGGTCAAGGCGTGGTCCACCGACCTGGGCGTGATCAATCCCGATGGGATCTTCGATCCAGGTTGGATCATATGGCTGCCCACGCCGTCGTTTCGGATCGGCCAGATCGATGCAAGCGTTGGTTTCGATGCTCCAACACCAGGTGCGGCATTCATGAGAGGCCCTCGGCTCCTCGACGCGGTCACGATCCGTGATCTCGACGGCAACGCCATCGACCTCCGGGGCGACTGGATCTTGATCGTTGACGAATCAACGTTCGACATGACGGACGGCGCGTTGGACCCGGTCGAACTCGGCGCCCTCGCACAGAGCGTCGACCCTGGAGTCGACCAGGTGACGGCGACGGTACGCCGGTCCACTCCGCTCGAAGTTCTGCGCCTGCCCGCAACCGCAGTGGTATCGAACGTGTACGGCGCGACGTGCGTCTGGCTGGAATCCGGCGAAGGCTACGAAGCTCGAGCGGTCGTGGTGGGATCGGGACTGGCCGGCCAGGTGGACATCGAACAGGGCGTCAAGGCGAGTGACCTGGTGCTCGTCAACCCCGCGGATGTTCTCACGGATCCGACATGCCCCTCGAACTGAGGCACGTGTCCCACGCGTACGAGCCGACACGCCAGGTACTCGCGAACATCGACCTGATGATCCACGAAGGTGACGACGTTGCAGTCGTGGGCCCTTCGGGATCGGGCAAGACGACGCTGCTGTCCGTGATCGGCCTCCTCCAGACCCCAAGCTCGGGTGACGTCCTGATGGATGACGCCCCCATTCCCAAAGGAGGAGGCGCTCTCACTCGACTGAGAGCGCTCCACTTCGGCTGGGTACTCCAAACTGTCAACGTGCTCAATCGCAGGACGGCTATCGACAACACGTGCCTGGGACTTCTCGCAGCGGGTGCGCAAAGACCCGATGCGGAAGCTGTGGCAGTGGACGTTCTCGAGCGTCTTGGATTGGGAACGGTTGTCGATCAGCCGGTCAACACGCTGTCGGGAGGCGAGCTCCAACGCGTGTGCATTGCGAGGGCGCTGGCAGGTCGACCGCGCTTCCTCTGCGCCGACGAGCCGACCGGTCAGCTGGACAGAACGACCTCCGGTCGTGTCCTCGATGCTCTCTGGGGGGCGCGCGACGCGCACACTGCGATCATCGTCGCCACCCACGATCAGGACGTTGCGAGAAGATGCCGCCGTGTGGTGAGACTCGTCGACGGCGCACTCGTCGAGTCGTCATCATGAACTCATGGCGACTCGGCCCGGTCCTGATCGAAGCCCTTCGCGGTCTGCGGGCAGCAGGCACCAGAAGCGTACTGGTGGCGGCTTCCGCCTTCTTGCTTGTTGGGCTTCTTTCGTGGAGTGAGTTCACAACCGCACAGGACCTGGTTCGTTTCGAGGAGGAGTTCACACGAGCCGGGGGTTGGGTTGCAGTCGCCACCAACGAAGGCGTGCTTCCATCGGGCCTCTGTGAGAGCCTCGTCCAGCGACCCGAAGTGGTCGTTTCGGGTGCGTCTGCCACCGGTTCGCTCACCCAGGTCATGACCTCGCCAGGCACGTTCTTTCAGTCGGAAGTCGCCACTGTTGGAGCGATCCGTCTCTGGACCGACTCCGCTCTGCCCGCGGCCACACTCGCCGACGGTCTCGTTGTCGGCCAGGCGGCCGCGTCCGAGCTTGGACTCAGAGCCGGCATGTTCACCGAACCCCAGGGGGGAAGCCCGATGCTGGTGGCGGCCGTCATCGACACGGCGGAACGCAATCCCCAGGCCCAACGCAGGTTGATCTCCGTTGCGGCGCCCGCCGGCTTGATGGACAAGTGCTGGGTGGAGTTCTCACCCGGAACGCTCGATGCAGGTATGGCGCTCCTCCGCTCGGTCTTCGACGATCCTGAATCCGAGCCGATCGTGCGCTCGTGGATCGAATCCGACGAGTTCACTCGGAACACGGTGGAGGAGTTCACGCATCGACCTCAGGCGCAGGCATGGGCTCCGGCGGGCGCCCTGATCGCAATCCTCCTCTGGGTGGGTGCGTGGTCGCGACGCTCCGAGTTGGGGCTCTATCGAACAGTCGGGACCTCGCGCAGCACCCTCTGGGTTCTTGGCCAGGCCGAGGCACTCGTCGTGGTTCTCCCCGCCGCGACCGCCGGCATCCTCTGGGCATGTGTGGCGTACGGGCTCCGCTGGGGCTCGCCCCCACCCTGGGACCAGGCGGCCATCGCCCTGCGAGGTGCTGCAAGCGTCGCTCTGATGGCGATCCTGATCGGACCCCTGGCATGGATCGTGACGGGGCGGGACGCTATCGCCCACCAGCTCAAGGATCGATAGGCCTTCTTCGAACCGCTACGGGATCTGCACCCAGTCGTCGAGCCACGCCAGGAGTTCGTCCCGGTCCATCCTGGTTTCCACGTGGTAGACGTTCACCCCGTCGTCCCATGTGAGAAACGTGATGCCGGCCAAGTTGGTGGTGATACAGCCCGTCGATGCCCGCACCTCGACCTTCTCCCAGGACTGGCCCGCAGCAGCTCGGTTCGCGCACGTCATGGCATCGGGCCTCAGCGGGGTGCTCTCCAACGAGATCAGCCCATCGTCGCCGTCCTGGACGAACCGGATGACCACGTCGACATATCTGAGGTCGGTCGGGATCGTGACGGAGATTCGCAGCTCCCCTGTCGCCTCGGTCATTCCGGTCGGCAGCGATGCAGGCACGAGAACCGAGAGGCCCCGCGCCGTCAGCTCGGACTCCGCCATGGACGAGATCTGGCCGATGTCGTCGGCGGGTTCCCACGAGACCGAGAACGCCTCGTGGTAGGCGGTGATGATCGGCGATTCAGTCGTGGTTGCGGTGTCGTGGGGGCCCGTGCAGGCGGTGACCAGCGCCGCCGCCACGAGCATCAGCCCTGCGATCTTTGATCTCATCCCTGTCCCCGGTTGTTCCCTCGATGATGCCGGAGGGCCGACGATGCTGTCAACGGCATCTCGTCTCCGCGGCGACCGTGGCGCCCAACAGACGGATCACGGCACCTCGACCGGTGGCAAGTAGGTGATGCCGGGTGGTTGGGGACACTGCTGGTTGAGGCGCCCCCACTCCTCCTCGGACAGGCCGTCCGAGATGTACTCGTAGGGTGACCAAGGTCCGCTCACGGCGGCGTCGTCTGCCCACGTGTCGAACGATGGCGGTTGTGGTATCGAGTAGCCGAGGCCTACCAAGCAGTCTCGGGCTTCCACAGTGAGGGCGTAGCGTGTCTCGAGATCTGGGAGGGGTGGAGGTTCGGGGGGAGGGCCAAGTTCCTCCTCGCATTGATCAGAGGCGATCTCCAGGGCTTCCACCTGCCCTAAGGGAGCAAACATGGACACACCCCAGTCGTCCCCTACCCCCGTGGCCTCGGCCTCGAATCCGCGGTCTCTGATGCACTCCGCCTTCCTGAGCGAGTACTCCTCTAGGGACAAGTCATCCGAGGAGATCTGTCCCGTCGACTGGTCGAGCGTGCTGACCGTGGAAGAGAGAGCCGGCGGGGCTGTGCTGCTGCTCGTGGTGGCCAAGTCCGCGACGGCGCAGCCGGCGGCCAGAACCACGACCACCACGATGAGCAGCATCTTCACGTGTCCATTTCCTGCGCTGCGTTTCATGGGACTCGGAGGATGGAGACGGGGTCGCGCCAGGCTGCGATGACCGCCGGTGGGATGGCAGCGATGCCTGCGGCGAGGATGGCGAGGGTGGCGATGGCGGTGGTGAAGGTGGGGTCGGACGATCAGACCGCGGCCTCTACTCAACCGCCCAG
>CAZWHZ010000102.1:0-5452 GCA_964633745.1 uncultured Acidimicrobiia bacterium
GGTTCCTCCTGTCCGACCCGGACCCGACCCTTGAGCTTCCCGAAGGCACCCTAGCGCCCATCGTCGGATCCGAGGGCGAAGCTCCCCGTGCCCGCGAGCCAGGTTCCGTCTTCCGCTCCCACAGCTGAGACACCCCGCCCCGGTGGTCTCAGTCCCGAGGCGTCGGCCCACCAAGCCGGAAGCTCCAAGGACGACCCACGACAGCAACGATCTGTGGCCTAGTAGTCGAACGGCTCCAAACCACCGTCTCTGGTGATCATGACGACCGGTTGCGATTCCCAGGTCGATGCGTCCCCACCCATGCCAGGTGAGTCCTCCGGCATGCCGGCGAGTGCAAGACCCACGATGTCCGGCCGGCTGGACAGCAGGTGGAGGATCGCCCCTGCCGGAACGTGCCCCTCAATGACATAGCCCTCGACGAGCGCCGTGTGACAGGATCCGGCGCCTGCGGGAACGCCGTGAGACTCCTTGAACTCGGCGATCTGCGGATCCGCTGTGACTTGTACGTCTGCTCCAAGACCTTGTAGGTACCCGACCCACGATGAACAACAGCCTCAGCCGGGTGTCTCGTGCACATCTATCTGGATACCGGCCAAGGAGTCGCCGGAGGCGGTCGCGGTTGGATCAGTCACCGCCTTCGCTCCGCATGCTGAGGCGACCATGGCGAGGCCCGCCAGTAGAACAAAGACTCTCCGCACGCTCCCTCCCGCGTTGGTTATGTGCAGAATACCGAGCCTCCTTATCTTCCGTGCGATCTTTCGACGATCGATCGCCGGGCCGTTCCCCGCCCGTTGCCGCCCGGCTTGCGTACCATCAGCCCGTGGGAAGATCATGGCCACGCCGCGTCGTCGATGCGGTGAAAGCCGACTGGGTCGAGGTCGGAAGCCTCGGTAAGCTGGCGTTCGTCGGCATCATCCTCTCACTGGTCGTCACGATCGTTTTGGGATTCTCGATTGAGACAGCGGTGAGAAGACACCTGCTCACCGCACGGGTCGAGCTCATCGCGAACATCGTGGACGAGATCGAGGAGGCCCATCCGGGTCTTCCCCCGGCCATTGGCAGCAGCGGCTATCAAACGTTCGACCAGGACGTTCGGCTGCGCCTCGTGGGAGGCGAGACGCTTCGAGTGAAACTGTGGGCTCCCGATGGGACGGTTGTGTACTCCGACGATACAGATCTCGTCGGTTCGCGGTTCGACCTCTCGCCTCCGGCGATCGCCGCTCTGAACGGTGACGCGACCCCGAACATCTCCGATGCGTCGGATCCGGCACATGCGGATGAACGTGGAGTCTCGTCGCTCGTGGAGTTCTATGTGCCATATCACGACACGAAGGGCGCCGTGATCGGAGCGTTCGAGGTCGAACAGCAAGTCGATACGTTGGACGACACGCTGAGGCACGTGGGGCGCTTTGTTTGGCTGACCATAGGAAGCGGGCTCCTACTGCTCGGAGGCTTCATGCTCGCGCTGTTACTCGCACGGGCCCGGGCGGTCAATCGGCGCCGCAAGCACGTGGAGTCGCTGGTGGGTGAGCTCCTCACCCTCCAGGAGGAGGAGCGACGAAGAATCGTGGGCGCCCTTCACGACGACATTGGCCAGCCCCTGTACCGACTGCTCTACGGCCTGGAGGGAGGAAAGGCCCGGCTACCGGCCGACAGCCCGGTTCGCGAGGAACTCGAACACCTGGAACAGATCGTTCGCGGTGTCGACTCCACACTGAGAAGCGAACTTCGTCTGCTCCACCGCGGCCTCGCGGAAGATCTCGGACTCGAAGCCGCGCTGACCAGGCTGGTCGACGCCACACGACATGAAACGACCTTGGCAATCGAGCTCTCCGTCGAAGTGAACACTGAACTCGAGCAGGTACCGCGAACGGCGCTGCTTCGCGCCGCTCAGGAAGCGTTGATGAACGTTCGCAAGCACGCGGGGGCGACGTCGGTTTCGATCGTGGCGAGAGAGGAAAGCAAGACAGTCATGATCGAGATCACGGACAACGGCTCGGGAGTGAAGGGCCCTCAAGGTCTCGGACTGGCCACGACTCGAGAACGACTCGAGTCGATAGGAGGTGGGATTGAACTGTGGCCACCGAGGGAAGGCGGCACCATACTGCGGGCGTGGGTGCCGATCTCGCAGACAAGCACATGAGAGTCATCATCGCCGATGACCACTCGGTGGTACGAGATGGACTGCGATACATGCTGTCCGATCATCAGAGCATCGAGATCGTCGCCGAGGCCTCCAATGGGACAGAGCTTCTCGAGATCCTGACTGTGGTCGACACAGACATCGTCCTTCTGGATCTGCGCATGCCAGGCATGACCGGGCTCGAGGCCCTCCAACGCATCCGCTCGGACAACCCGAAGGTCAAAGTGATCATCCTTTCCATGCATGACGACCCGGCGTATGTCCGGGAGGCCATGGAATCGGGCGCGTCGGGATATCTTCTGAAGAACGCCGGACGCGACGAGCTCCTCAGGGCGTTGGGGACCGCTCAAAGCGGCGGCGCCTATTTGCAGGGAGAGCTCGCAGGTTCGCTCATGGCAGGTCCCTCGCAGTCGACAAACGGACAGCCATCCCTGAGTCCACGTGAAGCTGAGGTACTCCAGCTCGTTGCAGATGGACTGGAAAACAAGCAGATCGCCCGCGGCCTCGCCATCTCAGAAGCGACCGTCAAGTCATATCTGAAGAACGTGTTCGCTCACCTGGATGTCCACAGCAGGGCGGAAGCAGTCGCGGTGGGTCTGCGAATGGGAATCATCGAGTGAGCCGACTCGCCGGCGCCCCACCACCCAAATGGGTGGGCAGGCGACGCGAATGGGCGACTACCGGGCTTGGGATCTCCCGCATAGTCTCCCCCACGAAGCTGAAGGGAGTCACTAATGCGCAATCTCAGGGTCCTGGCGGTCGTCGCCGCGTTCGCACTACTCGGCACCGCGTGCGGGTCCAATCCCGAGGTCGTACACGTCACCGCGAACGAGATGACGATCACCTCTGACCTGACCACATTCAAGGTCGGCGTTCCCTACCGGTTCGAGGTCACCAACGAGGGAACGGTCGCCCATGAGGTCATGCTGGTGCAGCCGACGGATCTCACCGACATGGAGCAGATCGACGCAATGGCCCTCGGAATGGCCGAATCGGAGGACCTCGTTCCTGGAGCGACGGTGTCGTTCGACTACACGTTCACGCAGGAGGATCTCAACGGCCCATTGGAGCTCGCCTGCCACGTCGCCGGCCACTACGAGGCGGGGATGCGACTCCCGATCACCGTCGAGAGCTGACGCCGGCGGTCAATCTCGGGGACGCCGAATCGGGCGTCCCCGAGACCAGGCACACGCTATCCCGCGATCGTGATCAGCCGCTTCCTCTCGAGAAGTCGACGTCGACCGTCATGACAGTTCCCGCGGTTCTGCCGGGAGCTCGCTGGTACTTCCAGTAGAGATTGGTGTGCCCGATCACCTGCTCGGGTGGCGGCGCTCCCCACTCTGACAGATCCTCGGTTGTGTGCGCATCGCCGACCAGTGTCACGTCGTACCCGCGAACGAATCCCCCGTGAATGGTCGAACGCACACACTCATCGGTTTGGGCCCCTGTCACCACGAGCTTGCCGATCTCCCGCTCAGCCAGAACCTCCTCCAGATCGGTGTCCTCAAACGAGTCCCCGTAGGTCTTGTGGACGAGCGGTTCCGAGTCTTGACGAACCAGCTCAGGCACGTACGCCCAGGCATCGCTGCCCTTGGCGAGTTCCTCACTCGAGTGCTGGATCCATACGACCGGCACGTCCTCCGCGCGAGCTCTCTCGACCAGGGCATGAATGTTGGCGACCACCCCATCCCGGTTGTAGGCGCCCTCCACGACTCCGTTCTGAACGTCGATGACCAGGAGTGCCGTGTTCGGACGGCCCGAGAGCGTGGACATTCATACCTCCTTGTCGCGTGGCAGTCACACAGTACGCCGAGCTACCGACAACAACGCTCCCTCGCCGGCAGACATCCCCGACTCCGTAGACTGCCTGCGTGCTCGTCCTGCTGCCGCCGTCTGAGTCGAAGAACCCTCCCATGGGGCGCACCCGGCCGGTCGACCTAGCCACCCTGTCCTTCCCGGAGTTGACACCGATCCGAACAAAGGTGCTGCAAGCGGTCATCGAGACCAGCACACGACCGGACGCACTCCCCCGGCTCCAAGTCGGACCGTCGATTGCCGACGAGGTACAGAGAAATACCCTGCTGGAGCAGCTCCCGGCGCGGCCGGCGCTCGAGATCTACAGCGGAGTGCTCTATTCCGCGCTCGACACCGCATCCCTGTCGACGCCGGCCAAACGGCGGGCTGCACACCGGCTCGTGATCGTCTCGGGACTGTGGGGTGCGATACGTCCCGTCGACAGGATCCCCCCATACCGGCTGCACATCTGTTCACATCTCGTCGGGTTGGGATCGCTCGAACCGCTCTGGCGCACCATGCTCCCAACCGTCCTCGCCCGCGCGGCCGGCCGACGGGGAGTGATCGTCGACTGCCGGTCGTCGAGCTACCAGGCGGTAGGGATGCCCGAGGGACTCAGGGATCGCACCGTTGCGATCCGAGTTGTCCGTGACGACGGTCGCCGTTCGGCTGCAAGCTACGCGGCCAAACAGACGCGTGGCAAGGCGACGAGGTATCTCCTGGAGACCGGTGCCAACCCCGCTACTCCACACGATCTCGTCGACGTGCTCTCCGACCGCTGGAGTGTGACACTCGATCCGCGGAAGCGGCCCGGCAAGCCGTGGACCGCCAACGTCGTCGCAAGTGGCTGACGTGAGCTACTCCCCACAGGACAATCAGGATCCGCCGAAGATAACGTCATCCGACCACGCCGTCTGCTCCGAATGATGGACATGACAACGCCACTCATTCTCGATACCCCGACCCGGCACCGACTCCGCAGGTACAACCTGCTCATGGGACTATTGCACGCCGTCCAGGCAGGGCTAGTGCTCGTCCTCGCCAACGGCTTCACGCTTCCCGTGATCGGCACGTTCATGACCGGACCGCCCGGAGCATCTTCTCCCGTCGTCCAACCCCTCTTCGACGTGAACATCGCCTGGGGCGTGGCCCTCTTCTTCTTCCTGTCGGCCGGTGCACACCTGGCGATCGTCAGCCCCGGGATCTTCGAGTGGTACGTGAGGAACCTGGAACGCCGGCGGAACTACGCCCGCTGGATCGAGTACTCGCTCTCCTCATCGGTGATGGTGGTCTTGATCGCGATGCTCGTCGGCATCGCCGACATCGCCGCGTTGCTTGCAATCGCCGGTGTGAACGCATCCATGATCCTGTTCGGTCTTCTGCAAGAGAAGTACGAGACGCCAGGAAAGGACGTCAGTTGGATTGCCTACTGGTTCGGTGTCTTGGCAGGGGCCATCCCATGGATCGCGATCGCGATCTACCTCGTGAGCCCTGGCGTCGACGTGAGCCCTCCCG
>CAZWHZ010000103.1:0-3254 GCA_964633745.1 uncultured Acidimicrobiia bacterium
CCGGGCGTTGGTGTTCGCGGACTTTGCCGGGTTCTCCAAGCTCACCGACGCCCAGCTGGTCCGGTTTCAGGACAGCGTAATGGCGGCGCTGGCGGCGATGATCGAGGGCTACCGACCCCAGCTGCTCTCCGGCCGTACCTGGGGCGACGGCATCTACCTGGTGTTCAACGACGTTGCGAGTGCTGCCGAATGTGCGCTCGACCTGGTCCAGGCAATCGATGCGATGGATCTTGCCGGCATCGGTCTGCCACAGCTTCGTGGTCTCAGGGTCGCCGCTCACGCCGCGCCCGTGTTTGAGGGGTGGGATCCGATCTCGGGGAGCTATCTGTTCTACGGGGCCGGCGTCACCCAGGCGGCGCGCATCGAACCGCGGACTCCGGAGGGTGAGATCTATACGACGAGCACCTTTGCCGCTCTCGCCATGCTGTCCGGGTCGAACAGTTTCGAGTGTCAGTACGTGGGGACGCTCCCCACCGCGAAGCAGTTCGGGGACATGCCCCTCTTCGCTCTGCGTCGAAAGGACGCCATATCCGTTAGCCAATTGTGAGCGCCCGGTGGCATCGTAGGAGAACCATGAAAGCCAACCAGTGCGTGAGAGGAGGGGGCCTGTGACATCGGCCCGTAGTCAGATGTACGACGGGTTCATCTCGTATTCGCATGCTGCCGATGATCTGTTGGCTCCTCGGTTGCAGGCGGGTTTGCAGCGGTTCGCCAAACCCTGGTGGAGGCGGCGAGCAGTACGGATCTTCCGTGACGAGTCGTCGTTGTCTGCGAATCCTCATTTGTGGTCGTCGATCACTGAGGCACTCGACTCGTCGGGCTGGTTCGTGCTGTTGTTGTCGCCGGATGCCGCTCGGTCGGAGTGGGTGAACCAGGAGATCGCCTATTGGGTGGAGCATCGGGACCCGAGAAGGATCCTCCCGGTGGTCACCGACGGCACATTCGGTTGGGTTGACGGTGACGTCGCTGGCGATGTCCCCGATGCGCTCCGAGGCGTGTTCACTGAGGAGCCCCGGTGGGTGGATGTTCGCTGGGCGAAGGACGAGGAACAGCTCGATCTGCAGGATCCCCGCTTCGCAGATGTGGTGGCCGATATCGCGTCATCCATTCGCGGTATCGCAAAGGACGACCTGGCGTCGGAAGAGGTGCGACAGCACCGCCGTACCGTCCGCACCGCCTGGGCAGCCGGCGGGTTGGTGGCAGTCCTGGCGGTCGCCGCCGTTGTCGCCGGAGCATTCGCGTCTCGGAGCGCGGCGCTCGCTCGCTCCCGTGAGCTCGGAGCTTCGGCCATCAACGTGCTCGACGAGGACCCGCAACTGGCGATCCTGCTGACCCTCGAAGCCATCGCGCAGACCCCGATCGGCGACGGCCAGCCGGTCGAAGTGATCAATGCTCTCTGGACGGCGGTGGCTGCCGATCGCCTCGATGCGGTCATCGATCACGGGTTCGGCGGTGCGGCGATGCTCGACGTCTCGGCAGACGGCAGTCGGCTCCTGGTCGCATCAGAGCTCGGCAACGTCGTGCGGCTCTACGGCACCGCCGATTTTGAGCTCCTCTGGGAGTGGCAGCTGCGAACGACCAGTGGTGAAATATCTGAGGACACTGTCAACCATGTACCTCGGCTCAGCCCGGATGGAGCGCGGATCGTGGTACCCGTGATCGATCCGGAGGCCGTCTTCGCCAGCGAGCGAGAAGGGGCTCAACCCGATCCTCGACCGTCGCGGTTGGTTGTTCTGGACGCTACGAGCGGCGCCGAGCTTCGTTCAGTCGAGTTGGGGGATTGTCCGGGGGCCGCCGGCGCGGCCTGGTCCCCGGACGGTGCCCGACTGGCGATCCGCAACGGCGGGGAGCCCTGCCCTCGGGACGGCGCCCCGAGCGGCTGGTGGGTGGAGGTGTTCGATACGAACACATGGGAGCGTCTCGCGCTACACGAACTCCCCGCAGACCCGCCCAACCTGGGACCCGTTCCCGCCTACGACGGCGAAGGTGACTTGTTCGTCTTCGGCAACCAGGCCACCGTGACCTTCGACGGGCAACACAACCTGCTCAGGACCTTCGATGAGGCGTTTGGTCCGGGCGATGTGTCCCCCGACGGTCGACTCATCGTGACCAACGATCCACCTCGTGGGCGGACAATGGTGACCGATACCCAGACAGGATCTCGGGTCACGTTGCTTCCTCCGTTCGAGTTCCCACAGATCCCCGAGGGACTGAAGTTCTCCTCCACTGGCAAGTACATCGCCTTCGGCAACTCGACCAAACACACACTGGTGTGGGACACCATCACTGCGGAGATCGCATTCCGGCTTCCGAGCGGCACCGCTGAATGGGTCGAGGTAGACGATCAGACCCGGCGTGCATATACAGGGAGTGTCTCCGACGGTTCGGTCAGAGTTTGGAGTCTTGGTCCTGTCGATGTCGGTCAGACTCTTGTCGACGAGCTGGCTGGATCCGAGTTCGTCAATGCCAACACCTTCGTCTTCTCCGAGCGACTCGGGGCGTTCATCACCACTGACTTCTCGACCGGCACCTCACACCTCCGCGTCTTCGATCTATCGAGTGGGGAGCTCGTGGACTCGCCGCCCTACCCGGAGCTGCCGAATCACCAGCCCGACGTCCTGGGTCCGCTGTACCGACTCGTGTCGATGTCCGGCGACCGGTTCGTCTACCAGGATGCCGGCTGGTGGACCATCTACGACGTCGAAGACGGATCGAAGACCCGTCTGATCGGCTGCGACGCCGGTGAAACAACCGACATATGTAGGGGGACTGGGGCGGCCGTCCACGCCTTGGCGCGGTCAGTCGATGGCGGTCAGCTCGTTGCCCGTCAGGGTTCGACGTGGGTGTATTTCGACGCCGACACGGGCGCTGTCGTTTCTGAAGAGGATCTGGATACACCCACCAACGCTGTCGTCACGTTCACCGACGACTGGGTGATGACCTTCGATCGGAAGAGCGTCGATGTCGTCGACCGGAACAACGGATCGGTGGTGGCGACAGTTCCGGGAATAGACATAGGACGATTCGAAGTCTCCGACTCAGGTCGGTTGGCGGTGTTCAACGACACGGTTGGGATCGTCATCTTCGATCTCGAGACGCCGGAGGCGAGGACAATCGAACTCGGCTCGGGAGAGATACGCGCCATGTCATTCGCCTCGGACGAGACCCGCGTTCTCGTCGCTGACGAGGATGCGATCAGCATCATCGATCTGATGACAGACCAGGTCGTGCAGTCGATCCCATTTCCGGGTGTG
>CAZWHZ010000103.1:3264-5402 GCA_964633745.1 uncultured Acidimicrobiia bacterium
GTTCACTGGCTGGGTGCGGAGGAAGTCCTCGTGGGCACGAGAGCCGGTGAATGGGTAAGTATCTCCTTGAACCCCAACAACTTGATCTCCGATGCCAAAGCCGGTCTGTTCCGATCCTTCACGGACCAAGAGTGCCTCACCTACCGGATCGATCCGTGCCCGACGCTCGAGGAGTTGCAGGATGGCTGAAATGTACGACGGGTTCATTTCGTATTCGCATGCTGCGGATGATTTGTTGGCGCCCCGTTTGCAGGCGGGGTTGCAGAAGTTCGCCAAACCGTGGTGGAAGCGGCGGGCGGTTCGGATCTTCCGGGACGAGTCGTCGTTGGCGGCGAATCCGCATTTGTGGTCGTCGATCACCGAGGCGTTGGACACCTCGGGTTGGTTTGTGCTGCTGCTGTCCCCAGACGCTGCGAACTCCGAGTGGGTCGGTCATGAGATCGAGCATTGGAGGGAGAACAAGCCAGCCGATCGAATCCTGCCGGTAGTGACCGACGGAGAGTTCGGCTGGCAGAGCGGTGATGTTGCCGGTTCGTCGGTCCCTCCGGCGCTGCAGGGCGTGTTCAGCGAGGAGCCGCGCTGGGTGGACCTGCGTTTCGCCAAGGGTGATGAGAACCTGGATCTGCAGAACCCGGGCTTCTCGGCCGCCGTTGCCGATATTGCTTCCGCCATCCGGGGTGTTCCCAAGGACGAACTGGCCTCCGAGGAGGTCCGCCAGCATCGGAGAACGGTTCGCACCGCCTGGGCCGCCGGGGCCTTAGTGACCGTGCTCGCTATCGCCAGCATCGTCGCCGGCGTCTTCGCCATCGGCCAACGCAACGATGCCCGCAACAACGCCGACCTGGCTGAAGCCAACGCCCGGCGAGCCGAACAGAACGCCATGGTCGCCGACGACAATGCGGCCGAAGCTCAGGCCAATGCGGAAGCTGAAGCGGAGGCCCGAATGCTGGCCGACGAAAGCGCCCGACTCGCGACCGCCCGCGAATTGGCAGCGAGCGCGGTCAACGTTCTCGCTGAGGACCCCGAACTGGCAATCCTCCTCACGCTGGAAGCGATCGAGACGACGCCTGAGGGAATCGATCAGCCGGTCGAGGTCATCAACGCCCTGTGGCGAGCAGTTCAAGACGACCGGCTTTCTCAGGTTATCGATACCAGTTCCGGGGGCTTCGTGTGGGTCGGGCTCTCCAGCGATGGATCACTCCTGGCGGCATCATCGGAGAACGACTCAACCCTGCGTCTCTATTCGGTGCCTGACGGTCGCGAGCTCTGGGCATACCACGAAGACACCACGGACAGCTTCGGCTACCCGTTCATCAGTCCCGACGGGGAAACCGTTGCTGTCAGTGTCTGGGATTCGACCGCGGTGCTCGCACAGCGTGAACTCGAGCCAGACGGCCTCCCAGCCCGGGTCGTGATCCTGGAGGCTTCGAGCGGCACGCAGCTCCAGACATTGGAGTTTGATGGCTGCCCGTCAGCAATGGGATGGGGGTGGTCACCCACCGGCACGTACTTCGCCATCGCGCATGGAGTCGAGCCGTGCGACCGCGCGGGAGCCGCCGAGGGCACCTGGATCGAGATTCTCGACGGCCGCACGTTCGAGCAGGTCGCCCTCATCGACCCCCTCGAACCTGAGGCCGCCGTTCCCGCATTCGACGCCGCAGATAATCTCTACGTCTTCAGTCTCAGCGAGGCTGTCGGGCTCGCCGTGCACGAGCCACCCCGATTCGACCTGGCGAGGACGATCGACGGCATTCGAAGCGGGGCGGCCATCTCCTCGGACGGCTCGGTGGCGGTGACCTTCAGCACGAACAGCGGCAACTTCCTCGCAGCGTATGACACGGCGACCGGGGACCGCACCGACTTGCTGCGACCGGTTACCGCCTTCCCGCGGTTTCCCAGCGGGATTGCTTTCGCAGGGTCCGGCGACAAGGTGATTCTTGCGACGGAGGGCTCCGACACGCTCGTCTGGGACCTCGGCACCGGCGAGCAGGTCCTGGCGCTGCGAGGTGGGCCGGGCACGAACGCCATCGCAGGTCCGGATGGGCGTTGGCTGTACACCGGACACACCGACGGCACCGTCAAGGTCTGGAACACGGGCCCCAGTGGGGGGCTGACATCGGTCGGCGACCTGGGATCCC
>CAZWHZ010000104.1:0-5373 GCA_964633745.1 uncultured Acidimicrobiia bacterium
AGTTCGAGTGTCCGTGCCACGGCTCCAAGTACAACCGGCTGGGAGAGTGGCGCGAGGGCCCAGCTCCCCGCGGGATGGACCGGTACCCGGTGGAGATCGTCGACGGCGTCGTCGAGGTGGACACCTCAACGGTGATCACGGGACCACCGCACGGCCCCGAGACCATCGACGAGCCGCTGCGAGGTCCGAAGTGTGGAGGGAGCGAGAGTGCCTGAACGAGCACCCGACCCCAAGATGGACGATGCAACGAGCCGATGGATGCTGTTCGGTGTCGGCGTCATGGCCGTGCTGCTCATCGTGTTTGCCGTGTACTTCGCGCTGGAGTCGGGCAGTAGGGCTGACGCCCAGTCGGGGCTCACAGACGGCAGGATCCAGGCCGGTCAGGAGCTGTTCACGAAGAACTGCATGGCGTGCCATGGTGAGAACGCGACAGGGGGGATCGGACCGGCCTTGAACTCCCAGCAGTTCCTGGGCTCGGCGTCGGACGACCAGATACGGTCGATCATCTCGACCGGGATTCCCGGTAGCCAGATGAGCTCGTACCTCCAGGAGTTTGGCGGTCCCCTCACGGCAGATGAGATCCACAGCATCGTGGGGTACCTCCGGTCGCTGGAAGAGAACGCTCCAGACCGTCCCGATTGGCGGGACATGCTGTACGGAAGCACCACAACGACTGCAGCCGGCTAGCCACCCTTTGCACTGCGGCCGTAGTGCTAATAGGCTGCCACGCAGGTCGACTGGAGGCTGATGTCCGGGTTCTTGGTGATGCTACGCGAGGGTGTTGAAGCCTCGCTGATCGTCGCGATCTTGCTGGCGTTTCTCGTCCGATCTGGTCGGCGCCAGGGCGTCCGGTGGGTGTGGGGTGGGGCACTCCTCGCGGCGTGCGTTTCGTTGATCGCCGGCGTGGTCGTCTTCCGGACGATCGGCAGTCTCGATGGGCGCGCAGAACAGGTCTCCGAGGGCACGATCGCTCTGGTCGCCGCCGGGCTGCTGACATGGATGATCTTCTGGATGGGTTCCCGAGCCCGGTCGATCAAGTCGCATCTCGAGGGTGAGGCGAACGCAGCTTTGGTGTCAGGTGGCATGTTCGGACTTGCCGCCGTTGCGTTCATCGCCGTCGTGAGAGAAGGCCTGGAGTCTGCGCTGTTCTTGATCTCGGTGGCTGTAGGTTCATCGTCTCAGGGTGCGCAGTTTCTCGGCGGACTCCTTGGGCTGGCCGGAGCCACTGCGATCGGGTATCTCGTCTATCGAGGAGGGCGCAGAGTGGATCTGCGGCTCTTCTTCCGCGTGACAGGAATCCTGATCGTGATCGTCGCCGCAGGTCTGCTGGGCAAGGCTGTGCACGAGTTCCAGGAGGCCGGCATGCTGCCGGTGTTCGTGGAGCATGCCTGGACGATCGGCTTCCTCGGATCGGGGCAGCTCGGAGCGTTTCTCGAGACGCTCTTCGGTATCTCTGCCGATCCCTCCGCATTCACCGTTGCCGTGTACTGGCTGTATCTCTTGCCAGTGATGGCGGCGTTCCTGCGACTGACCGGCAAACCCCAAGTGACGGTGCCGCGCCCTACGTGAGGTCTGCGACCCAGACGGTCCATGTCAGGTGGGTCCTGAGGCGCTCGTAATCGTTCCGCATCCAGCTCTCCGCCATTGCTCTGTGGTCGGCGGTCGGATCACCGGGGTGGGTCTGCGCGTAGGTTCGTGCAGACTCGACCACGAGTTCGTGGTATCTGCGCCACCCGCTCTCACCGGGAACGATCTGATCGATCGGTCGTAGACCGAGGGAGTGGAGGGCCTCGATCTGCTCCTCTTCGGTGAGTGAGGCGGCCTCCGGCGCGTCTCCGAGGGCCGCTCGATCCTGGGGGGTACGGAGACGGAGGTCACCTATGGCAATCCTTCCTCCGGTCATCGTCCGCGCCGCAAGCGCCTCCGCCGTTCCGAGGAAGCCGTCCCAAATCCATGACGCGCCGAGACACATGGCGAGGTTCCATGCCCTTGTTTCAGGCAGGTCGGCGCCACCCCCGAGCCACCATGTCACCTTCGGGGCCTTGGCCGACGCCCGAAGGAGCACCCACGGTGACAGGTCCACGCCGGTGGCTTCCAGCGCAGCGTGGAGGGTCATTCGATGGAGGAGTTCCCCGTGTCCGCACGCGACGTCGAGGACACGGTCGCCGTCACGTGGGTCGAGCACGTCGATGACACGGTCGAGGTCGTCGGACGAGAGCGGGTTGCAGATCGTGTGGAGGTGGTGCAGCGCCTCGAACGGAAGGAATCGTGCCCACGCGTCTTCCACATCCGTTCCTGGAAGAACAACGATCGTATCGGGAAGCGGAGGATGAGGCACGGGGCCGGAGTTTGGCACTCGAGATGGACTTCTGCCGCGCGTCTATGCGATGAGAAGCGGGATCTTCAGTTCCCGTTCATCCAGGCCACCGTGGTAGCCGAGCATCCTCGAGTCCATGCTCGCCGGCAGGAGAACGACATCACCGGGCGGGACGAGAAGGCCGTCGGGAAGACGACCGTCGAGTTCGGGATGCGATGGCGGCGGCCCCCAGAAGCCACGCACCTCTTCGATCGGCATCCACGCGGCGGGAAGATCTGCAGCGAGCTGCTCAGCAACATCGGAGGGACCACGAACGGCAACGCCACGCGGATCGCCTCCGTAGGTGAGTTCGGATGGGCGCTGGAGCGAAACCTTCTGGAACCCGTCGATGACGCCATGATCGGCGGTTCCGATGAGTACCGCGTGAGATGGAAGCCGGGCGGCGATGCTGCTCCACACCGTGTCGGCGAGCTTTATCGCCTCCGCGTAGCGGGGCGATGCCAGACCGGATACGTGGGCGGCAACGTCGACATCGGGAATGTAGGTGAAGACGAGACGGCGTCTGCCGCTCGCCAGCTGGACGGTCGCGTCGACGACTTCCTGGTAGCTCCACGCCGATTCGACCCGGCAGCCACGGTAGAGCACACGGCTCAGCGGGCTAGTTTCGAATGATCCCGGCTGCACGGTGATCGCCTCAACGCCGCCGGCGGTCAGCCGTTCCCATAGGTTCGGCGCGGGAAGGATGTCGTCCACATCGAATTCGACGGGCTCGCCGCCCACCTCCCTCCACTTGAGCGTGTTGATCACCCCATCGTGGAGGAACGCTTGATGGCCGGTGAGACCGTGCCGGGATGGAGGTGAAGCGGTTACGAACGACGAGAGGTTGACGCTGGTCGTCGTGGGGAAGACAGCGTCGATCGACCGGGTGCGCGCCGCTCGGAGGGACCCCGCGGCCGAATGGGCGAGCTGGTGGTCGCCGAGCCCGTCGAACAACATCACTACGTATGTGTCGGCTTCGGGGACCAGCGCAGCGATGTCGGAAGAGAGGACTACCCCGGGGCTCGATCCGGTCAGTCGGTGTTCCAGTTCCGCCGCGAGGTTGGCGATCGTCCCGCCCGCGTAGTCGGGGAGCGGCATCAAGCCAGCCCATGCAGGAAGGCGGCGATCGCCTCACCCACCTCGTGTGGGGAGTCCTCCTGGATGAAGTGAAGACCACGAATGGTCACCTCCTGCTGGTTGGGCCATGTGCGGCAGAACTCCCGGAGCCGTTCGGTCAGGATGACGCCGGGGTCCGCGTTGATGAACAGCTTCGGCACAAGTGACGAGGCAAGCCAGCGAGAGTAGCGGGAGACGATCTGGTGGACGTCTACAGGTTCACCTGCGATGGGTATCTCGCGGGGCCAGGTCAAGGTCGGTCTGCGGTCCTCGCCGGCGTTCATGAACGGACGGCGGTACTCGTCCATCTCCTCATCGGTGAGCGTCCGCAGGATCGAGGCCGGAAGGATCCGCTCGACGAACACATTCTTCTCGAGGACGATCTCCTCGCCTGCCGGAGAGCGCATCGCCTCGAAGATCGGTCGTGATCGCTCTGGCCACTCATCCCAGGTGATTGGGCGGACGATCGCCTCCATGTAGGCGATGGCCTTGATCGCTGCGGGGTGACGTTGTGCCCAGTCGAATCCAAGGGCGGAGCCCCAGTCGTGCACGACCAGTGTGACCCGATCCTGCACGTCGAGAACGTGGAGGATCGCGTCGAGGTAGGCGGCATGATCGACGAACCGGTAGCGAGAGCCGGGCAGCTTGGAGGAGTCACCCATTCCGATCAGATCGGGGGCGACGCACCGGCCAAGCCCTTCGAGGTGGGGGATGACATTGCGCCACAGGAACGATGATGTCGGGTTGCCGTGGAGAAACACGATCGGGTCGCCCTGCCCGACCTCGACGTAGGCCATCTCGTGGCCGAGGACGTCGACGCGCTGCTTGGGGTACATGTAGCAAGAGTACCTGGTACCCGGTACCTGGTACCCCGATGCCCCGCCCCGCGATCATCGGTCCTCGGTTGTCGGTTCTCAGTGAGAGTCTCGACCCGCGGTTTCGCGTTGTCTCGGGCTGTGGGTTGAGACTGATGACTGAGACCTCGAACGCAGTAAGCGTCCGCCCGTGGGGTCTCGCGTTGTTTTGCATTCTCACCGATGACTCAGGACTCATGAATGCGACCGCCTTCGTATCTGGTACTTGGCACGGCTCGACCCGCGGTCTTGTCGCGCGAGTGGTGGCGTACGAGGTACGCCTTGTGGTTCGAACTCGAACCACGAGGCCTGTGGGTTCGGAGGCTCGGGTTCCCCTTCCTATACTGCGCCGCGACGGGGCGATGGCCCCTTTGTGGCGAGAAGGGCGGGGCGTTGAGCGCCTACTTCAAGGACTACGTGAGTGTGGCTGCCTTCATCGGCCTCGGCGTTTTCCTCGTTCTTCTCTTCCTGAGCATCGCCGCCATGCTGAGACCGTCGAACCCCCACGCCGCCAAGATGCTCACCTACGAGTGCGGTGTCGACCCTGTCGGTGCCGACTGGAGCCAGAGTCAGGTTCGCTACTACATCTATGCACTGCTGTTCGTCGTGTTCGACGTCGAAGCCGTCTTCATATTCCCGTGGGCGGTGACCCTCGAGAAGCTCGGAGCGTTCGGCCTCGGCGAGATGCTCCTGTTCATCGTTGTGCTGCTGGTGGGTCTCGTCTATGCGATCCGCAAAGGGGTTCTCAAGTGGGTGTGATCGACACGTTCGGCATGCCGAAGCCGGTGTCCTGGCTGCTGAACTGGAGCCGAAAGTACTCATTGTGGATGTTCAACTTCGGGCTTGCCTGCTGCGCGATCGAGATGATGGCCGCCGCAGCGCCCCGCTACGACATCATGCGGTTCGGAGTCATCCCATTCCCGGCATCGCCTCGGCAGGCCGACCTGATGATCGTCGCGGGCACCGTCACCGACAAGATGGCCCCAGTGATTCGGAGGCTCTACGAGCAGATGCCCGACCCGAAGTACGTCATCTCGATGGGGTCGT
>CAZWHZ010000105.1:0-5289 GCA_964633745.1 uncultured Acidimicrobiia bacterium
CGAATAGGCAAGCACTCCTGTCGTCGCACCAGAGGTGATCCGGTCACCGAGGTCCCCACGGTTCTCCTCCCAGGTTCGGTCCTCCCACATGTCGTGCGGGAGGTGGTGGTACATGCAGTAGCACGCCGCCCACTCCGGCATCCCTGCGAAGGCGTCGTGGTCGAAGAAACTCAGGATGTCGTCGAGACGCTCTGGGCCGACCGGGGCCGTCTCGACCGATCCGATCTCATCGAGCCGCTCGGTCGCACCGGTGAGACGGTGGAACGCAGCGAAGTAGTTGCGGACCGCAGTCTCACCGATCCCATACTCGGAGTGTGCCTCCTGGAAGTGGGTCACGACGAGCTGGATCAGTGCTGCTTCGTCGGCTGCATCGAGGGTCTGCTCACAGAAGTCGCAGGTATAGGACGTCATGGAGGCAGGCTACCGGGAATGCTGCCGCGGCACAGGGCCTCTACCCTGTCACCATGGACCGGATCGTCGTCACCAGAACGCTCCCCGAAGCGGCCATGAGCCTTCTCGACGATGCCGGAACCGTGTGGGTCTGGCCCGAGGATCGTCCCATCCCGCGCGAGGCCTTGCTGCGAGAGGTCGCCGACGCATCCGGCCTGTTCTCGATGCTCACCGATGACGTCGACCAGGAGCTCCTCGATGCCGCGCCGGCGCTACGCGCCGTCAGCACGATGGCAGTCGGCACCGACAACATCGATCTCGCCGCATGCACCGAGCGCGGCATTCCCGTGGGACATACGCCCGACGTTCTCACCGAGGCCACCGCCGACATGGCATTCGCTCTGATGCTCGCCGCTGCCCGACGGGTTCGTGAAGGCATCCGCTATGTGATCGACGGACACTGGCGTCGATGGGAGCCGAACCTGTTGCTCGGAACGGAGGTCAACGGAACGACGCTCGGCATCGTCGGGTTTGGTCGCATCGGATCGGCCATCGGTCGGAGGGCCCTTGGGTTCAATATGCACATCGTCTACACGGGTCGCAGAAGACAGGCCGATCTCGAAGACCTGGGTGTGTCGTATCGAACCTTCGAGGGACTCCTGCAGGAGTCCGACCACGTGGTGATCTCCTGTCCCCTCACCCCGGAGACTCGCCATCTGTTCGATCGCGACGCGTTCCGTCTCATGAAGCCGACGGCGACGCTCACCAACATCGCCCGAGGACCAATCGTCGACTCTCGAGCACTCGAGTGGGCGCTTCGAAGTGGCGAGATCACCGCCGCTGCGCTGGACGTCACCGATCCTGAGCCGATCCCGCAGGACGATCCGCTGCTCTCGCTCCCCAACTGTCTGGTGCTTCCCCACCTCGGTTCAGCCACCGACCAGACACGGGAAGCGATGGCCGTGCTCGCGGCCCGAAACCTCGTGGCCGGCCTTCGTGGGGAGCCACTCCCCGCCTGCGCCAACCCCGAGGCCTATCGCGATACCCTTCCGACATGAACGACTACCACATGACCCCCGACGAGTTTCGAGCTCGCGGGCGTGAGGTCATCGACTGGATCGCCGACTACATGGAACACGTTGAGGAACTGCCGGTGATGTCTCGGGTCCAACCTGGCGACATTGCTGCGAACCTTCCGAATCATCCCCCTGCTCGAGGCGAACAGTTCGATGCCGTGCTATCAGACCTCGATGAGATCGTCATTCCGGGGATCACGCATTGGCAGTCGCCCAACTTCTTCGCGTACTTCCCGGCGAACGCATCGGGCCCTTCGATCCTCGGTGATCTCGTCTCGTCGGGTCTCGGTGTCCAAGGGATGTTGTGGTCGACGAGTCCTGCCGCGACGGAGGTCGAGACACGGATGATGGACTGGTTGGTCGAGATGCTGGGCCTGCCCGAACGGTTCTCTTCGAGGGGAGCGGGAGGCGGTGTGATCCAGGATTCGGCATCATCGGCGACCCTCGCAGCGCTGCTCGCTGCCCGAGAGAGAGCGACAGCCGGCAGGTCGAATAGAGAAGGCGTGGACGGGAGGATCGTCGTCTACACATCCACCCAAGCACACTCATCCGTAGAGAAGGCAGTCCGGATTGCAGGCATCGGCTCCGATCGGTTGCGGCTGATCGACGTCGACGACACGTTCGCCCTGCGACCCGAAGCGCTGGAGGCCGCGATCTTGTCAGACCTCGACGCCGGGCTCGTTCCGGCCTTCGTTAGCGCGACAATCGGCACCACCTCCTCCACAGCGATCGACCCGCTGCCCGCCATCGGGGAGATCTGTGCACGCCACGGGGTGTGGCTTCATGTCGACGCCGCCCTCGCTGGGACGGCGGCCCTGCTGCCGGAGATGCGCTGGCTACATGAAGGCGTGGAACTGGCGGATAGCTACGTGTTCAACCCGCACAAGTGGATGCTCACCAACTTCGACTGCTCGGCATTCTTCGTCGCCGACCGGTCGGCCTTGATCGGTGCGCTCAGCATCCTCCCCGAGTACCTGCGCAACAAGGCGTCCGAGAGCGGAGAGGTGTTCGACTACCGCGACTGGCATGTGCCCCTCGGACGGCGCTTTCGTGCGTTGAAGCTGTGGTTCGTGATCCGCCACTACGGAGTCGAAGGCCTTCAAGCAGTTGTTCTGGAACACCTCCGACTCGCCAGAGAGCTCGCATCGTGGGTTGAGTCGGACCCCGACTTCGAACTCGCTGCACCAGTCCCCATCAACCTTGTGTGTTTCCGCCATGTCGGTGGCGACGAGGTGAACGAGGCGATCATGCACCGCCTCAACGACTCGGGGAAGCTGTTCCTCACCCACACGAAACTCGGCGGCCGGTTCACGCTGCGTATGTCGATCGGGCAGATGAGAACTGAAGAACGCCACGTCCGAAGAGCGTGGGAGTTGATCAAGGCGGCGGTGTAGGGAACGTTGCCCGTTCTTGTCAATCCTGGCCCCGCTCAGCGGGGGTGATCTTGACAAGAACGGAGAGGGACTGGCCCTACGACGAGATCTGCACAGGCTCGAGGAGCAGTCGACTCACCTCGGCGGCAACGCGGGCGGGCTGCAGTCGCAGATCGCGAGCTGTGTAGCGGAGTAGGCGATACCCCGTTGAGAGCAGCGCGTTCTGGCGGACCCTATCATTCACAAACGCGTCTGGATCGCTGTGGTATCGGAAGCCATCCAATTCGATGGCAAGGCGCTGCCCGGGGTACGCGAAGTCGGCCCTTGCGACCACTCGCCCAATCGAGTCCCTGATCCGCACTTGGGGTCTCGGCGGAGGCAGACCTGCATCGCTGAGAATCTGCCTGAACAGGTCCTCGAGAACGCTCTCAGTGTCGGCCTGCCACGCCCGTCGTTCCTCCAAAACCGT
Organism: uncultured Acidimicrobiia bacterium; assembly: GCA_964633745.1. Lineage (GTDB taxonomy): Bacteria > Actinomycetota > Acidimicrobiia > Spongiisociales > UBA4744 > CAYLHS01. The sequence goes on from CAZWHZ010000105.1 coordinate 3,309, forward strand.
CCTGGCATAGCCAACGCCGACTCGCCCCCGTCTGGCCACCCTGTTGAGTACGTCTTGGACATCCCCAAGGGTCGTTAGCCGGGCACGAAGGGCCGCATCGAACGCCAGACCTACCGTGCGACGACCCACGACTGCTCCAAGGTCGACGACGGTTCTGGCTGGAGTCGTCACAGGAATGCCCTCGACTTCCGTGACGTAGTGCGGTCCCAGATCGGTCGACCTGTGCACGACAAACGGCCTCTCCTTCCACCGGGGCCTCGGTGTAGCCAGGTGGATCTGGCGTGGTTCCGAGAGCATGCCCCACATCGCGGCAGCGCTGAGATGGGAGAGGGCTGCTCCCCTTCCCATCGACAAGACAGCCCCAAGCATCTCTTGAACCCTGTTCCTGGCAGAGCCACCGATGAGATACACCTCTGGGTAGACCGTGTCGAGCCGACCGCTCTCGAGACGTCGGTCGATCGTCGAATGCGACAGCCCTAGTTCCCAGAGCTGCGTCCGTGTCACCAGACCATGCTGGCTAGAAGCGAGATGCGCGATGCGCCGTTCGAGATCCATAGTCTCTACGTACCAGAGATCCCGCACCCCGAAAACCCTTCCGCATTCTTGTCAATCCTGACCCCGCCCAGCGACGCTGAGGTTGACAAGAACGAAAGGGGTCGGTTCTTGTCAGTCCTGACCCCGCTCAGCGGGGGTGATCTTGACAAGAACGAGTCGGCAGTCCCAGCAGTTCCCTCACCATCCAGGCCGTTGCTCCCCAGAGAACATCGCCTTCGAGGTCGAAGAACCAGACGGCGTGGCCGCGCCAGGTCTCGCACCTCCACGATGTCTCGTCGCGAAGCTCGTCGATGGCGGTTCTGAATACTCGGTCGACCTCGCGCTCAGAAGGGCGTAGCACAGGAACCCCTTCGAGCCGACCGACCACGGGGACAACCGGACGTCGATACTGAACCGTGTCGACGAGAGGTAGGAATCCCAACAGATGCACCGTCGAAGGATCGATCCCGACCTCTTCCTCCGCCTCGCGCAAAGCCGTTTCGATCGGGCCTGCATCATCGGGATCCGGTCGACCGCCGGGAAACGCGATGTGCCCGGCATGAGTGGGCATCGTCATCGGTCGCTTGATCATGATCAGACGCGACTCGCCCGCCTCCTCATAGATCGGGATCAGCACGGCAGCGGGTGGGACGGAGGTCGTTGGTACCTCAAACCGAACATTCAGCACGCAAGCATCGTACGACGGGCGATAGGCTGTGCCCAGTGGAATCGCTCGACCAGACAACCCGCACGACAAACCGCCTCCTGCTGAGACCCTTTGAACGTCGCGATTCCCTCGCCCTCGTCGAGGCCGTACGAGCCAGTCTGCCCGAGCTGTCGCAATGGCTTCCATGGGCACACCCCACCTACGGGCGTTCGGATGCGCAGGCGTACATCCGAGAAAGCATGCGCTCGTGGAAGGAAGGCAAAGCGTTCGACTTGGCGATTCGGCCGCTCGACGAACCTCGACGGCATTTCGGCAACATCTCCGTCTGGTTCATTTCGAAGTCGTTCAAGACCGGTGAGATCGGCTACTGGATCAGGTCGGACGAAACCAGCAAAGGCTTAGGGACGGAGGCAACCCGCAAGGCACTCCAAATCGCGTTCGATGAGCTGCACCTCCACCGAGTCATCCTCCGCATCGCGATCGGAAACCGTCCAAGTGAGCGGGTCGCTGAGAAGCTGGGCTTCACCCGTGAAGGCGTGCTGCGCGAGGAGATCAAGATCCGGCGCGAATGGCTGGACCACTCGGTGTGGGGAATGCTCGAACACGAGTTCCACAAGAGCGCTACGTCAGCACCTACCGACGCGTGAGAGGGGCCCGAACGGGCCCCTCTCGTGCTCTCTTGTCGTTGTCTAGAAGTCCATGCCTGGGCCACCGGGGCCACCGGCGGGCATCGCGGGCATCTCTTCCTTCTTCTCGACGATGAGCGCCTCGGTCGTGAGC
>CAZWHZ010000106.1:0-5243 GCA_964633745.1 uncultured Acidimicrobiia bacterium
AACCACGCCCCGAGCAGACGGGTCGTTGGCCATGGGAGTCTCGGCTCGGTGATGCTCTTTGGATAGCAGAACTCCTTCAGCCCGTCCGGGCCGAAGACACCACCATGACCAGAGTCCTTGATTCCGGCGAAGGACACCGTCGGCAGCACGAAGTTGACGGCGACGTCGTTGATGGCAACCGTCCCGCTCTCCATGCGGGATGCGAAGCGCTCGGCCCGCTTTCTGTCCGAAGACCACACCGATCCGTGGAGACCGTAGGAAGAGTCGTTCACCATGGCGAGTGCCTCGGCGGCGTCGGCAACCCGCCTGATTGGCAAGACTGGACCGAACGTTTCGTCTCTCGTGACGAGCATGGTGTGATCGATGTTCGTGAGGAGGGTCGGTTCGTAATAGATGCCTGCGGGTGTGGCAGCCCGTCTTCCTCCCCGCACCACGGTCGCGCCCTTGGCGACCGCGTCCGCCACGTGGCGCTCGATGATGCCTAGCTGCGGTTCGAAGATGATCGGACCGATGTCCCTGTTGTCGCCGGTACCTGCCGCTACGGAGTCGAACTCACTCTGGACGCGAGACAGGAACTCGTCATACACCGCATCGACGACGTAGAGCCGCTCGACGGAGGTGCACATCTGGCCGGCGTTGGTCATGCTGCCCCATACTGCTGCCTTGGCGGCCTGCCCGATGTCCGCGTCCTCCAGGACAACCATCGCGTCGACACCGCCAAGCTCGAGTACGACCGGTGTCATGTTCTCGGCGGCTTCTACAGCGACGAGCTTGCCCACTCTCGTCGAGCCGGTGAAAGCAACGATGCCAACCCTCGATGTCGCAAGCGCTGCTCCGGTATCCCCTTGACCGTGGATGACCTGCACGAGATCGTTGGGGAGGCCCGCTTCTCGAGCAAGGTCGGCGAAGAGTTGCCCGGTGAGTGGTGTCACCTCAGAGGGTTTGAGGACCACTGAGCAACCGGCGGCGAGAGCCGTCACCGTTGAGATGGCGGGAAGGAAGAACGGGTAGTTCCACGGCGAGATGATCGCGGCTACCCCTCGCGGGTGATACTCGGTCCACGCCCTGGTCGTTACGAAAGGCCAGGACGACCCACGTCGCGTTCGAAGATACCTGTGAGCCTTGCGGATGTAGTGGTCCATGACCGTCAAGGACGTCATCACGTCGAACGCGTACGCTTCGCTCAAATCCTTGCCGGTTTCCGACCTGACGACGTCGGCGATGTGACGACCCTGGTCGAGTGTCACCGTCCGGAGCCTGCGCAGGTAGGGGCGGCGTCCTTCCGGTCCGAGCGCTCGCCACTCCTCGAACGCCTCCCATGACCGTTCTACGATTGCCGGGACGTCTTGAGGGGGGGTGATCTCAACGCTCCCGACGACCTCGCCGGTCCGCGGATCATATGAGAAGAGGGTTTCGGTCATCAGATGATGCTACCTACGCGCCGCCGGCCGCTGCGGCCGCTTCCCACGCCCGCACGATGATGTGCCAGGAGAGCATGATGACCTCGAGGGGTATCCCGGAGCCGGCGTCGACATCGATCCGGTTGAAGCTGAACGCCCCGCCGCGGAGCCGAGCGACCGGGTGATCACCGAGGTCGATCGTCCACTTGCGGAACAGCATCGACCGTGCAGACAGGAGATAGCCGAAGCGATTGGAGTCGATCGACCATTTGCGGCCGAGGAGGTTGGTCCGCTCTGCGACGCCGAGGGAGTCGTCACCCGATCGCACTTCGAGGATGCCCCATCCTGCCGGGGAGATCTCCCATGTCGACCCGTCGGCCAGTTGCACCTTGGAAGTTCGCCGCCACACCGTGCGGTGCGCGGTGGCGATGGTTTCGTCTCCCTGCTGGACGGTCCATGTCCTCGAGAACAGTGGGCTCCGGATCGTCGCCGCTCCTTTGAGGAAGGAAGACGAGCGCTCGAGTGCCATCAGGCTTCCGGTTCCTCACTCTCGGATGACTCCTCTGTGGCCTGCGGTTCTGTCTCCTCCACCTCGACGTTCACCTTCGTTGGTCTTCTTTCACGGAAGGTTCGGTCGAGCGTCTCACCCAGCTGGGTGAACGTGTCGCCCAGCGCTTCGACGAATGAGGTGGCTGCGTCCTTGGCGCTCTTCTGCACGTTGGGATCCCTGATCGCCTTGCCGACCGACGTCAATGCGGTATCGACGGCGTTGGTCACCGTGTGCAACGCGTCCCGAACGTCGTCTTCAGACGGCCCCGTGTCGGCGTCGTCCTTGGTTGCCCGGTAGTGATCTCTGAACGCGTAGCCGAGCGTTCGAAACTCGCCGGCGACGCTTTGCCAGCTGTCTTCCAATTCACCCATGTCGTCCTCCTTTCGGTTCTGATGCTACCGATCGACCGAGTGACCATTCTGCCGCACGGGAACCACGATCACTCCCGCCTCGTCGTCGATGATGCGTACGGTTGCTCCGTAGTGCTGCGAAATCAGTGCTGCGTCCAGAACATGACGGGGGCTCCCGTCGGTGACGACCACTCCCTGCGACAGGAGCACGAGGCGATCGCAGAACTGTGCAGCGAGCGTGAGGTCGTGCATCGCGGACAGGATCGTCAGGTCGTGTTCCCTTCTGAGGCGATCGATCAATCCGAGCACGTGGAGTTGATGTCCGATGTCGAGGGCGGAGGTCGGCTCGTCGAGCAGGAGGAGTGCTGCCTCCTGCGCGAGCGCTCGTGCAAGGACGACCTGCTGGAACTCCCCACCGGACAACTCGCCGAGTATGCGGTCGGCAAACGACAACATGTCGAGAGACTCGAGGGAGTCTCGTGCGATTGCGAGATCGTGTGGCCCTTCAACGCCGAGATATGAAATGTGGGGGCTCCGTCCGAGCAGCACGTAGTCGAAGACACGCATGTCGTAGGGGGCCGCCGGTCGTTGGGGGACGAGCGCGGCGAGTCTCGCACGAGCGCTGCCCGGCAGATCGCCGACATCATGCTCCCCGAAGGCCACGGTCCCGGATGACTGCACCGTCCCGTGGATTGCCCGCAGCAGGGTGGACTTACCGGCCCCGTTCGGTCCGATCACACCGACCCACTCGCCTCGGTCGGCCGACAGACTCACACCTTTGAGCACGGTCGTGTCCACGAACGTGACGCGGAGATCGCTGACAGAAAGCCCACTCATCGCAGACCCTTCGAGGTGCGGAGGACGAGCACGAAGAAAGGTGCCCCGAGGAACGCCGTCACGACGCCGATCGGCAGTTCCGCAGGACTGAGGACCGTTCTCGCTGCTACGTCGGCCACGACCAGGAACGCGGCTCCGAACATCGCCGACAACGGCAGGATGACCCGGTAGCTGGCCCCAGTCACCAGCCGGATGGCGTGGGGAACGATGATGCCGACAAACCCGATGAGGCCACTCACGGCGACAGCCGCGGCGGTGCCCAGCGTGGCCGCGCCGACGACGAGCAGCCGAACCCGTCGAACGGGTACCCCGAGGGCAGATGCCTCTTCGTCGCCGAGTGAGAGGACGTCCAGCATCCTTCCGTGGAGCAGGATCACGGCTCCACCGACAATCAGGTAGGGCAGGATCAGCAGCACCTCGCGCCAACCGCTCGTCGACAGTCGCCCGAGGATCCACGCGTACACCTCTCTGAGCGTATCGGTATGGCGTTGCTGGACGTACGTCTGGACTGCAGTGAAAAAGGAGGCCATAGCGACGCCGGCGAGGATGAGGCTGATGGTGGTGCGCCGTCCAACGGTGCGTCCGAGCGCGTAGGTCGCCACCACAGCGAGAACGGCGCCGGCGAAAGCTGCTGCTGGAAGCACCGCCGGTGGAGCGTCGGCGGCGATGGCAACTGTCGCGCCGAGACCCGCACCGGCGGCAACACCGAGCAGGTACGGATCGGCAAGTGGATTCCTGAAGACACCCTGGTATGACGCGCCTGCGAGGGCGAGCATCGACCCGACGAGGCCTCCAAGAACGACCCTTGGCAGCCGGACGGCAGTGAGGATGTCAGCCTGTCGATCGGTCAGTGACGATGGCGACCCGAGCAGTCGTTTGATCGCCTCGCCGAACGGGATGTGCACAGGTCCGACGAGCGAGCCGAGCGCGACCGCGCCGAGAACCACCGCAAGGCCGATGAGCATCGCTTGAAGTGTGAGTCGGGTGGGTCGATCCGATGGCGAGACGCTCACTGGTGCCGAGCCTCCTGAGCGGCAGTCGCGACCGCCTCCAACAAATCGACGACGCGAGGTCCCCACCTGGATGCGAAGTCGTCATTCAACGACACGATGTTGCCGTTCGTAAGGGCACGCAAGTTGTCCCAACCCGGGCGCGCCGCGACCGTGTCGGCGTCCTGGCCACAGCACACGGTATCGGCAAGCAGGATGAGGTCGGGGTCCGCGCCGATGATGAACTCGGAGGAGAGTTGTGGGTAGCCGTACCTGTCCGGGTCGGCGGGGTCGGCGATGTTCTGCAATCCGAGCGGAGCGAGAATCTCTCCGATGAAGGTCGATGAGGTGACCGAAAAGTACGTCGGGTCGAGTTCGAAGTAGTAGGTCAGTACGTCCGCCGACCCGGTCTCGCCGTACGTGTTCGCGATGCGGGCCTTCATCGAGGCGGTGAGACTCGCCGCGGAGTCCGCATGGCCGGTCGCTGTGCCGAGTTGCTCGATCTGGGTGTAGACGTCGTCGAGTGATGTCGCTGCGGGATCGAGCAGGACCGGGATGCCAAGCGCGTCGAGTGAGTCGATGAGATCACCGGGATCGAACGTAATGACAACGAGATCCGGGTCGTAGCCGGCGATTGCCTCGACGTTGGGATTGAGGCCGGTCAGGTCGGTGATCGGGGCATTCGTTGGGTAGTTGGACTGGTCGTCAACGGCGACGACCTGACCGCCGGCGCCGATTGCGAACAGCATTTCGGTCGCTGTCGGGGAGAGTGACACGATGGCGTGAGGTTCTGCAGAGATCGTGACGGCTCCGTTGGCAGCCGCGATGGTCACCGGAAACGGCGCTGTCGCGGCCGTCGTGGGTGGAGTCGCCTCGATGAACGTGACGGTGGTTTCGAGCGCCGTCGTCGTGGTCGGGGTTGCCCCGGTCGCCGTACAGGCGCCAAAGGCGATCGCGAATGCGATGATCACCGCTCTCCGCATAGAGACATCCTCCTTGTCTGGAGGATGAAAGTGACTGCACCGGCAGGGCCGAAGAGGTACGCCTTCATCCGAGGGTTCTTTCGCCGCCGCGACGCCAGGCGACCTGGCTCGGCCCGTAGGCCTCACAGTTGCGG
>CAZWHZ010000107.1:0-5228 GCA_964633745.1 uncultured Acidimicrobiia bacterium
GGCTAGGGCGGATTGAGTACTTGTTGACGGTCTACGCCCTTCCCCAGCCACCGCCACCAGGGGTGAGAACACGCAGCCGATCTCCCGTGCCCACAGCGATCGTGACCTTGCCCGGCAGACGTTCCGGCGTCGAGCCCCGGCGAATCAACCAGTCCTCCCCGACCGCACCGGGCTCACCTCCCTCGAGACCCCACGGTCGGACTCGGCGCCGCTCCCCCATCAGCGACACAACCGCAGGCTCCAGGAACTCGATCTCGCGCTCGATACCCTCCCCACCCGGGAACTCACCTGCACCGCCGCTCCCCTGTCGCAGCTTCGTCGTGATCACATGAAGCGGATAGGCGGCTTCGAGTGCCTCAATCGGCGTGTTCTTGGTGTTGGTCATCCCCGTGTGCACACCGGACATGCCCGGTTTGCCGGGCCGGCCACCTTGCCCTCCACCGATGGTCTCGTAGTAGGCGTAGTGATCGCTGCCGGCCAGGATGTTGTTCATCGTCCCCTGGGAAGCTGCGGGAACGCGATCGGGTGCTGCTTGTGCGAGGGCTCCCAGCAGCACGTCGGCGATGCGTTGGCTGGTTTCCACGTTCCCTGCGGCAACGGCGGCGGGCGGCCGTGCGTTCACGAGCGTCCCCCGAGGAGCAACGAGCTGCAACGCCCTGTAGCAGCCGCCGTTGGCGGGAATGGTGGGATCGGTCGCGACTCGCACCGCGTAGTAGAGGCACGACCGGGTCACCGCTTCCACCGCGTTGATGTTCCCTGCAACCTGAGACGTCGTACCGGTGAAGTCGGCGCGCAGGTTCCCTCCCTCGATGTGAACGGCGACGGTGATCGGAATGTCGTCGTCTCCCCACTCCATGACATCGGTGAATCGGTACTCGCCGTCTGGAAGTGCTCCGAGCGCGGCTCGCATCCGGCGTTCGCCGTAGGCGAGCAACGCGGCTGTCACCTCATCGAACCGCTCTCGTCCCTCCGATTCGACGAGCCGTTCGATCCGGGCCGCCCCTACTTCGTTGGCTCCGAGTTGCGCCGACAGATCACCGAGCCGCTCGGCAGGCGTGCGGGTGGCGGAGAGGAACGGGGTCAGGAAGGAATCGAGCCACTCGGCGTCACGCACCGCGAGCATCGGTGGAACGATATGCCCCTCTTGCTCCAGTCTCGTGGCGTGTGCCGGCATCGACCCTGGGGCGTCGCCCCCGACATCCGCGTGGTGCGCCCGGTTGGCGACCCACGCCACCAGGTCGGTCCCAACGAACACGGGGCGTACCAGCGTGAGGTCGTTCAGGTGGGTTCCTCCGTGGAACGGGTCGTTGACGGCGTACTGGACACCGGGTTCGGCACCGAACGTATCCAACACTGCAGCCACCGAGGCAGGCATCGACCCGAGATGCACCGGGATGTGCTCGGCCTGAGCGAGCATCTCGCCGGACGGGACGAAGACAGCGGCTGAGCAGTCGGCTCGTTCCTTGATGTTGGGCGAGTAGGCGGTGCGACGCAGTACCAGGCCCATCTCATCGGCGACGGCTGCCAACTGGTTGCGGGCCACCTCGAGCGTGATCGGGTCGACACTCACCACTCCACCTCCAAAGCCCCGGAGGGATGCACGACCGCACGCTCTCCCTGGGCGACCCACACGGTCGCTTCCGGCTCCTCGATCACGGCAGGGCCCACGATCTCGGCGCCGGCTGCAAGACCTGGCCTCCACCACACGTTCGCCTCAACCTCACCTTTGACCGTGAGAACGGTCCTATGGCCCAGCCGCTCGTCGCCCTCCGGCGTCACCTCGTCGAGATCGGTCCACCTGAGTACCGGCGCACCGAGGGCGGCCGCTCGCACCGTGAGCGTCTCGATCGGATCGCCAACCCTGGCGAATCCGTTCATGGCGCGGTGTGCCTCGTGGAACCTCTCCTCCAGAACCGCTCGACCTTCACCAACGCGGTAGGGAATGGTCGTCTCGTGCGACTGGCCGCGGTACCGGACATCAACCGATGTCACCACCTCGACTGCCTTCGACCCGGTGTCTTCGAGGCGTCGAATCGCCGCGTCGCCAAGCGTCGACACCTGGTCGTCCAAGGAGGCACCATTGCCCACACTCAACGACAAATCCACCCTCGGTGGGCTCAACAGAAGCCCGAGCGCGCTGAACACTCCGGCGTGCGGTGGGATGACCACTCCGGCCATGTCCAAACGCCGTGCGAGCGCCGTGGCATGCATGCCCCCGGCACCTCCGAACGCGACGAGGGCGGAACCGCGGGGGTCGGCACCTTGCTCCACGCTGACTGACCGCACAGCCCGTTCCATGTGCGCTTCGACGATCTCGGCAATGCCGAGCGCGGCCGCGTCGACCGTCATGGATAGTCGCTCAGCGAGCTTGCCTATGGCGTCACGGGCAAGAGATGGATCGAGCCGCATGCCCCCGGCGAGGTTTGGCGCCAGCCTCCCGATCAGCAAGTCTGCGTCGCTGACGGCCGCCTCGGTGCCGCCGCGCCCGTAACATGCGGGTCCGGGCGTGGCGCCCGCCGAGCGTGGACCGACTCTGAGAGCCCCACCCGGATCGACCCATACGACTGATCCTCCGCCCGCGCCGACGGTGTGGACGGCGACAGATGGCATGAGGCACGGATAGCCATCGATAGCCCGCCGGTACGCGGTCTCGGGTGCGCCACCGTCGATCCGGCACACGTCGGTCGATGTGCCGCCCATGTCGAATGAGACCAACCGTTCGCGCCCAAGCGCCCTGCCCATCTCTGCGGAGGCAATGACTCCACCGGCCGGACCGGAGAGCAAGATCGCGGCCGGCAGTTCGATGGCCGCCTCGATGTCCATGAGGCCCCCCGACGACCGCATCACCAGGATCTCTTCTGAGAGTCCAACCGCGCGGGACTTCTCGCGAAGATTCCGGAGGTACCTGCTGACCACCGGGGACAGATAGGCATTGAGGACCGTGGTCGAGGTTCGTTCGAACTCACGGAATTCCGGAGCAACACGACTCGACAGCGATACTGCGATACCGGGGTATGCAGCGACGACCGCATCGCGCACGGCCTGCTCTTCTTCCGGTCGGCGGAACGACCACAGCAGTGACACGGCGATGGCTTCGGCATCGGCCAGACCCTCCGGCCCGGAAACTCGTCGCTTCCTCGGCACGAGTGCTTCTGCCCTGTCTGCAAAGGAGTCGTAGAGCGAAGGCCGATCCTGACGACCGATCTCGAGTACGTCGGCGAAGCCGTCGGTCGTGATCAGCGCGGTCCGTGCCCCCTTGCGCTCGAGGAGCGCGTTGGTCGCGACTGTCGTGCCGTGCAGCAGGAGGTTCGCCTGACCGATGGCATCGCCGGCGCCGGCGACAACCCCCTCACTCTGATCGGGCGTCGTGGATATCTTCCCAATCACGAGTTGGTGCCCATCCCATGCGGCGACGTCTGTGAACGTCCCGCCGACATCGACCCCTATGGCGGTGGCTACCATCGACATATGGCAATCACTATCGAGGGAACTCCCAATCCGAACGCTCTGAAGTTCGGTGTCGGCCAAGACGTCGCTGGGCCGAGGACATACATCGCCGGGCGTCCGATCGATGATCCGATGGCTGAAATGCTGCTCATGCTTCCTGGTGTGACCAGTGTGTTCATGACCGCCGATTTCGTGACACTCACCAAGGCTCCGGACGCCGACTGGATGTTGATCGCCGAGCAGGCACAGAAGATCCTAGAGGCCCACTTCGACGCTACGTGATCGGTGTCCAGGTCGCCTCCGAGAGGCGTCCGAGGTCGTCGATCGAGATGGGGAACACGGTCGTCGGAGTCCCCGCCGCAGCCCACACAGGGTCGTTACGTGCCAGTTCAGGATCAGCGAACACGCGACAGTCGTGACCGAACGGAGGGGTCCCACCAGCGGCGTAGCCGGTCGCGTCCCGAACCTGGTCCAGTGACGCTCTGCCGGCCCGGGTCCCTCCGGCAGCTGCTGCGAGCTTCGCGGTGTCGAGCCGCAAGTCGCCCGGGACGAGGGCCACAACCGGCCTCCCGTCAACCATGAACACCAGCGACTTGACGATCGCCGCTACTTCGCAACCGATCGCATCTGCCGCATCTGCGGCCGTCTTGGTGCCTTCCGGGAACACATGAATGTCTAGATCGAGACCGGCGTCACGGGCCCAGCGACTCAGCCGGTTCGATGCGTTCGGTAGCTCCATTCCGCCATCGTAGGCGGGTCCGAACAACAGCTCGTGCTACGGCCTGGTCTCCCACGGTGGCGTGACCACAGGTTCGTCGCCATCGATCCATACGGCCATCGGCCACCGGATCCCGGCCTCATCCGACACCAGCACCTCGATCCGCCAACCAGCGTCACCTTGGCTCGCGGCCGCCACCATGGGATCGGATCCCCATACCGAGGCGGCCTGCTCGGCGGCGTCGATTACCGACGCCGGCACATCCTGCGTGGCGTCCGGCCACACCGCTATCTCGCTACGAGCAGGCGGCTCGACAGGCATCGGGAGATCCACGACTCCTGCCCCGCCACCTTCGACCTCGACGACCACGGCCACGGCGGCCGGCTCGAGGCGAGTCAGCGTCGACACGTCTTCCCCGCCCAACATGCCAAACACGACCCCTACGCGATACAGACCATCACCGATTTGCTCCACGCTGAACGGCTCGGCCCACTCGACGTAGGACGCGCGTTGGTCTTTTTCCGAATCGATGCCGGCCCCAGCGGGAAGTGCGGCCAGGACGGCACCGACATCCCCCGGCCGGCCGCCCGCACCGAAGTACTCCCTGACAAACCACACGGCCCGGGCGGCAGCGAGCTGTTCTTGGTTCCCCGGAACCAACGCCATGAGATCGGCCTCCGAGTAGAGGGGTGCGGCCTCAGGCAGTGTTGTCGTGAAGTCGGGCATCGTCGTCGAGGCCGTCACCGCCACGACCGGGATCGTCGGCTGCGAGCGATCGAGGCTTCTCGCGGCGAAGACTCCGAGTGCGGCTGCTGCGATCACCCCGGCGGCGACGTACGGGATCCACCGGGGGACCTCGCGTCTGGATGTGAGATCCGACCAAGGAATGTGTTCGATGTGCTCGCGCAGATCATCGTTCGGGTCGGTATGCAAGTCCATGAAGTCTCCCCAGCGGCCAACACGGCGAACGTACGTGACGCCGATTCCCACAACAAGGGGTTTGCCTCCGGAAGATCGAGATTGTCCGCTAACGTTTGTCTGCGATGAGCAATCCTGATCCCAA
>CAZWHZ010000108.1:0-5138 GCA_964633745.1 uncultured Acidimicrobiia bacterium
CGATGAAGTAGGTGCCCGCCTCCTGGCCCCAGTCGAAGATGCCGACGATGTTCGGATGATTCAGATTCGCAGCTGCCTGCGCCTCCCTTCGGAAGCGTCGAACGAACGCCTCGTCGGTGGCGTACTGCGAGTGGAGCATCTTGACCGCGACCCTTCGGCCGAGGAGCGTGTCACGCGCCTCGAACACGTCGGCCATGCCGCCTCTCGCCAAATGCGAGATCAGCTCATAGCGGTTAGCGAGAACGGTTGGTTCCATTAGCAGATGATTGTAGGAGTGCGTGGTGATCAGTCATGGTTGGAGCCAGTAGTTGAGGATCTCTCCGGCGATCGGTGCGGCGACGGAGCCGCCCGTCGCGTTCTCGCCACCGTTGAGTACGAGCACGGCGATAGCGATCGTCGGATCATCGACGGGCGCGAAACCGATGAACCATACGGCCGGCGAGCCAGTCGAGGACTCGGCGGTCCCGGTCTTGCCTGCGACCCGAACGTTCGGGACCGTTGCGCGTGTGCCGGTTCCGGACGCGACGACCTCTTCCATCATCTGAGAGACGATTGTCGCCGTGGCCGCAGAGACGGCACTCGTCTTGAGTTCCGGTGTGACTTCCGACAAGGTTTCGCCGGTCGCGTCGACCACCCTGCCCACGAGGTAGGGCTGCATGATGTCGCCGTTGTTGGCGATTCCTGCGGCAACCATCGCCATCTCGAGCGGGGTTGCCCTGACGTCGCGTTCGCCGATCGAGCTTTGAGCGAGGGCGGGTGCATCCACTTCGGAGGGATCAGGGAAGTACGACTGCTGGGTCGGGAGATCGAATCTCATGGGTCCATCGAACGAGAATGACACCGCTGTGTCGTACAGCCTGTCGGCGCCGATCTGGAGACCGAGCATCGCGAAAATCGTATTGCACGACTTTCGGAACGCCTCGGCAAGCGTGACGGCTGTGCCATCTACACAGGCGCGCCGGTCGTAGTTGTGAATGACACTTGTCGAACCCGGTAGTGGGAATTCGATGGGATCGTCAAAGGAGGTCGTAGGGCCGGCCACGCCGTTTTCAACGGCAGAGGACGCGACGACCACCTTGAATGTCGAACCTGGCGCGTAGGTTCTCGACACGGCACGGTTGGCGAGTGGCTCGTTGGGGTCCTCGAGGAGGGCGTTTCGCAGTTCGGCGGCGTTGGGGGCAAGCATCACTTCGGGGTCGTAAGACGGTGTCGACACCATCGCAAGAACTGCGCCCGTCTTGGGATCGATGGCGACGACCGCGCCGACGTTGTCGCCCATTGCGTCGAACGCGGCATGCTGGAGCCCGTTGTCGAGGGTGAGTTCGAGGCTCTTGGGCCTGAGATCGCGCCCCATCAACGCGTTGATCACGTCGGAGAGTGTGAGGTCGCTCCGTGAGCGGAGATCGTCCGCGTAGACGCGCTCCAGGCCTTCGTCTCCGAACAGCAGCGATGAGAAGCCGACCACCTGCGCATACGGGGCCCCCTCCGGGTACTCACGGGCGAAGCGGGAGGGATCATCGGGGTCAGCAATAGATCGGGCAAGGACCGTCCCGTCGGAGGTCACGATCAGACCGCGTTCCTTTCCACTGATCGAAGCGGCGACCCGCGGGTTTAGGGGGTTGTCCCTGTACTTGGAGGTGGCGATCGCCTGTATGTAGGTCACATTGAGGAGAAGCAACCCGAACGCGACGAGCATGAATCCTGCGATGCGTCGGATTGGCCCGTTCATGCATGTTCCTCATGGGAGATTCGGGCGAGGAGCGCGAGGATCAGGAAGTTCGCCACCAGAGATGAGCCTCCGTAGGACATGAACGGCAACGTGATCCCGGTGAGAGGCAGGAGCCTGGTCACTCCCGCGATGATCAGAAAGGTCTGGAGACCGAGAGTGAAGGAGAGTCCGAACGCGAGAAGCTTCCTGAACAAGTCGCGGGAACGAAGAGCGATGCCGACACCGACTGCGACCAGGAGCGCATACATGGCGATGACCACCACACTCCCGGCGAGTCCGAGTTCTTCACCTACCGCGGAGAAGATGAAGTCGGTCCACGCTGCAGGAATCCGGTCAGGTGTACCGACGCCGAGACCGGAACCGGAAAGGCTCCCCGAACCGAGGGCAAACAGGCTCTGAAGGATTTGATACCCGGTGTCGGCGGGGTCCGCGAACGGTCGGATCCATGCCTCGATCCTCCTCGCGACGTGCGAGAACGTAAGGGCAGCAACCACCGCGCCGGCGAAGAACATCGAGGAGCCGACTGCCAGGTATGCGGTTCGTTCCGTCGCTGCATAGAGCATCGTGACGAACACGGCGAACAGCAGCATCGAGGCGCCGAGGTCGCGTTGGGAGACAAGGAGCCCGAAACTTGCGATCGACGCGACGACCACCGGGATGAGGTGGCGCGGCTCCGGAATCGTGAATCTGCCAACCTTGCGCGACTCAGCCAGGGCCGGCTGGCGCTCGGCCAGGTATGACGCAAGAAAAATCACGAGCGCGAGTTTGGCGATCTCGCCTGGCTGGAAGTTCAGACGCAACGGCCCGAGCGTCAGCGTCGTCCACAGCCGTGATCCGTTCACGGTGACCCCTCGAAGAGGGAATCCCCACGAAGTCGGCAGCATTGGAAGCAGGAGGAGCCCAACGGCCGCAGCGAGGAACATGTACCGATAGCGCCGGAGCGGAGCAACACCGGTGTTCCTGAACAGCGCGAGGAGAAGCGTCGCGAGTCCGGCGGCGATGAGTAGCCACCAGCGTTGAAGGCCGGCGAAGTACGGGTTGATTCTGTAGACCTCGACGAAGCCGATGGCAGCCAGCACCGACCCGAGCGGCAGCAGGTACGGGCTCGCGCCCGATGCCCAGCGGCGTACTGCGAAGTGCAATGATCCAAACGCTGCCGCGAACACGAAGAACGTGAGTGCTACCTGTGCGTCGATCGTGCCGCCCAGGGCGAGATTCACCAGACCGACACCCAGGGATGCGATTACGGTCGCCCCCAGGAGCAGGGCCGCTTCGGCGTCTCTGTTCACGATCCGAAGTCGATGACGATCAAGCTCACGTTGTCGTGACCTCCCGCCGCGTTGGCGGCCTCGATGAGGTCCCACACGGCATCGTCGGGTGTTGGTGCCTGAAGGTATCGCTCGATGCGTTCATCGGAAACCATCGAGTTCAAACCATCGGTGCACAAGAGCAGACGATCCCCCGAAAGCAACTGCCGGGTGAAAGTGTCCACCTCGACATACCCCATCAGGCCGAGTGCCCTGGTGATCATGCTGCGATGAGGATGGTTCGCGATGTCCTCTGGCCTGATCTTTCCTGCGGCCAGGTACTCGGCCACGATCGTGTGGTCCTCCGTGATCTGTTCCAGAACACCAAGGTGAAGGAGGTACGCGCGACTGTCACCAACGTGAGCGATCGTTGCGGTTCCCTCGGGGTCGACCTCCGCCATGGTGATGGTCGTGCCCATGCCGAACAGTGAACGGTCCTCGATCGCTGCATCAACGATGGCGTCGTTGGCGGCCTGGATCCGGTCGGCGAGCGGCCCCTCAGTCGACGTGACCACCTGTATCGCCTTGGATGAAGCGACCTCCCCGGCCACATGTCCGCCCATGCCGTCGGCGACGGCGAAGAGGGTGGACTCGAGGGAGCTGCCACTCGTGAGTGGATACAGCGCGTCTTCGTTGTTCGTTCGAACCCGCCCCTGGTGGGTTCCGCTCGCCCAGGTGATCCTCATCTGACCTCCATGACGGTGTTCCCGATCTGAATCATGTCACCGCGGGTCAGGGTCAGTGGCGTGCCGACTCGACGTCCGTTCACGTAGGTCCCGTTCGTGCTCTCGAGATCATGCACGACGATACCCTCGGGCCGTCGTATCAGGCGAAGGTGGAACTCAGATGCGTAGGGATCATCGAGGACGATGTCGGCCTGCGGGCTTCTCCCGAGCACGACAGGGCCTTGCACGTCGATGTGCTTGCCCGCCTGCGTCTTGGACTTGACGATCACGACATCGTTGCCTGCTCTGGGCTTGGGCCGCCATCCTTCCGTACCACCCACGTGGGTCGCGACGGCCCGAGCTACCTGCCACACGAACAGGTAGATGAATGCAAGGTAGATGAGCTTGAGAAACTGGAGCAGGAGCGCCGGCATACTTCGTCACTGAGTTCTGGGCAACGGGAACCTCCCGGCTGTTCCTAAGAACGATACAGGGAGAGGTCTCCCTTCGGGAGCTCGTGCCTCGTACCGTGTACGTATCGCAATCGAGGTGGGCCGACACGCCCCCGCTGATCTCAGGACGCGGCATCCGCTCGGACGTTCCATCGTGGACCGGGGACTGGAGAACGTCGATCGGGCCGTGGGGCACTTCAAGCCCTGAGACTAGATCTGGAAATCGAAGGTCGCAGGTCCGAAGGAGACCACGGCCCCGGTGTGGATCTCTGTCGGTTTGCTGGTGACCGACATCCCGTCGACCGACGTGCCGTTGGCAGAGCCGGCGTCTTGAATCCAGGACCGGCCCCCTTCGCGCCAGATCAGCGCGTGCACCCGGCTGATTTCTGCGAGCTCGATGACGACATCGCAGTCCGGCGATCGTCCAATGGCGGCCCTGTTGTACGTGATCGGGATAGGAGGCCCCTGAGTTGGGATGAGCTGAGCCCACCGGGATCGTGGACCGGGGATGGTTTCGGTGGTGCAGGGGACATCGGTCTTCGCGACTCGGTCCGCATGGTCGATCGTTACCGTTGCGGGTCCATCGAGGCGCCACCCTCGCTCGGCGGCGGTCTCTTCGATGAGCGCTTCGAGGGTTCGCCCAAGTGGTGCGGGAACGTCTTGGCCGGTGTGCACGGTCAGGTGATAGACGTTGGGAACGGTCGGGCCGGTAGGGCCCTCCTCGATGGCGAGATCTGCCTCGCGGATCACATGGATTCCGAACTCTGAGGGGTGGAGTTCACCGCCGAACACGAGCCCGGCGAGACCATCGAGCATGCGCTCGATCCGGCGCTCCAACCTACGTGCCGTACTCACGTGGACAGTGTATTGGAATGGGCGGTTTCCGGGACCCGACATGGCTCGTGGCCGTTCTTGGGGCAGGGTCTCCGGAGATGGCAGCGTGCTACGATGTCGTGCCCGGGCGAGTGGCGGAATTGGCAGACGC
>CAZWHZ010000109.1:0-5107 GCA_964633745.1 uncultured Acidimicrobiia bacterium
CACCGTCCCAATACTCCACGACTGACCGGTCACGACAACGTATGCAACTCCAAGCCCCTGAAGATCCAGATCGGACTCCAGGGGGTTGTCAAAGAAGGCGCGGCTTCGTGCGAGTAGTGTGTTCGCACGGTCGAGCAGCGATGCCTCGGTGTAGGGTGCTCGTCCGTCGAGCAGCCCAGGTGAACCGAACACCGCCGGCAAGAAACCCTCGGTGTATCCATTCGCCAGAATGAGGCCGTCGTTGAGACCCAGGCTCCGCTCAATGGTCACCATGCCTGGAGCCGCAATCTGTGTTGAGCCCATGTCACTGACCAGCGGTGCGGCGAGAGACAAAAGAACCGCGCTGGCCGCGAACCACAGCGTGGTCGCGCTCTGCCGGGCCTGTACGCCAGCTGTCAGCGACGCACCGACCGCCGCGGCCAGTGGCACCACAAATACAGCAATCTGAAGCATCCGACTCGCGCCCGTTCTGCGAGGTACGTACGTCGCCCAACCCAAAACGAAGATGCCCGAAACCAAGATCAAACCGACTATCAGCAACCCGATCGTGAACAGCGCAACGCGTGCGCGTAGCCCTTCATCGGTGGCATGACTCGCTGCCGTGACAAGCAAGACAAATGCGACCACCGAAATCGCTATCAACAAACCGTCCCCCGACCCTACGAAACCACGCTCAACTGACACACGCGCAAGATCGCCCGACGTCGGCGGCGGCTGACCCTCGTTGGCTGTATTGAACGAGGCGAATTGCCAGGTTGGATCTACGCCGGAGGACGAGATCTGCGGAGCCGTATCAAGCTTCGAGACCTGCGTCAGTTGACCTTGGAGAATGTAGGTCGTAACGCCCCATGCGAGTACCAAGACACCGACGAGCGCTCCCGAGGCCATGGCTCGAGCTCTCGCGCTGCCGTCCCGCACGAGCGTATGAGCCAGAACAGATGCGATGAGTCCGACCGAGGCGACAGTCCACCCTATACCGTGAATCTGGGCCAGCGTGACGAACGCCAAGGCACCTGCAACGAGATAGACAAACCGAAGCTCATCCAACCAGCGCCTGGCCAGTCCCAGGACGAAGAAGACCAGAAGGTACGAGAGACTTTCGGGGCGGTATGAGAGTGCCTTCACGGCGAAAACTGAGGTCGCCATCGTCACAAAGGCAGCGGCGGTGGCTGCGAATCGAGTGGCTCCCCACGATCGTGCCAGGTAGAACATGCCAAGCCCCACACCCCCGGCGGCGACAGCCCGGACGGCCTGAGCTCCGAATATCAAGTCGGGTCGTCCCGAAGAGGCGGTCAGGGCGGCTGTCAGAGCAGTAAAACCTGGGTAATCATTGAGAAACGGTACGGAGATACCCCACTCGATAGAACCGCTAGGAAATCCCTTTGCCTGGACCGTCTGGATAGCGAGATTGAGGTAGTACCACGGCGTCGATTGCGGAAGTGAACCGGGATAGCGGACGATGTTCACAAGCTCCGGAGCAGCTGCAATCAACCCCACAGCAATAGGGAGCAGCATCCAATGCACAGAGCGCCCTGCTCCACGAATGCCAGATCTGAGGGCTGGAGACGCGAGGAAGCTGGCAAGACTGATTGCCGCAAGAACAACACCCGCCACAACGAACGATCGCCCACTCAAGTCGCCCAGCATGGCCAGTACCTGGCTTCCCAGCACGGCGGCAGCAACCCCGAGAGTGAGGAGCACAGCAATGCGATCCTCAGCGTCGAGATCACGCCGTGTCTGCCCGACAACAGCGACTCCGACAAGGCCTACCGGGACGACCCACAGAGCCAGCACAGCCAACGTGGTCAGGGCCGCGACACTCATGCTCGGATCCTTGCGATGTCGGCTTCGCCCGGCCAGCCTCGAACCCAAGCGAAACCGAGAAGGACAAGAGCAACCACCTCGCCGACAGCAAACGCAGCAGCGACCCTCAGGTCGGCGGAGCCAATCGGCAAGAGGACCACAATGCATGCTGCCAGTAGCGCCCCACCCCAGCGAATGGCCAGGGCCCGAGTGCGGCCCTGAGCGATATAGATCTGCCCCGTGAACAGACCCCCCAACGCCGCACCGACGCCCGCGCCGGCCAGCCCGGCGATCAAGCGAGCCGGTGCAAAGGCAGATCCGTACAGCAGTTCCACCAGCCACGGCCCCACTGCGAAACCGCCGAGGAAACCGACGACGGTGAGCCCGAAGCCTCCCCATGTGATCCGCCGAAGCCATCTGCTCGTTTCGGCCACACGTCCGTCACGAGCCATCGCGGTGAAATCCGGAAGAACCCTCGCCACGAAGTTGTAGGCAGAGGTGACCGGACCTCGAAACAGCGTGAATGTCACGAAGATCACCGACACGGCGACGGGATCGCCCCCGACGAACCCCACAACGATGGGGCCACCGGCCAGAATGAACTGGGATGCGCCCGTCGCCGTGATGAGATACTCGAGGAATCCCTTTGGGTGCTCGTAGTCCACAACCGCGCTCTGACCCACAACCGCACCACTCGACGTTCGAGAGAATGGACGGACCATGAGCACGGCGAAAGGAGCGAGCGCGACACACGCGGCAAACGCAATTGTCGACGGCGCCAGTAGGAAGACCGCAACACCGAACACGATGAGAGCAAGTCCTTCTGCGGCCAGGGACTCACCAAAATGTATAAAGCGACGCCGACCTGCCAGAAACCCGCGCGAAATCGACACAACTCCCCGCCCTGTCAAGGTCACCGCCAACAGCACCGGGTACAGCATCTCTCCAAGGAAGAAACGGTTCACTGTGGCCAGCGCGAACGCTGTACCCGCTCCAATAGCGATGAAGAAGACCGCAATCACCTTCGACCGTTCCGGCCGCAAGTGCTCCACCCCTCCCGAGGCCAGCGCAAGTTGCCGGGTGATGAGATTCTGCACGGGGAGAAGCAAGACGCTGGTAACGATGAACTGAACCGTCCAGATGATCCCAATAGGAGCGAACTGCTCGGTCCCCAGCTTCCTGCCGGCGAGGACCTGGAACGCGATGCCCCCCGCCACCAGAACGGCCGTTCCAACCGCGACGAGTGCGGTACCCGTCGAATCCGAGCGACGCGCCGCGGCCGTTTCTGGCTTCATCCGCCGGATGTTAGAGGTTGCACCCAGCCGCACCGATGCGAGTCAGCACACACCTGGAGTTCAGCCGCCTAGTAGTCCGTCGATTGGCGGACTGGCATCGGACTCAGGCCCGTGAACTTGTCGAGGATTTCCTTGACGCCGCCGGCAAGATCGTGACGGGGTGTGAAGCCGTACTCGCCGAGCCTCGAATTGTCGACCTCGAGCGACAGGTAGCTCAGCACATCCTGCTCGGTATATCGGAACCTCGTCTCGGGCCTCACCGACAGGATGGCATCACGTACGTCCTCGACCGAGGGGTTGCCAGTCGCCGCGTTCAGCACGGTTCCCGGCTCCGGGGGCTCCATGATCACCTGAGCA
This sequence comes from uncultured Acidimicrobiia bacterium, assembly GCA_964633745.1. Lineage (GTDB taxonomy): Bacteria > Actinomycetota > Acidimicrobiia > Spongiisociales > UBA4744 > CAYLHS01. The sequence goes on from CAZWHZ010000109.1 coordinate 3,456, forward strand.
ACCAGCCGAGCCGAGTCATCGACGTGGATCACCGGTCGGCGCTGGTGTCCGGAGCCGAAAATCGTAAGAGGCCGGCCGACGCCGGCCAGGTAGCAGAACCGGTTCACGACCGCATCGAACCTGGTCCGGGGTGCGAGGCCATAGTGCGAACCGAAACGCAGCACGGTCGAGTGAAGGCCTCGCTCCTGGGAAGCCAAGACGTCGCGTTCGGCGTTCAGCTTCGACTGGGCATAAGGGCCGGCCGGTCGACACGGATCAGTCTCTGCGAACGGCCCACCCGGACCGTATACAGCGGTTGAGCTCGCATGGATGAAGCGCTCGACTCCCGCCTCGACGGCACTGTCGACCAGATGCGCGGTGGCCCAGTGGTTCACTTGCTCGAGCCAGGTCGGATTCTGGAAGCTGAACGGCGTGTGAGAGACGGCAGCGAGGTGTACCACCGTGTCGATCCCTCTGAGCGCGAGCCGGCAGGTCGGAATATCGAGAATGTCGCCCTCGATGAATTGCACATTCGCACCTTCTGGGAGACCAAGCAGCGCCCGATACCCATCGTTCTGCATGTTGTCGAGGATCCGAATCGTCGCCACACCGGCATGGTCGGGCCCGGAGAGTAGATGAACCAGAGCAGACCCCAGATAGCCGGAGCCGCCGGTAACGAGGACGTTGCGTTCGCCAGTCATCAGCTCGACCCGGAAGGATCGTCCGTGTCCTGAATCCCACACTCGGTCTTGTCCAAGCCTGACCACCGACCAGCCCTCGCGTCCTCACCCGCTCCAACGGGTCTCGTGCACGGCGCGCACCCAATGCTCAGATAGCCCAGGCCTGTGAGCGGATGTTCCGGGAGCTGGTGGTCGCGAATGTACGTGGAGACGTCGTCATCCGTCCATGCGAGCAGCGGGGCGATCTTGTACACCCCGTCCGGACGAACGCCGACGATCCTGGCCTCTGCACGTGTCGATGTCTGATCGCGACGAATGCCTGTCACCCAGGCCGTCTTGCCGGCGAGCGCGCGGTCGAGTGGTTCGACCTTGTTGATGTAGCAGCACATGTCGGGATCGGAGTGATACAGATCACCCCGCGAGGACCCGTGACGGGACTGTTGAGCGGTCAAATTGCGAATCCTGATCGCCAGCTCGGCAGCGAGACGATCCCGGAACGAAAGCGTCTCAGGGAAGTGGAAGCCCGTGTCGAGGAACAGAACCTCCATGTCCGGTGTGGTCGTCGAGATGAGGTGAAGCAGCGGAACACTCTGCGTTTGGAACGACGAACTCGCCACCACACCGTCCCCGAACGCGTCCCGGGCCCAACTGAGAATGTCTGCTGCCGACCGCCCCTCCAGATGATCGTTCAGAGCATCGAGATCGTCCGGAAGACGCCAGCGGCCGACAGTGACCGGGCGTGCCGAGCCGATACCGACGGCACGAGGGAAATTGATGGGCATCACTGGAATACTACTGCCATGCCTTGCCTACTGGTCAACTCGATGCACAGGTCCCAGGTTTCCTCGGAACGGATAGTGCGGGAGTGAAGACCGCAGCTGCCGCCTTTCGGAGGCTACCTTGCGGTGCAAGATTCCGTCAGCTATAGTGCATTGCATGTTAGGAGGTTCATGGGCGTCGAACACAGCTCACAACTCCTCAAGGGTGCACTCG
>CAZWHZ010000110.1:0-5095 GCA_964633745.1 uncultured Acidimicrobiia bacterium
CGAGCCGATCTCTCGACTGGAGGCCGTGGGAGACGACGGTGCCAGGCAGCGGCACGATAGGAAAGAACTTCGACGCGATGAACGCGCGATCTCGGTGTCCGGACAGTGCACGGCCGAGGATGATCTCAGAGGCGCCACGTCCGTAGATCTCTGCTGTATCGAAGACGTTGATGCCGAGATCCAGTGCTCTGTCGACGATTTGTGCGGCCTCGACGTTGTCGTACGTCTCTCCATACGACCACTCGGTCGATCCGAACTGCCAGGTTCCGAGTCCTATAACCGATAGACGCTCGCCAGAGACTTCGAGGTAACGCACGATCAGATCCTCGCCAGCCTCTCATGCAGCTCCGGTGGGAGCCGTGTGGGTTTGCCGGCGAGATCGGTGATCGCACCGAGGATGTCCAGGGTTGCGAGCAGCGTGTCGCCCCGGTACATCTCTTGATGCCACACCGACGACGCCCTGCGGCGTTCCACGACCTCCGACTCGATACGGACGGTGTCGCCTCCGACGGCCGGCTTGATGAATCTGGCGTGAGCATCGACGACGACGATGTGGAACCCGGCGGCCGACATGGTGTCCATGGCGAGCCCCACCGACTCGAGTGTGTCGATCCGGGCCGTTTCGAAGTACCCGAAGTAGGCCGTGTGGTTCACATGGTTGTAGGGATCGAGTTCGTAGAAGCGCACCTTGATGGTCGTGGTGTGTCGCATGGCTTTCCGAGGCTACTGTCCCTCGCCGCACTGGGCGTAGGATCGAGGCGAAAGGAGGCACTGATGGTGCCGTGGCTGAACGTCGGAGTGTTGATCGCGGCGACGATTCTGACGTTCGGGTTCTACGTGGCAAGTGCAGGCCCCGCGGCGCTGGCTCGACGTATCGGCAGTGAGACCGCCTACCGGAGATGCACGGTCTATCGGATGCTGTCCGGTGTGTTCATGACCGTTGCAGGCGTCAACTACGTGGTCTATGCCTTCCACCCGTTGCCGTGGTCGTTTCCCGCTGGTTTTCCGTGGCCCTACTGGGTGTCGGCGCTGATTGCGGTAGTGATCGCGGCCCCGTCGGGGATCGTGTGGTTCCGCGGGATGAGGGATGCCGGCGAGGAGACGATGGTGCTCAAGGAAAGCCACGGGATGTATGGCGGCATCTACCGGCGTATTCGTCATCCGCAGGCCGCCGGCGAGGTGTGGTATTGGTGGGTCTTCGCCTTCCTGTGCCATTCGCCGTTCCTGGCGGTCTACTCGATCGTGTGGCTGCCTCTGTTCCACCTCATGTCGACGGCAGAAGAGCGGGATCTGCTCATCAGGTTCGGTGACGACTACCGGGCCTACATGGAGCGGACGGGCATGTACCTACCTCGACGCAGCCCCTCCTGATCAGGCTTCGTCGGGTAGGCCGACGACCCCTGCAGGGACGATCTCGAATGCAAGAGGTTCGCCTGTTCCGGGGGCTTCGCCGAGTTCGGCTTCGAGGAGGCTTCCGTCGCTCATCTTGATAGTCACCTGGTAGTGGCCGCCACGGAAGCGCCGCTGAGAGACCTCCCCATGGAGGGGACCTCCCGCCTCGATGGCGCTCTCTCTGACGACGACTCGATGGTGCCCGTCCTCGAGATCGGGCACCGCGAACGAGCCCCACGAGGTGGTCGCCACTCCTGCGGCAACCACGACGTCGATGAGGTTGGAGAAGCCGAGGAATCCGGCAACCCAGGCGTTGGCCGGCGACGACCACACCTGCTCAGGAGTACCCGTCTGAACGATCGTGCCATCGCGGAGGATCACCATCTGGTCGGCGACGGTGAACGCCTCCTCCTGGTCGTGGGTGACGTAGACGGCGGTGATCTGGAGCCGGACGAACAGCTCCCTCAACTCGGGAACGATGCGTTCTCGGAGGGAGCGGTCGAGCGAGCCGACCGGTTCATCGAGCATGAGGACCCTCGGCTCTGGAGCGAGAGCCCGGGCGAGCGCGACTCGCTGCTGTTCTCCACCCGACAGCCGGCCAACGCCGCGGTGCTCATACCCGGCGAGTCCCACCCGCTCCAGAACCGCCGTGACTCGACGCGCCGCTCCGGGGCGGCCTTCGACGCCGAACTCCACGTTCGCTCCGACGCTCATGTGAGGGAACAGGGCGTAGTCCTGGAACATCAACCCGAACCCGCGGGCATGGGGAGCGACACCGTTCAGCGACTCGCCGTTCCACGAAATCGAGCCGGTATCAGGGTGCTCCAGCCCGGCGATCGCACGCAGCAGAGTCGACTTCCCGCTGCCGCTCGGTCCCAGAACGGCGAGAACTGTTCCGTCAAGGACCGTGAGGTTGATGTCGTGCATGAACGGTTCACCCTCGAATGACACGGTGAGACCTCTGACTTCGAGCATCAGAACTCCCCTACGTCGCCGAATCGAAAGCGCTCGATTACGAACATCGACAGCGCGGTGAGCACCATCAGGATCGTCGCCAGGGCGAGGGCCTGAGCAAACGTCCCGGGTCTGCCGAGCAGGCGGAAGATCGCTACGGGCAAAGTGGGCGTGGCCGGTCGTGCCAGGAAACTCGTCGCACCGAATTCGCCGAGCGAAATGGCGAACGCGAATCCGGCGCCAATCAGGCCGGCACGCGAGATCATGGGCAGGTCGATTCGTCTCCACACGCGCGCTGGCGTTGCGCCGAGCATCGCCGCCGCGTCCCGGAGTTCCTGTCGTACCGACCGCATGACCGGCACTGCGGTCCTCACCACGAACGGGATCGCGACGAGCGCATGTGCGATCGGCAGCAGGATCGGTGATGTGCGCAGGTCGATTGGTTTGCCGAGTGCGACGAGGAACCCGAAGCCGATCGTCACCGCCGACGTACCGAGCGGCAGCATGAGCAGCACGTCGAACGTTCGCGAGAAGAGCCCGGTCCGGTAGGCAACGATCACTGCGGCCATCATCCCGACCGTCACGGCGAGGAGTGTCGCTGCGAAGGCGATGAGGAGCGAGTTCCTGATCGCCTCGACCGGGGGAACGAAGAGGGCCGACGTCTGGGTGGCGAGCGAACGGTAGGCGGCGAATCCGAAGCCGGTGCTCGTGCGTAGGGATCGAGCGACCAGAAGCGCGAGTGGCGTACCCAGGAAGAGTGTCGTGAAGATCAACACTCCGGACACGACCAGCCGGTCCCGGAGCGTCCGTGGGACTCTGGCGACTTCATGTGACGGCCGCAGCGAGAGTTCGATTGCCCGACGTCGCTGGAACGCCGAGTAGCCGACCAGGATCGAGGTGACACCGATGAGCTGGATCACCGCCAGGGCGGCGGCGAGCGGAAGCCGGAGGTAGGTGATTGTCTGACGGTAGATCTCCACTTCGATCGTCGAGAACCGCAACCCGCCGAGGATGAGGATTACCCCGAACGACGTGAAGGTGAACAAGAACACGATCGACCCGGCGGCCGCCAGCGCTGGACGAAGCAGAGGCAGCGTGACGGTCCGAAAGGCCCTCCAGCGGCCGGCACCCAGCATCCGCGCCGCCTCCTCGAGCCGAGGGTCGAGGTTGCCCCAGAAGCCGCCGACGGTGCGGACCACGACGGCGAAGTTGAAGAACACATGGGCGATGAGAATCAGCCACACCGTCCCGCTCAGATCGACGACTCCCGTCGGTCCCAGCAGCGCGAGGAAGGCGGTGGCGACGACAACGGTGGGCAGCACGAACGGCACCGTGATCGCCGCCTTCATGAGGTTCTTGCCTCGGAACCGGTAATGGGCAAACACGTAGGCGGTCGGCAGCGCGACGAGCACGGTGAGCAGCATCGAGGCGGTGGCCTGCCACACCGTGAACCAGATGGCACCGCGCAGCGTGCCACGACTGAACACATCGGCGAACGGCGTCAGATCGAGGCGGTTGTCTACGACGAGGCTCTTGATGAGGATCGCTCCGAGCGGGTACGCGAAGAAGTACGCGAGGAATGCAAGCGGAATCCCGACAAGGAGGATGCCGCCGATACGTCGAGGGTTTCTCACGATCTGACGATTTCGGTCCACTGCTGGATCCACTCCTCACGGTGTTGCTCGATCAGCGCCGGGTCCATCGTTTCCGGGTGGTCGGGCACGATCGCGAACTCGGAGAAGACGGAGGGCAGCACCGCATCGGATCTGGCCGGAAACACGAACATGTTGAGCGGCATGTCCTCCTGGAACTTCGACGAGAGCATGAAGTCGATCAGCTTGCCGGCTGCTTCGGTGTGCGTCGTGCCGGCAAGGATGCCTGCGTACTCGACCTGTCGAAAACACCCGTCGGTGATCACACCGGTGGGTGGTTCGTCCAGCGGGACCTCCGAGTAGTAGACCTCAGCCGGTGGCGACGAGGCGTATGAGACGACCAGGGGTCGTGTCCCGTCGGACGCCGCCGAGAAATCCGAGTAGTACGCCTCGGTCCAGCCCGCGTCGACCTTGACACCGTTGGCCACGAGGTCGTGCCAGTAGTCCTGCCACGTGTAGTCGCCCGTTTCGCCGAATTTCGCGATGGTTGCCAGCAGGAACGCCAATCCCGGAGAGGAGGTGGCCGGATCCTCCACTACCAGCATGTTCTCGTAGGCAGGATCGGCTAGGTCCCGGAGTGTAGTTGGGACTGCTGCGTCGTTCTCGAAGGCCGCTTTGTCGAAGTTGAGGCACACATCGCCGTAGTCGATCGGGGTCACCAGGTTGCCGGCCCTGAGGCTTTCGGGGACGGTGGTCAGCTCGGGCGATGTGTACGGATCGAAGATGCCCTCCGACTCGGCCCGAGACAGGAATGTGTTGTCGATCCCGTACACGACGTCGGCGATCGGGTTGTCTTTCGTCAGAATCGCCTGATTGAGCATCGTGCCGGCATCATCCGACGTGAGGACCTGCACCTCGATCCCGGTTTGGTTCGTGAAGTCCTCGAGGACTCCGTCGGAGACGGCGAACGAGTCATGGGTGAGCAGCGTTATCTGCTCGGGTGTCTGTGTGGTGGTCGACTCGGTCCCGCCCTGTGAGCATGCCGCGAGGACGAGCGCGAGGACGACGACGAACCCGCCGAAACGGCGGGCCCTCGATGCGGTCTGCATGGTGCCTCCTTCGTTGGTCGGAGGCCAGGCTGAGGCTGCTTCCTTCGC
>CAZWHZ010000111.1:0-5083 GCA_964633745.1 uncultured Acidimicrobiia bacterium
CGCCCTCCGCTCATCGTTCACCAACTCCCAACTTCTTCTCGAGTCGCATGCTCGCCCGGCTCGTCCCAAACGAGAAGACCCAGTACACAACCACCGCGAACAGGAGGCTCTCCTGAAGGCTGCCGAGCGACCCGGTCTGGTTGGGTACGACCTTCTGGGCGATGCGCAGGAACTCGGCCAGGCCGACGATGGAGACGAGCGACGTGTCTTTGAACATGGTGATGACCTGGCCGACGATGGCAGGAATCACTGCTCGCAGCGCCTGCGGCAGCGTGATCAGCACCGTCATCTGTACCGTCGTGAGTCCAAGCGCCTGGGCCGCCTCTCGTTGACCTTTCGGGATCGACTGAAGTCCGCCCCGAACGTTCTCGGCAAGGTAGGCACCTGCAAACATCCCGATCGCGATGATGACGGCCACTACGATGTCCAGTCCCACGTCCGCCGGTAGGAAACGATTGATGACCAAGGTTCCGAAGAACAGCATGGTGATCATCGGTACGCCTCGAATCACCTCGATGTACCCGGTGGACAGCAGCCGGAAGATCGGCATCGACGAGGTCCTTCCCAGAGCAAGCAGGATGCCCAACGGGAATGCAAGAGCAATACCGGCAATCGCGAGCAGGAACGTCAGGTTCAGGCCTCCGATGTAGTTGCCCAGGATCGGAATGCCAGTGGCCCCCATCGACACGGCCATGAAGTAGGCGATGAAGAGGTCCGCTGCTATCCACCCCGCGACAAGGCCATTGCGGCCACGTGCCGTGCCACCGAACGTCGAGGCAGCCAGCCCGAACACCGTCAGCGCGAGCAGGAGGAATCGGGGCAACATCGCAAGCGACGTGAACCAGATGGCGATCGAAGCGATGACCAGCAGCGCCGACACGACCTTCGTGGCCTCCCCCTCGTGCGTCGAACCCGCCCACCACATGTAGGCGGCGCCGAAGATCGCGAACCCCGCCGCGAACGGGATCACCATGGCCATCACCGGAACGTCTCCGAACGTCGGGCCGCGTTGCACGACGAGATACACCACAGGAAGCGACAGGAACCACAACGCGACCAAAGAACCCTTGCTGACGCCCGCCGGGACGGCCTTTCTCACGACCAGCCCGATCAGATACGACCCAACGAGGAGCACCGCCTGAATCGTGATCGACACCCTCGTCCCATGCTCGATGGGCAAGATCCAGACGACGACGAGCACAGCTACCACTGCACTCAGGAGCAGTCCCATCAGTGAGATGACTTCTGCGTCTTCGTTCCCGGCCCATAGGAGCTTGGCGAGGCGCGAGGCGAGAAAGAACACGGCGCCGGCGATCGCGATCCCGATGCGCACACCGGACGGAATCGAGATGATCGCCGCGACGAACAGCAGGCTCAACCCTACGCCGGAGGAGAAACTCGAGAGTCGTGCCGGCGTCAACCGTCCGCCGGCCCGCCAGACGGCCAGGCTCAGTCCTGTCAACACCATCACGATGCCTAGCGACAGCCACAACCGCCCCATTGCCGAAACGGGATAGACGTCGCTCATGTATAGCTTCATGTTGGGCGGGATGACATACCACCTCCTGCCCGAGGCGAAGATGAACGAGAACACACCCCGAACGACGATCAGACCCATCGCGATCGAGATCACCGTCAGCACCGAGTTGAACACAGATGAGAACAGGTTCTCTCTGGCCCACCGGGTCCAGCGCCGGATGGCTCCAATGTTCTCGGGGAGTGGTGGCGCGATCATCGTTCCACCAACTGGACTCTTCGGTTGTACCAGTTGACCAAGACCGAGATGAAGAGGCTCACCATCAGATAGAACCCCATCCAGAAGAGGATGACCTGCACCGTGGCGCCTGTCTGGTTGAAGATCGTCGTGCCGACCGCGACCAGTTCCGGGAATCCGACAGCGATGCCGAGGGACGTGTTCTTGGCGAGGTTGAGGTACTGGTTGCCCATCGGTGGCACGATCACCCGAAACGCCTGGGGCAGCACGATCATCCGCAGCACCTGGCTCCGCCGCAGACCGACCGCCAGCCCTGCCTCCGTCTGGCCCTTCGGCACGGCCAGAATGCCACCTCGAACGATCTCGGCGATGAAGCCGGCCGTGTACAGGGTGATGCCAATCCACACGGCGAAGAAGCCCTGCGTCATCGTCATGCCGGTTGGCGCGAACTGCGCGAACCTCCCCGCCACCACGACTCCCGGCCTCCCGAACTCGACGATCTGGCCCGTGCGCATCCACTCGAATTTGGATGCTGCGAACTCGAAGAACTTCTGGAGGCCATCGAGGAGACCTCCGGTGATACCGGGAACGAGGATGAAGACGGCTGCACCGGCTATCCCGACCAGTCCTGCGAACGCCAACCGGAAGTAGTCGTCGTCGGTCAGTTTGGCGAGACCTGCGGGCGTCCTCCGTGAATCCAGGAACCGCTTGATCCACAAACCTCCGAGCCCGGCCGACACGGCGGCAAGGATGACCTGCGCCAGGATCAAAGGACTGGACCGGAACACCCAAGCGATCGCATCGAAGATCCAGCCGAGAAAACCGGTGACCGGATGCAGCCACCATCCGGCAACGGCAAACGCCAGCAGTGTCCCGATCGCGAAAAGGAATTCGTGGCCCGCCTCACCGGTCTCCTCCACGTGCCGAACTCTTCGACGAAAGACCCACCGAGACGCGACGAGGCCCACAACCACGAATGCTGCCCACTGCCAGAACACCTCCCTCGGAAAGAACCACGGTATGGAGATGCCCTTGTTGGAGATGTAGAACCAGCCTTCGACAGGCCCGTTTCCATTGGCCTTCAGGTCGGGGAAAAGCGCTGCGATCGAGAACCAGAACACGATCTGAACGAGCAGGGGGATGTTGCGCACGATCTCGATGTAGATCACCGACACCTTGGCAACGATCCAGTTGGAGGACAGCCGGGCGATGCCGACGATGACCCCGAGCACGGTCGCCGCGACCATGGCGGTGGCAGTCACACGAAGCATGTTCACGATGCCGACCAAGAGCGCCTCGAGACCCGTTGTCGGCAGGGTCGTGAACCCTTCCGGCACCTGTATCCCGACAGGGTTGCTCAGGAACGCCCATGAGAACGGCAGCCCTTGGGCCTTCAGGTTGTTGGAAGCGACAGTCGCAGCGGCGATCGCGCCCGCGAACAACACCACGAGAACAGCGATCTGGCCGGCCCACTTCAAGAAGGCCGCGTTGCGCCACAACGGCGGCCTGGCATGGGCTTGCGTTGGCTGCTGGTTCACGCCTCTCCCAAGGGTGAGGGGGACGCGGTGCGTCCCCCTCGTCAGTTGCTAGTGGAACGGTGGTGCGTACATCAACCCGCCGTCGGTCCACAACGCGTTCAGGCCACGCTTGAGACCGAGCACCGACAGGTTCCTGTCGAACACCTCGCCGTAGTTGCCGACCTGCTTGATCACCTGATAGAAGGCGTCCGCAGGCAGTCCCATGACCGACTGGAGTTCGCCCTCACCGCCGAGCATGCGCTGCACCTCACCGTTGGGCGGGTTGGCCACCATGTCATCGACATTGGCACTGGTGATGCCGTTCTCTTCCGCCGTGATCATCGCGAACACGGTCCAGGAGATGACATCGCTCCACACGTCGTCACCCTGCTTGGTCGCGGGACCAAGGGGCTCCTTCGAGATCGGCACGGTCGGGAAGATCACCCAATCGCCCGGGGCAGGTTCCTGGACCGACTTCTCGGACACCAGACCTGAACCGTCGGTCGTTACCGCGTCACACGCACCGGCCTTGAAGTTCTCCAACACGAGGTTGAAGTCATCGAACGTCGTGAGGGTGAAAGCGACGCCGAGGGCGTCCATCGCCTCACTGATGTTCTTCTCGGTGGTGGTACCTGCGTTCGTGCAGATCGTCGCACCCGCCAGGTCGCTGAGAGTCGAATCGGCGTTGAAGCCGTCGGCTGCACGGGCCATTACCTGCTGGCCGTCGTAGTAGGTCGTCGGGCCAAACGTCAGACCGAGCTCACCGTCACGATCCTGCGTCCAGGTCGTGTTGCGGCTCAGGACATCGATCGCGCCGCTGTTCAAGGCTTCGAACCGCTGGGCCGCGGTCAACGACGTGTACTCGACCTTCGACGCGTCACCCAGAACGGCTGCGGCAACCGCCTTGCACAGTTCCACGTCAAAGCCGACGTAGCTGCCGGAAGAGTCCTTGGAACCAAAGCCCGGAAGTGTCTCGTTCACACCGCACTTGAGGGTTCCGCGTTGGGTGACGGTTTCCAGCAGACTCCCTGTGGTGCCCTGTGACGGTGGCGCCGTCGTTTCTGTTGCTGCGGTAGTTGTCGTCGTTTCGCCGCCGGTCGTTCCGCACGCAGCAGCGACCATGGCGAGAACTACCACCAAGAGGATAAGTCTCTTCCCCATTCGTCCTCCAACTTCTGTAGGTACGCGGGGTCATCCCGCAGTTATGCCAACTTAGCTGGCGAGGAATGCCGACTTCAACTGGTATCCGGTATTCCGAGGAATGGTCGGGTGGGTCAGCTGATGGCAGTCGCGATTCGATCGACGAGAGATTCGACGTCCATCCCAACCGATTCCAGAACGGCAGAGGCGGACCCGAATGGGAGAAACCGGTCTGGCAGGCCGATGGCATGCACCTTCGCCGGACCGCCGGACAGGAGATCCATAACGCCCTCGCCGAAGCCGCCGGACAGCACGTTGTCTTCGATCGTGATGACGTGAGGAACGCCCCCTGCCCACTCGTGGATCCGCGGATCCATCGGTTTGACCCACCGTGCATTGACGACACCAACCGACAGCCCTCGTTGCTCGAGAGCGATAGCGGACTTGACTGCCGACTCCACCATCTTCCCGACGGCGAAGATCACGGCATCGGTGCCGGCGCGAAGTTCCTCCCACACGCCGACTTCCATGGGTCCGACAGGGAGACCCGGCAACGAGCCGGCCGCTCCCTTCGGAAAGCGAATGGCCATCGGCCCTTCCGTTTCGAGGGCCGTCCCGATCATCGCGCACAGCTCGGTGGCGTCCGATGGGGCACCGATCGTCATGTTGGGGATCATCCGAAGATAGGAGAGGTCGAATGCGCCGTGGTGGG
>CAZWHZ010000112.1:0-5063 GCA_964633745.1 uncultured Acidimicrobiia bacterium
GGTCGAGACTCCACGCGCAGTCGTATCGGGCGGCCAGTTCCTCACCCCGTTCAGTTCTTCGAACGCCAAGCGAGAGGTCAGCCGACTCCCAGCCCGCCCGCAGGAGGCCGGCGACGAGCGCCTCGCCCATTGCGCCAACTCCGATGACTCCGACGGTTGGGTGCGCCATTACGGCGATTATACGAGGCCAGGTAGTGCGCCCGGCAGGTGCGGAGGTTCTCCGTTCAGCCGCTGGCGAACCAAGCCGAGTACGGCCGCCACAGCACCTCTGTTGTACCCCTCCGGGATGATCAAATCGGCGTACACCTTCGACGGCTCCACGAACCGCAGGTGCATCGGACGAACGGTGGCGAGATACTGCTGGATGACCGAATCCATCGTTCGCCCTCGCTCCGTGGTATCACGTTGGAGACGCCGCAGTATCCGCAGGTCGGCATCGGTGTCGACAAAGACCTTCAGGTCGAACAACGCGCGCAACTGAGGATCGGCGAGCACGAGGATGCCGTCGACGATGATCACCGGACTTGGTTCGATCCTGACCGTCGCCGTTGATCGAAGGTGCTGGGTGAAGTCGTACACCGGGCGCTCGATCGACCGCCCTTCCAGGAGCGTCTCCACGTGTTGTACGAGTAGCTCGGTTTCCAGCGAGTCCGGATGGTCATAGTTGATCCTCGCCCGCTCCGCGAGTGTCAGGCCATCGAAATGCCGGTAGTAGGAGTCGTGTTCGATGACGGCGACTTCACGTGCACCGACTTCCGCAACGACGGCCGAAGAAATGGTCGTCTTCCCAGAGCCCGAACCGCCTGCGATCCCGATGACGAGTGGCCGCTCGGACAACGCGCTCTCCACGCGCGCCAGGGTAGTCGTCAGCCGCAGCCGCCCGCCGTCGGCCCTGCCTGCTTTGCCAGCTTCACCTTGGGGGTGTACTCGAGTTCGTACTCTTCCGGATCCGGATTCGAGGCCGAGTAGCCGGACCCGATGGCGGTGGCGAAGACGAACCGCGGCTGGTCGTCGGCCACCGGATACGTGACGGGATGGATGTCGGAACCCGCGAAGACATCGAGCCACCCATTGAGGCCATCGCCGAGGATGTAGACGTTCGGTACTCCCTGGGCGACGAGCACCTTCCACGCCTCGGTCGCGTCGGCCTCCCCGTTGCTCATCGTGACAACGGCGGTCTTCCCTGGATTGTCGAGCAGCTCGGGGACCAGCGCATCGATCGCTTCTGCCGTCGGATCGACATGACGGGCCCATGCGAGATGGAAGAGGTTGTACTCCGACTCGGACCGGACGTCGAGCATGACGAGCTTGATCTTGTTGTTGTTCATCAGCTCGAGAAGCTCAGCAGGTTCGATCTGTACCTCCCGGTTGGCCAGCACCTCGCTCTTCTCGACGGAGATGCGGTCCCACTTCTGCTCCCACCCCGGCTGTCCAATGAGCATCACGACGAGACCCAATCCCAGAATCGCCGCAGCGCCGATGTAGCGGGCTTTGGGCAGCGTCTTCGGATCGACACCACCGAACTTCTTCTCGAACCACTCGGCGGCCCAGAAGAACACGAACGCGACCAGGATGACGAGCACGACCGTTGCGCCGGTGGAGAGGTTCAGCCACTCGGGAATCGTGAACCGTCCCATCGACCAGCCATACCAGAACTCTGCGAACGAGTCGACGGTCTCACCGAACGCGAAGATGCCGGTGAAGATCCCCCCGAGGTAGAAGAGCCCATCGATGCTTCCGGTGGCCGCCGCCGTCGCCGACGTGCCGGGGCAGAACCCACCGATGGCGAAGCCGACTCCCATGATGATGCCACCGACGATGCCCGGCCACAGGTACGTCGGGTCGACGAACAGCTGGGAGTAGTCGAGGATGCCGATGCCCGACGAGAGAAAGATCAGGGTCATCGCGGTGATGATCGCCGTGAACATCACCTTGAGGACACGCATGTCCTTCAGATAGAACTGGGCTGCGAGGTTCGGCGAGTAGGCGAACCCTGCCTGTTCGAGCGCTGTGCCGAACAGGATCCCGATGATCAAGTACAGGCCGTAGGCAAGCCATTTGCCGAGGTCTGCTTCGACCGGGAACGGGGCGATGGCGAGTGTTGTGAACATCCCCACCTCCCTACGCCCACAGCTTCCGGACGAACCACGCCACGGCGTAGCCACCAGCGAACATGGCAAACATGAACGCCCAGCTGCCCACGGACAGCACCGCTCCACCTGAGAGCGCCTGACCGGAGGTGCATCCCCTGGCGAATCTGGCGCCGAACCCCATGATCGTGCCACCGATGAACGCGAACGCCCACCGTGTCTTCACCGAGATGTTCGGGCCCTTGCCTGTCCGGACTTTGAAGCGGCCGCTGAACCACGACGACAGGAATCCTCCGATCGGCACACCGATAAGCAACGGCACGATCCACAGATCGAGCGGGTTCTTGTTGCCGCCCGCGTAGCCGGCCAGGTAGCCGGTTCGGTCGACGTGTCCCGAGGCCACGAAGTCCTCGAGCCATACCCAGATGCGCTGGAAACCGCCGGATGCACCCAGCCCGTTTCCTGTGACGAAGAATGCCGCGAACAACACGAGACCCAGCAGCACCCCGCCGAGATACGGGTTGACCCACGGCTTCTCGGGTCGAGTCATGTCGCAGCCTCCTCATGGACTTCTATGGCCTCCCAGCCGGAGATCATCGCCCTGATTGCGGCGAGGGGGGTCGCTCCCGTCGTCGTCAGATAGACGTGCAGGATCACGAATGAGGCGAACAGCCACGCGATCAACGAGTGGAACGGCAGCAGGAACCCGAGCCCGCCCAGCGACGCCGTGAGCGATGGCCAATGCTGCGCTCCCCAGATCATGATCCCGGTCAGCATCTGAAGCGGAAGCAGCACGTTGAGGATGACCACATACGTCATCTGCTGGAGCGGATTCATCTTGTGGCGGGCATCCTTCTCGAACGGGTGTGGCTCACCCCGGAAGATTCCCTGGATGTAGAACATCATCTGCTCGACGGCCTGATCGAAGAACCCTCTCGGCCGCGGGATGTAGCTACGGATGGCACCGCTTGCCACGTGCCAGACGATCGAGAGCAGTGCATTCGCGACGAGAATCGCCGCGACGACGTTGTGGGTGATCACCAGCTTGGTGAAGCTCGCCGTACCAACCCAGCCAGGCCAGTGGATGATCGACCCTGTGATGACCAGGATGATGATCGCCACCGCCTGGAGCCAGTGCCAGAACCGCTCGTAGGGCTCATAGATGTGGACCAACTCGGTCACCGGGCGTACCTTGCGGAGTCTCCGGGTGAACAGATACCTCAGCGCCCCGTGGACCCCTATGCCAATGAACGTCATCGCGAGCAGGAACCAGCCGGCCCAGTCGATCCATCCACCCGACCTGCTTCCAAGGACTCCAAGGGAAGTCCCGGTCGTCGACGGCCTGTACCACAGCGACCCGTCTGCCGCGGTCTCAACAGAGCCTGAGGCCTCCGTGTTGCTGTCGGCCACGAAGTGGGGCATCACACCGCCCGGTACATATGAGGCAAGCTGCATCGGCGCAGTGATGCGTGAGTCCTTCGTGTGACAGGTGGTGCAGTCTCTCGTTGCGTATTCGCCGCCGGTGACGCCGTGGCTGATCGAGTAGGGCTGCATCTCGGCGTCGATGCGCGGATCCGCCAGCCCAAGCGACGAGAGCCTCGCCGCCACCGTCTCCTCTTTGGCATCGGAGTCGATGGCAAGCTCGTTTTCGGAGATGGTGCCATCCCCGTTCGCATCGAACGCAGCAACGATCTCCGGCCGGTATGAATCGCCATCGAGGAAGGCCCGTTCCAAGTCGAGCTGACGTACAGGGCGCGCCGGGTCCCCGTAGACCCAGAACCACGAAGACACGAGGTTGTATGGGGCGAGCTGGGTGGTGCCGTCTTCTCCAACACGCTCGAGGATGACCGGCTCGTAGCCGGTAATCAGAGATGCGACGTCGTCGATCGGCCCTTCGATCCCGCGCTCGATCGCTACCGGGCTGCCGTCCGGGTGGATGACCGTCCAGTCGTATTGACCCGCCGCAGCCTCGTACATGGCGGGAATGTGGCAGGTCTCGCACGCGAGCTGCTCCATGTGACGGTCCGCATACGGAAGCCACGCATGGGCCTTCTCCGTCTCGTGACAAGAGTCGCAAGACCGCATCGTGTAGTCGAACTCGGGAGCCAGCGTTCCCTGGGCGCTGTTTCCCTTCGCGAGATTGTGGCTCGGACGATTCAGATAGTCGGAGAAGTCTGCCCTACGGACGTCAACGCTCAGGTAGCTGGTGAGCTTCGTCTCGAGGTAGATCGGGTTGTTGAGCGAGTGGTGGCAATCCATGCAGCTCACCAGCCGCTCCGCGTGAATGTCCCACGATCGGTTCAGGTCCTGTTTGGAGGCCAGGTTGAGTGCCGACTCTGAGATGCGCTGTCCCGAGAACACCTGTCCTGTGGTGAGGGTTTCCCATCCGCCGTACTCGGAACCGACATCGGCAAGCGGCGTATCGGTGGAGTGCACGATCCCGTGGCAGATACCGCAGTTGTCGTTGGTTGGCGCTTGGATCTGTACGTGCTGGGAGGACAACCTGCCATCGGCGTCAAACGCTCCCGGATTCCACGTCCAGGTACCGTCGATCGCCTTGGACACGATGCCGGTCCCATACAGCGTCGCGGTGTCGGCCCACTCGAACTGCCCAGCCTCGAGCGCCTCGATACGGGACTGCTGGTCAGGATGGGGAGTGTGACACAGAAAGCAGTTCGGCTCTTCGACCCCCGACGCGCTCCAGTCCCACGGGCCAACGTCGCCCGTGGCGGTATCGAGCACATGAGTCTCCGGATCGCCATCGGTCACCGCGACGTCTTCCAACGACGTTCCTTGACGGGAGGTCATTGCAGGGCCACCTCCCGATTGTCTGAAGCCCAGCGTCTCGATCCAAGCGGCGGTTCCGAGATCCATCAGGGCGTCGTCCTGGGGGCTGAGGTACCGATAGGTGATCGGATTCCACTTCCCGAACCAACCGGTACTGGTGTCCCACGGCCGACCTGAGGATGTCCC
>CAZWHZ010000113.1:0-5004 GCA_964633745.1 uncultured Acidimicrobiia bacterium
GTGGTGTTCCTCGCCAGGATTCTCGCGCCGGCGGATTTCGGATTGATGGCAATCGCCCTGCTGACGCTCGACCTGATCAACTCGTTCACCAACACCGGGTTCGACCAAGCGCTCATCCAACGAGAAGGCGACATCGATGACCACCTGGATGCGGCATGGACCGTGTCGATCGCTCGCGGCGTCGCTCTCGGAGCCATCGTCATACTGGGAGCACCGCTCATCGCCTCGTTCTTCCACAACCCCGAAGCAACAGCCATCCTCCGCGTCATGGGCGCCAGCATGATCGTCGCAGGATTCAAGAACGTCGGGGTGATCTACTTCGACAAGGAACTCCAGTTTCGCGAGCGATTCCTATTCCGGTCCGGCCCGCACATCATCGAGACAGTCGTGGCCATCGTTCTCGCTCTCGTCATGCGCAGTGTCTGGGCGCTGGTGTTGGGGCTGGTTGCTCGAGAGGTCTCGCTCGTCATCGCCTCGTACATCGCCCACCCCTACCGGCCAAGGCTCTCTTTCGACCGCCAACGAATGGGCGAGTTGTATCGCTTCGGTATCTGGGTTCTGGGTTCGGCGATTCTCTCCTACCTCAGTTCGAACCTGGACGATGTCGTTGTTGGGCGGGTGCTCGACGCCACTGCGCTCGGCTTCTACACGAACGCCTTCACGCTCTCGTCGTTCACCGGCAGACAGATGACCGGCGTCATCAGCCAGGTCGCCTTTCCTGCGTACTCACGACTCCAGAGCGACATACCACGACTTCGGAACGCCTACTTCCGAACGCTTCGAGTCGTCGCAGTGATCGCCTTCCCCGTGGCGACCGGACTCTGGTTGATAGGCCCCGAACTTGTCGAGACACTGATGGGCGCCAAATGGTTGCCGCTCATCCCGGCCTTCAATGTGCTCTTGATCTGGGGCCTTCTGCGGTCGATCGGCTCGACGACCGGTCCCCTCCTTCTCGCGTCTGGTCGACCGGCCATCAACACCCAGTCACAATTCGCTGCCGTGGTCCTCTTGGCCATCGCAATCTACCCGTTCACGAAGTGGTGGGGAATCGTCGGTGCCGGCTGGGCGACCGTCGTGACCGGCATCGGGCCGGTCGTAGTCGTCATGATCCTGACCACCAAGTATCTCTCGGCACGGCTCCGAGAGCTCGTTCACACGCTTGCCATCCCTGCTGTTAGCACGGCTTTGATGGCAAGCGTCCTGCTGGCGATCAAGTACGCGCTCCCTGCTGTTTCGGGTGGTTGGCTGCTCATCTGGGCACCGATCCTCGGGGCCCTGCTGTACGGCGGCACGATCCTCGCTGCTCGCAAGTACCTCAACTACCAACTCGGTTGATGCCCCCCAAGCGCAGGGGTAGGCTCGCCCCCAACTCTCTACTGGGGGCATGGAGATGGGTGCACCAACGCTGAGCGTCGGACTCCCCGTGTACAACGGTGAGCGTTTCCTCGAGGACGCGCTGGAGTCGATCCTGAGCCAGACATACGAAGACTTCGAACTGGTCATCAGTGACAACGCTTCGACTGACCGAACGGGGGACATCTGCAGGGAGTACGCATCCAAGGAGCCGCGCATTCGTTACCTCCGACTGGAGAACAATATCGGTGCTGCCGGCAACTTCAATCGGGTCATCGACCTGTCGTTCGGTTCGCACTTCAGGTGGGCATCCCACGACGACCTCTGTGCGCCCACGTGTTTCGAGCGCTGCATGGAGGTCTACGAATCCGAACAACCCGTCCTCGTCTACCCCCAGACACTGATCATCGATGAGCAGGGAGCGGTGCAAGGCTCCTACGAGGATGGCCTCGACCTCCGCCAGCCACGAGCACACTCGAGGGTACGAGCCATGCTCACCCGGCTCACCCTCTGCAATCCGATCTTCGGGGTCATGCCGATCGAGGTGCTTCGCCAAACCCGACGCCTTGGGGCTTTCCCCAGCTCAGACGAGGTTCTTCTCTTCGAGTTGGCGCTCCGTGGCCCGTTTCACGAGGTGCCTGAACCCCTCTTCCTTCGACGTCTGCACGAGGGCCGATCGACAGTAGCTCACGCGTCACCCGAGGACAGGACCGCCTGGTTCGATCCGACCATCCAGAAGAGGAGGTACTTCCACAGGACGAAGGTCTTCGTGGAAGATCTGAAGTCCATCGGCATGGCTCCCATTCCGGCCGGCGAACGAGCAAGAACAGGGCTGACGCTCGGACGTACGTACATCCCGAGGTGGTGGCGCCTCATGGCACGAGAAGTCCAGCACGCGATCGTCCCCCAGCGAAAGCGAATTCGATGAGAGTCTGCCTCTTCGATGACGTCGCCGGCGGCCACCACTCAGGCTACGTGAAACACCTGGCGCGAGCGGCAACGGCCCGCAACCACACCGTCTACGTTGCGGGGCCCGAGCAACTCGTCGGAGAACGGTGGCTACAGACGGCCGGAACACCACATCGGAGGATCATCGCCGGCCGAAGGACTGTTCGCGAGGTCATCCGATGGTGCGACCGAGAGGCCATTGACATGGTCCTGAACCTCTACCTCGACAAGACGATCTGGTCATGGGCACCGGGCCCGAGATGGATTGGATCGACTGCGCACGTTCTTCACCACACCCACCAGTACCTCGATCGGAACGACGGCTGGGCGGGAGTTCGCACCCGCCTCGCCCGGCGGAGGCTCGAACGCTGGCTCGAGGGCGGCGATCGAGTCATCGTTCACACACCCCACGCGCTGGAGACCATGCGCAGCTTTCTCCCCGAGCATGGTGTCCGACTCCTTGGCTATCCGGTGGTCATGCCGAGTTCCCATATGCACGCCGACTCCGTGAACCATCGGGAACTCGTCTTCCTGGGGTACGCCCGGACGGAAAAAGGACTCCGCCATGTCATCGAGGCACTGCAGTGGCTCCCCGCCGGCGTGGGGCTGACGGTCGTTGGCAAACAAGACCCGCGAACTCGGTCAGCGCTCGTCTCAATGGACCACCAATCCCGGGTTCGATGGATCGATAGACCTGTGGCGGACGACGAGTACGCCGACCGCCTTTGTCGGGCCGGGTTGGCGATCCTTCCATACGAGAGGAGCTTCGGATGGAAGGGCGGCGCTTCCGGGGTGCTCCTCGAAGCACTCGCACATGGAACGCCGGTCGTGACAACGACGGCTCTCGCCCCTCAACTCCCACCCGAGTACCAAGGAGCTGTGGTGGTCGAACCAGAAGATCCCAAGGCGCTGGCCGGCGGTATCTCCTTCGCGCTTGAACACCTTCCTCGGCTCCTCACGGCAGCCAAACAACAAGGCCCTTCCTTCGTCGCCAGCGATCATTCATTCGACGCCTACCTCGAGGGCCTGCTCTCTCCACCGTGACCAAACGCGCTACCGTCTCGCCGGAGGAGGAGCCTTTGCCCGAGGACACGTCACGCCATCGAGTATCGACCCTGGCACTCGTTGTCGTCGCCCACGACAGACCATCCGCGCTCGATCGGTTGCTGTCCAGCCTCCTGCGACTCCGGATCCCCACCGATGTCGACGTACCGCTCGTCATCAGCGTCGACGGCTCCGTGCCCGCGACGCTCGAGGTCGCCAACCGGACTGAGTGGCCCTTCGGCGACAAAGAGGTGATCGCGCGACCCGAGCGGATGGGCTTGCGCGCTCATGTCCTCTCGTGCGGAGACCTCACTGGAAGGTTCGACACTATCGCGGTTCTCGAAGATGACCTCTTCGTCTCGCCCGACGCGTACAGGTACGCGACCGAAGCCGCAGACATGTATCGATCCGAAACCCCAATTGCCGGCACCTCGCTCTACTCGTACCGACTCGACGAGTACCAGCGACTCGCGTTTCGTCCGCTCGACGACGGCTACGACACCTTCTTCATGCAAATGCCCTCATCATGGGGACAAGTCTGGACGGCATCTCAGTGGAACGCATTCAGGGAGTGGCTGGCCGCAGTCGGCAAGATCCCTGATGTCCGACTACCGGCGCGGGCGGCAGCATGGCCGGCGGACACATCATGGAAACGCGCCTTTCTCTCTTATCTCATCGATACCGACCGGTACTTCGTGTTTCCATCGAGGTCGCTCACGAGCAACTGCGGCGATGCCGGAGCACACTTCCGGCGGGCGACAACCAATCTCACAACCCCTATCGCCGACGGCCCTCGCCAATGGCGTTTCGCACCCTGGTCGGATGCTGCGATCCGGTACGACGCGTGGTTCGAACCTATCCCAGAGTTGCTGTCGGCGAGGTGGCCGGAACTCGTCCCTGAGGATGTCACCGTCGACTTCAGAGCGGACAAGGCTCCCAATCAGGTTCAGACTCCGTGGCTGATCTCCTCCAGGCCATGCAAGGCGCCGGTATCGACCTTCCCGTTCCTCCTACAACCCGAGGCACTCAACCTCGACCTCGAAGGGACCGGCACCTTCTTCTGTCTGGGACGCCGCGAGCACTTCGGAGCTATGCCGCCGTCGAAGCGGCGCCGACTTCGGGAGATCCTCAACGGCGAGATCACCCACGAAACGGCGGTCGGCATTGTCTGGGATCGTGTGCGAAGCCGCCTTCGATCGGCCATTTCCGCGGGACACGAAGGGGAGTAGGCGCGCCAGGGGCAGGAACCGAGATAGCCGCAGATTCGTTCCGCGATCCACGCACGCTTCCCGAATGTCAAACTCCCGGTCTCGCGAAATCCCGTGGACCGATCTCCGGTTGCTTCCCTGCAATCCTGAGGGGGCCTCTGCGCGCACCCCCGGATACAGGAGGCCGAGAGGGCATCATCGCCATGGGCTTCTGCCACCAGCGATTCTCAGCCAGGATCAAGGTCTTCCCACGGGAGCGATTCCGGATCCTCATGCACAAGAAGGACATCCTTCGCCGGAAACCTCGAAACGATCGGCACGATCTACCAGCACCTCGCAGAATCGACAATCCCAACCAGTACGTCGACCGGGCCGGCCTGGTGGAGATCTTCGAAGAAGCGAGCCGCCCACAGCAAGACTCCCGTCCTCGGCTGGGGTTGTCGAGGGGTGG
>CAZWHZ010000114.1:0-4961 GCA_964633745.1 uncultured Acidimicrobiia bacterium
AGAAGACTGCTGCGCTCGGCTGGTTCGGGATCGACGAGACCCTCGAGGTCATCGCCGCGGCCCGGGCTGCCTATCACGACTGAGGAGAGCCCGCCGGGCCTGTACCTGGTACCTCGAAGGCTCGCTTCGCTCGATCCCTCGGTCATCGGTTCTGGGTTCTCGGTGAGACCCGCGCCCCACGGTCTTGTCACGCATGTGGCCGCGAACTGATGACCGACAACCGACAACGGGTGAGCGGAGCCAGCCCTCACTCCGTTCGTAGCGCTTCGGTCGGCGGCAGGTTGGCGGCACGCATCGCCGGGTAGATACCGGCCAGAGCCCCGATCGCGAGGGCGGCAGCGAACCCACCGACCGTCGCGAGCGACGGGATCACGACCCTCCAACCCTGGCTAGTCGCGTACACGGAGGTGACCGCAGCGCCGAGCAACACCCCTGAGATACCTCCGATCCCGGCGAGCATCAAGGACTCCGTGAGGAACTGCCGGCGGATATGCGTCTTCGTCGCGCCGATCGAGCGGCGCAGCCCGATCTCCGAACGACGCTCGATGACGCCGATCACCATCACGTTGGCGATGCCGATCCCACCGACGAGCAGAGCGACGGCGCCCAGCCCGAGGAACAAACCAGCGAACGCGTTCTCTGCTGCGGCCTGCGCTTCGAGGAGATCGGACGGCCGGCTCACCGAGACGTTTTCTGGTGTTTCGGGGTTGACGGTTGCGGCCAGCACCGCCCGTGTCTCCTCGACCCACTCAGGATCGGTGCGCAAGAACAGCGTCGACGCGACATCGTCGCTGCCGAAGTAGTCGACGGCGGCCTGCCTGCCGATGAACACTGCTCTGTCCAGGTCAGGGGCGAGGGCGAACTCGTTGAGGATTCCGACGACCTGGACGAGTTGGCCGGCCATGTCGATCACGGGTCGGGCACTCAGATCGCTGATGCCAAGCCGCTGAGCTGCGACCGCACCGAGCACGACTGCCGGGTAGTCCAGCTCGGCGCCTTCGAGGAACGTGCCTTGGGCGACGCTGCCGTTCAGCGTGTCCATCAGGTGTTCGTCGGTGGCGAGGATCGTGATGCCGCCGGTTCGCCCCGAGGGGATGAACGAGCTGCGGTACACGCCGCCGGCGACGTCGACGATTGCCGAGACCTGCTCTACCGTCGGGATGCGGTCCACCATGGGGATCGCCGTGTCGGGCAGGGTCGCTTCACCGCGACCGAACCCGGCGGATGCCTGTACTTCGAGCAGGTTCGTGCCGAGTGCGTTGATCTGATCGATGAGGTCTGCACGAGAAGATTCTGAGAGCCCGAGAACGCCGACGAGGCTGGCAATGCCGATTGCGATGCCGAGTGCCGAGAGGGCGGCCCGCAGCTTCCGGGACCGGATACCGGAACTGCCGACTCGCAGGACGTCGCCAAAGCGGAGTTTGCTCGGCGGGAGCTCCTGCTGTGAGTTCACGATCCGCTCCGTGGGGCGTCTTCGATCCGCCCGTCGAGGATGCGGACCTGGCGGGGGAGCGACTCGGCGATCGAGTTGTCGTGAGTGATGAGCACCATCGTCATGCCCTCTTCATGCAGTTGATGGAGGAGGTCCATGATCGAGGCCGACGATGTGGAGTCGAGGTTGCCGGTTGGTTCATCGGCGAGCAGGAACGTCGGTCGGTGAACCAAGGCTCTCGCGACAGCGACCCGCTGCCGTTCACCGCCGGACAGTTCGCTCGGGTTGTGGGTCATCCGGTGAGCGAGTCCGACCCGTTCGAGTGCTTCTGCGGCGAGCTGACGACGATCTTGAGGACGCACGCCGAGGTAGATGAGGCCGTTGGCGACGTTCTCGAGCGCAGACGTGCCTGCCAGCAGGAAGAACCGCTGGAATACGAACCCGATCCGGCGTCCCCTGATGGCGGCGAGCCGGCGGTCGGGCAGTCCGGATGTGTCGACTCCCTCGATCAGGACGCTGCCCGATGTGGGCCGGTCGAGGGTGCCCATCATGTGCAGCATCGTTGTCTTGCCGCTTCCCGACGGGCCGACCACGCCGGCCATCTCACCACGATCGATCCTCAGCGACACCCCGTCGAGTGCCCGTACCGGAGGATGACCGGGATACTCCTTGACGACGTCGATGATCTCCAGCGCGGCCGCGGGTGCCGGCCCCGGCGTGGTGGCCAGGGTCACGGCACGATCACCTTCATCCCGTCGGCGAGACCGTCGCCGGTGACCTGGACGTACCCGTTGGTGAACGAGCCTGTCGCGACCTTGACCAGCGTTGTCGATCCGTCGTCGTTGACGACCTGCACCGCGTAGTCGCCTTCCAGGGTGGCGAGGAGCGCCGTGACCGGCACGGTGAGGGCATCTTTCGTGAGTGACGTGACGACGTCGATATCGACAGACGCACCCGTCCAGACAGGATCAACCGATGTTGAAGGGGTGAACACGACGTCGATCACCGATGTCGTGCCTCCACCCTGTCCCGTCAGGGTGGTTGCCACGTCACTGATCGACTCGACCGTCGCGTCGATTTCGGTGTCATCGGGGAGGACAACCGTGACCGGCATGCCAACCTCGAGGATGCCACGATCCGAAACGTCGATCTGGGCTGTGATCCGCTGGGTCGTCTGTTCGGTCTCGGTAACCGTCGCCGTCTCGTCGGACGAGGTGAGCGTGTCGACGACACGTTCGATCGGGGTGAGCTGCGCGACCGGCGTCTGTTGATTGACACCGTCACCGACCGTGACCATCGCCGATGTCACCTGCGACGGCCCGTCCACGTACTGGATGGTGCCTATTTCGATGACACCGGTCGGTTCGAGACCGAGCGACTCCTGCCAGGCATCGACCGCAGCGGTTGTCGCCTCGTCGAAGACGTCGTCGGCGACCATCGCACCGTCGTCGTCGAAACCGAGCGCGAGCAGGTTGGTTTCGAGCTGTGTCACGTCCGATCCAGGGGTGATCCCTTCGGAGAGTGATCGCCACATGTGCAGCGATCCGTAGAACAACACGGACACCTTCGGTCCCGCCAGCAATGACGCGAGGTCCTGCTGGGCGAGTTGAAGCGACAGCTTGGCGTTCTTGATCGAGTTGGATGCTTGGGTCCTCGCCGATGAACTCGCTCCTGCTTTGAGGTCGTCGAGCCGCTGTTGCGCGGACAGCACGTCAGCGTTCGCCGCTGCGAGGGCACTGTCGCTCGCACCAGCCTGAAGGTCGGCGAGTGCCCGGGTCGCGTTCTGCTGCGCGAGGACGGCCGAGTTGTAGGAGATGAGCGCGTTGGCGTAGGCGGTGTCCGCGTTGAGGAAGGCCTGCGTCGTCTGCGCCGACGCCGGATCGCCTCCGGTCGTGAAGCCGTCGATCGCGGTGAGCAACTGATCGCGGGCGTCGGAGGTCAGCGGGATGTCCCCTGCCGAGCACACGTCAACGGGCACGGTCGCCATCGAGCAGTAATCCGACTGAACCGACTGGAGGTCGAGCCAGGCGAGTCCCTTCTGCGTCGTGGCCTGGTCGAGGCCTGCGTCGGCTCGATCGATGGCCAGTTGGGCGTCTGCGAGCTGCCCGTCGGTTGGACCGTCGAGCAAAGCCTGGTATGCGGCCTGTGCCTTGTCGAGCTGCGCTTGCGCGGTCGCCAGATCGGCATTCGAGGCCGCCGCGACCGTGTTGCTGTACTGACTGTTGGCGCTGTCGAGACTCGACTGAGCCGACTGAACCCGCTGCTGGGACGAGAGGATCTGGTCGTTGGTGACATCCTCGGACACCATCGCGATGACATCACCTCGTTCCAGAACGCTGCCTTCAGAGGCGACCGTGACGACGTAGCCGGCGCCAGGGCTGGTGGCGTTGACCGGGTCCTCGAACTCGATCGTTCCACTCAGCGTTGTCGTCTCGGAGAGGTCCTGGGTCTTGATGGTGGCCGTCGACAGCGCTTGGGTCGTGGTCGTCTCTACGGCGGGTGCATTGCGGCTGATCACTTGCCAGGCCACGACGGCACCCACAGCCACGACCCCGAGCGTTGCCCAGAGGCCGACGCGCCTCGGGCGCTTCGGCCGAGGGGCGAGTAGGGGGTGCGGCGCGTCGGCCGGTACAGGTTGGGTTGGATCGGACATCAGCCACCTGCCGACGTCGTGCCCGTCGTGTCGCCGGGGGGCGTCCCCCCGTTCGGCGGGGCACCGCCAGGTCCACCACCTATCCGTAGACCGAAGCCGGTCATGCCCACCGACTCGGCACAGTCCTGAAGCGCCGCCTGGTTGTTTGCGTCCATCACGTCGAAGTTCGGTCCGAAGATCTGGAACCGGCCGCCATCTGCCGGAGGACCGGACTGGCCGTCCGAGCCGGCTGTCGGACCGCGTTCACCGCCCGCCGGCCCACCGCCCGTGAAGTCGAGTTGCGGGTCGGTGACGTCGTAGCCCTTGTCGCGCAGACATTGGGCGACCTGTAGGAGTTGGTCCTGAAGCTCGGTCGGATCGAACTGGCCGCGGCTCCCGCCGAGAGCGATGCCCTGGAGCTTGTCACTACAGGCACTCATCGCCGTGCGGAACTCGTCGGAGCGTGGGTCGATGCCCGCGTCGGCTGCACCCTGGCCCCGAAAGCCGAACGAGAGCGACCCGTCGCTTCCGACGACGGGGTCGGGGAAGTCAGGGAGGCCGTTGTCGCGCACGCACTGGGCGAAGTCGAGCATTGCCTGCTCGGCATCGGCGTTGCTGTCACCGGCCGTGGTCGTGGTGATCGAGGCGTTGTCGGACAGTGACGCGATGCCGCTGTCGGCGGCCTTGCCCGAGCTGCACGAGGTGATCACGAAGGAGAGAGCGGCGAGGAGGATGAGGCCACGTTTCATCGAGTACCTACCGAAAGAGCGTTCATGTTGTCGACTCCTGAATGTTCGAAGCAGATCCATCTTGGTACGTCTGGCGGAGAAACCGCTGAGCCAAGTCTTAGAGAACCCTGAGAGGATCGGTGCACCGCCAATACAACATAGTTACCAA
>CAZWHZ010000115.1:0-4945 GCA_964633745.1 uncultured Acidimicrobiia bacterium
CGTTGTCGGCCCATCCGGATCGGGGAAGTCGACCTTGATCAGCCTGCTTCTGAGGGAACAGCGAGCGACCCGTGGCAAGATTTGGGTTGCAGGGAAGGACATCACGAAGATGCCCGGGTGGAAGGTTCCGCACCTTCGCCGGTCTGTCGGGACCGTGTTTCAGGACTACAAGCTCCTGCCGAACCGGACCGTCTCTGAGAACGTCGGCTTCGCCCTCGAGGTGCTGGGGCGCCCGCATTCGATTGTCACACGGCAGGTTCAACAGGTACTGGAGCTCGTAGGTCTCCAAACGAAGGGTGACCGATATCCCAGGCAGCTCTCCGGTGGTGAGCAGCAACGCGTGTCGGTCGCACGTGCGTTCGTGAACCGCCCCCCGATCCTTCTGGCGGACGAGCCGACCGGCAACCTCGACCCTGCCACCTCGGTAGGCATCATGCGCGTGCTCGACAGAGTCAACAGAACAGGAACCACCGTGGTGATGGCGACGCACGATCACGCGATCGTCGACGCGATGCGACGACGAGTCGTCCAGCTCGACCGTGGCAAGATCATCAGGGACGAGACGCGGGGCACCTACGAAAGCGTGAATGGGAGGAACGATGCGTAGGCTCATGTTCCTCACCCGCGAGGCGTTCTCGAGTCTGCGTCGCAACCTCCTTGTCGTCAGCGCTGCAGTGGTATCGGTATTCATCAGTCTGACACTGGTGTTCGGTGCACTGGTGCTCAGTGAACTCGTCCGTGAGAACACGGCTCGCTGGCAAGAAGGCGATCACATCATCGTATTCCTCAACGATGTTCCAGATCAGACAGAGCTGAGTCTTCAAGAAGAGATCCAGAGCTGGGATGAGGTCGCGAGCGTCGCATACTGTGACAAGGCGTGTGCCTACCAGGAGTACAAGCAGATGTTCGCCGATCAGCCGGCGCTGCTCGATGTGGACCCGTCGGTGCTTCCTGCGTCCATTCGTATCAAGCTGCACAACATCGACACCTACAAGGATGTCACCTATCAATTGATGGGCAACCCGGCAATCAGGAAGGTGGTGACCGCCAGCGAGCAGTTCGACCAGCTTTCCGCAGTCACGAAAGCCCTGAATCGGCTCGCCCTCGGGTTGGCGGTCGTGCTCGGGATCGCCTCGATCGTGCTCATCGCGAACACGATCCGCATGGCGATCTACGCCCGGAGAGATGAGATCTCAGTGATGCGGCTCGTGGGCGCATCCAACTGGTTCATCCGGGTCCCCTTCCTTCTCGAAGGGATGGCTCAAGGCCTGATGGGAGCCGTGCTCGGCGTGATTGCGGTGTGGGCCGGGCAGAGCTATCTCATCAACCATGTCGAGCCGACGTTCCTCATTCGGCTGTCGGTAGACCGTGGATTCCTGGTCGCGTGGAGCCTCGCCATTCTCGTATTCGGTGCGCTTGCCGGTGTCATCGGCAGCACGACCGGGGTCCGCAGATTCCTCAAGGTGTGAGATGGTGCGCAAGCTGACCATCGTTGCTGCGGTGTCACTGATGGTGCTGCTGTCGTTGCCCATTGCTACACCGGTCGTGGCGGCGTCGACCGCCGAGCAGAAGCTGTCGGAGATCGAGCAGCAGATCAGGGATCTCAACGATCAGATCAAGGGTCAGAAGGGTGAGCGCACCGCCATTCAAGACGATCTCGTGAACGCCCAGGACGCCTTGGCCGCCGTTGGCGCCGAGCTCGCGCAAGCGGAATCCAAGGTGCAGGAGGTGGAGACGACGATCTCGACAACGGAGGACCATCTCGCCCAGGTTCAGCGAGAGTTGGACGATCTCGAAGGACAGCTTGCCGACACGAGGGTGAGTATCCGTGACACGAGTGACCAGCTCTCGGATCAGGCAATCGAGATGTACATGGGCGGAGTTCCCGGCCTGCAATCGGTGGTGTTCACCGCCAACGACATGACCTCGGCCGCCGTTGGCGTCAGCTACGCCAAGGAGATCGTCGCGTCGAGTGAGCTACTGATCAACGACCTTGCGACTCTAGAGACGGTTGAGGCTCGCCAGAAGGAGGACGTGGAGGCGCGCAAGGCTTCCGTCGAGGCCGACCTGGCGGCGCTCGACCAGCAACGGAGTCAGCTCGAAGCGGACAGGGTCGAGGTCGATCTCCGTCGACAGGAAGCCGAGGCGGAGGCTACCCGTCAGCAGAAGCTCTTGAAGGATGTCACCAGCCAGATCAAGTATCTCGAAGACAAGAGGGCTGCGGAAGAGAGAGACCAGGCGCAGATCAAGCGACAGATCGAAGCGGCCCAGTCGAAGACGGGCACGAAGCCGTCGAGGCTTCAGTGGCCGGTGAACGGACCGATCACGTCACCGTTCGGGTGGCGAGTCCACCCGATCTTCGGCACGAAGAAGATGCACACCGGTATCGACATCGGTGTCGCGTATGGGACGCCAATCAAGGCGGCAGCCGGCGGGACCGTGATCCTCGCCCAGAAATACGGCGGGTACGGAAACGCGACCGCGATCGACCACGGCGGCGGGCTGTCGACCCTGTACGGTCACCAGTCGAAGATCATCGTCAAGGTCGGTCAGAAGGTGGATGCCGGCCAGGTGATCGGCTACGTCGGGTGCACCGGCTACTGCACCGGCCCCCATCTGCACTTCGAGGTGAGGGACAATGGGACGCCGGTCGATCCGACCAAGTACCTCCCGTGAACGTCGTCGCCACCAACCGGAAGGCGCGGCACGACTACGAGATCACGGAAACGATCGAAGCGGGCATCGTGCTCGTCGGCTCCGAGGTGAAGAGCCTCCGCGCAGGACTGGCAAACCTCAAGGACTCGTTCGTGCAGTTCAAGGCGGGAGAGGCGTGGCTGGTCGGATGTCACATCAGTCCCTACGCGTTCTCGAGGGGCGGCGGGCATGACCCCGATCGCGACCGCAAGCTCCTCTTGCACCGCAAGGAGATCGATCGGGTCTCGTCGAAGGTGAAGGAACGAGGACTCACCCTGGTCGCCCTTCGCGTCTATTTCAAAGATGGGATCGCCAAGCTCGAGTTGGGTCTCGGGCGCGGTCGTGCAACCTACGACAAGCGCCGAGCGATCAGGGAGAAGGAACAGCGTCGGGAGATTGATCGGGCGGCCCGGCGGACCGGTCGGCTCTAGGACGCTTCTGATCCCATCGCTTCGAGCTGCTCGAAGAACGCAGCAAGCTGTTCCTCTGGGAGTAACCCGGCGGTACGACCCAAGACAGTCCCATCGGGACCCGTGAACACCCAGAACGGGAAGGCCGATACACCGAACTGAGCGCTGAGTGCGCCCGAGGCATCAACAATGACTGGGAACGGGAAGTCCTGCGCCTCCAGGTAGGGGACGAGCGGGTTCGATGCCGAGTTGTCGATCGCCGTAGTGATGGACACGATCTGCAGATGGGGATTGTTCCCTGCGTTCTCCTCGTACCAGGACTTCACGATGGGCAACTCTTGCTGACAGTACGGGCACCAGTGCGCCCAGACGACCCACGCCCGAGCGATGCCGTCGGCAGGATCGATCGAACGAACCGAGCCGTCCGGGTACCACGCACCCGTCACGGGGGCGAGCGTCAGCCCGAGTGCAGTGTCTTGGCCAGAGTCTGGGTAGCGGGGGAGGTCCTGGGCGATGGTGATCTGGCCGGCCGAGGGTGCCGGCGAGGACTCGGTCAGCTGCAATCGTGCCTGTGTGTCGGCGAGAGACGCCTGCAATGTGGCGAGCTGGTACTGGAGATCGGTGACCTGCGACTCGAGTGTTGCTGCCCGCTGCTCGGCACGATCCGCAGCCAGGTAGACGGTGTAGTTGGTGCCAAGCGCGACGACAGCAATGAGCGCGGCGAGGACCGCTATCCAGTTGCGCCGCTTTGGCTGCCTTGGTCCGAAAGGGTTCTCGAGTTCGGTCATGTCGGCAAACACAGTACCGGCTGAACCGATGATGCGGTATCGTGGTTGGAGACAAGGGGCTGAATGGAATCGACTTGCGGTGTCGAAGCCATGCTCACCATCCGAGTTGCTCAGACTCGTAAAACGGGGCACCAAGAGAACTGCCGATGCAGATCTCGCCTACGCCGCCTAGGCGGTAATGGCACTTGCACCCTGAAAGGGGAGACGGGGCCAGATCGCGCAGCCTGGCACCAGAAGCGTGGTTGGCAGCAGGGAAAGACCGCCGGACCGCTCGGAAGAGACGAGCGACAGTCGGGATAGACCGGCAGGCCGCAAGGCCAACGGTGACCTCCACCGCGAACGAGGATGATGGTCAGGGTTGGTATGAAACCCGTGAGGACCCGGGTTCGAATCCCGGCAGCTCCACGGACTACCGGCTAGCGAAATGGCGGCTGGTCAGGGCACAAAAACCCCGCCGAAGAGACCCGCGAGGGTTTTCGAGGCGGGGTTTGTCCTGTTCGGGGTGTGGGCGGACCCTGAGGGGCGAGGATCAGGGTGTGGGGGCGGTTCGGGAGCGTATTTGGCGGCATCCCGGGTGGGTGCGGAACGTCTCCACCGCAGGCGCCGACCGCTTGTAGGCGTCATACCGGTCTTCGGGTCCCCAACGGTGCTTCTGGCGGGTGCTGTCGCACGCCTCGCTGGGGATCGTGGACTGTCTGCTGGGTGCCATAGCCTCCCATCTGTCGGGTACTGCGTGCGCTGACAGCGGTCAGCGGCCAGGGGGGATCATGATGCGCAGTCACCTCGCGGTCCCGTCGCGATCGCTTCCATGCCGTTCAGATGTTGAGGCTCCCCTGTCGACCTCAGTGCGGTGGTGGCGTTGTTGTAGCCGTGGATGACCGGTAATCGTGACGGGTTTGGAGCAGTGCTCCTTTCAGTTGACAACGGGTGACGAAGGGACGAAAGTCATCAGACATCAGACATCAGACATCAGACAATCCAGATCTCTGGAGGTGAGCGTTGGGGTTCGTCGTCGGTTGTGACATCGGTACGCAGGCGACCAAGGGTGTCCTG
>CAZWHZ010000116.1:0-4881 GCA_964633745.1 uncultured Acidimicrobiia bacterium
CGCTCAGCGAGGCCAGGATTGACAAGAACGGAGCGGGTTCGTTCCTGTCACGATCAGCGACGCCCAGCGGCGTCAAGATTGACAAGAACGGGAGGGGGCCCTACTTGGTTCGGAACCCGCCCAGTTCGTTGATCAGCACCCAGCTCACCACCGATCCGATCGTGATGTCGTCCGAAGCCACGGCTGCCGGCACCACTCCGGCCGACCCGCGCTGAGCCTTTCCTGATCGAGCTTCTCGCATCGCTTGGATTCGCTGCTGCCACAGAGCGAAGTTGGACGGCCGGAGGTCTACCCACCCCTTGGCGGCCCACCGCTCCATGTCCTCGTCGGACATCGGGATCACTGTCTCGCCTGCCGTCTCCGGGATCTTGATCCGGGGGCCCCTCACCAACGCATCGCCTTCCATCGTCAGGATCGGCAATCCAAGCGACGTGATCGTGTCCCGCAACCCCGGTCGTTCCTTCAGGAGCCGGGTCGCCGCCGCTGCGATCTCCGCTCCGGTCGCTGCCAACACGGCCGGCAACGTCCCGTAGGTCAGCTTCAGCAGCTCCGCCTCCCACAGCAGCTTCGACAATTCGGGCGGGCCAAGCTGACCAAGTGCCACGCTGTGGGTGTCTGTCTTCTCCTCGAGGCGCCGCAAGCGAACGAGCGCATCTTCCCTCAGCACACCTGCTCGGTAGCTCGGGTCGACAACGGCCGCATCCATCGAACCGACGACATCCCTACCGGTGGTCGACCCGACGATCTCCTGAAGGCAGAGATCGGCTATCTCTTCGGCAGTAACGAACTCCATCTGCCGCAACGCGGTGATCGCCTCGAACTCGCCCTTCGTGAACACACCGTTCTCACCCGTACCGACCACAGGAAGCTGCAATTCCGGGCCCGCCTCGAAGACATCGGGGTCGATGCGTACCTGGAGCCGGTCGTCCAATGGTTCGGTCATCGCTCCATACAGGTGGACCGGTTCGCCCCGCTCCGTGATGGTTCGGTAGTAGATGTCCGCGAACCCGATCATCGCTGCGGGCTTGATCTCCTTGACGATCGGACCGCCGGCCGTCCGCGCCATCAGGAAGAGCAGACCGGTGTGCGCGAACGCCACCGACGCCTTCGTCATCAACTGCTCCGACGGACGATCCTCCGAGTGCGTATACGGAATGTTCAATCCCATGCCACCTGTCCCCGTCGTGCCGATCTTCAAGTACAACCGAGTACCTGCCCGTCGCATCGCGCGATCAAGGATCATGACGTGCCTGATCAGCTGCGGTACCGCCTGGGAGAGGATCAAGCTCTCCACATCGTGGGCGACGACTTTCGACGATGTCGACGCATCTGCCTGGAGACGATCCACGCTCCTCTTGGCGATCTTCGACGTTGTGTACACGTCTTGGTAACTGATCGCCGTCGCGGTGTTGATCGAGTCGATGATCACATCGGGCTGATATCGCTCAACCAGGTGCGCGAGGCGAGACCGACCGAATGCTTCATCGATGGGACCCAGCAGATCAGAGAAGATGCCCTCTCGGGCATCCTCATCCTCCAGCAGTTCTCTGCGCGAGGTCTGGGCAAACTCTTCTCTGGCGAAGATGTCACCCCACTCCCCCACGAACTCCGACGTGCCGTCAGGAAACAGGGCGCGGAGGTCGGCGCATGCCTTCTCGGTATCTCCCTCATACAGCGAAACGATCACGATGCGGTCCGGACGCAGATCGGTCGCGATCCGATGTGCGACCTGGAAGCCGACCAACCCGGCTCCTCCGAGAATCATGAACGTTCGGTCCTCCACTCGTACCTCCGTACTCGCCGGGCGTACCCCCAGGCTACCGTGCCGCCTTCCGTCGAGGACCACTGGTTCCCAGCCGTCCTGAACCGGCTCCGTCACCGCCTAGCCTTGAGGCATGGGTGGTGCACTCAACCCGGGCCGGCGGGCACGCGACATCGAACGGTTGAAGACCGAAACGTTCGACGTGCTCATCATCGGCGGTGGGATCACCGGCACTGGGGCGGCGCTCGACGCCGCCAGCAGAGGCCTGACCGTCGGCCTGGTCGAACAACGCGACCTTGCCGCCGGCACGTCCAGTCGCTCCAGCAAGCTGATCCATGGCGGGCTGCGGTACCTCGAGCAACTCGACGTCCGTCTCGTCCGTGAAGCTCTTCGCGAGCGTGGGCTGCTCCTCGACCACCTCGCCCCGCACCTCGTTCGTCCTGTCTCATTCCTCTACCCGCTCACCCATCGGGGCTGGGAACGGCTCTACGTCGGTGCAGGCGTCACCTTGTACGATCTGTTCGCCGGACCCAGCTCACTTCCCCGCCACCAGCAACTCTCACTCACCAAGGCCCTCGACCTGTTCCCAGCCCTGAGGCGTGACAGCCTCGTCGGGGCGGTTCGCTACTGGGACGCTGAGGAGGATGACGCCCGCTTCGTCCTGACTGTCGCCCGCACGGCGTCCTTTCACGGCGCCGCGATCGCACCGAGCGTCGCCGCCACCGGCATCACCAAGGACGGCGAGCGTGTCAACGGGGTGCAGGCGCGTTGCCTCGAGACGGGAGAGAGTTTCACGATCAGGACGCGTGCCGTTGTAAACGCAACCGGCGTGTGGACCGATCACGTACAGGACCTCGCCGGCAGGGGTGCGGTTCACGTCCGCGCCTCCAAGGGCATCCATCTGGTCGTGCCCAGAGATCGCATCGAGGGCTCCGTAGGACTCATCACCAAGACCGAGAAGAGCGTCCTATTCGTCATTCCGTGGGGGCAGCACTGGATCATCGGCACCACCGATACCGATTGGAACCTCGACCTCTCGCACCCCGCGGCGTCCAAGACCGACATCGACTACCTGCTCGGCCATATCAACCAACTCATCGACCCTCCGATCACCCACAACGATGTCGAAGGGGTCTACGCGGGTCTTAGGCCGCTCCTCTCTGGAGAATCGGACTCGACGTCCAAACTGAGCCGCGAGCACGCAGTGAGTGAGGTCGTGCCCGGGCTGATCACCGTTGCCGGCGGCAAGTTCACTACCTACAGAGTGATGGCCAAGGACGCGATCGACGCAGTGGCGGCCGGATTCGAGACACCCTTTCCCCAGTCGTCCACGGACCAGATCCCCCTCCTTGGCGCGGACGGGTTTCGCGAACGCTGGGAACATCGCGCCGACCTCGCCACCCGGCACGGGATGCCGCTCGAAACGATCGAGCACCTCCTCCACCGATACGGATCACTCGCTGACGATCTCCTCGCTTCCATCGAAGCAACACCCCGACTGGGTGCCGAGCTTTCCGGCGGCTATCTGGAGGCGGAGGTCGCCTATGCGGCCTCCCATGAGGGTGCACTCCATCTCGACGACATCCTCACCAGAAGAACCAGGATCTCCGTCGAGACGGTCGATCGTGGCACGGCCGTCGCCGAACGCACAGCTCAGCTCGTTTCACCCATCCTTGGCTGGGGCGAGGAAGCCAGGTCTCGAGAGGTCGCCTACTACCTCGCTCGCGTCGAAGCTGAACGGGACTCACAGCGCCAACCCGACGACCGCACCGCCGATGCCGTGCGGCTTGGGGCACCCGAGATACGACACTCGACCTGAAGGCGATCGCGCGCGATACCATGCCCTCCACCCGCGGGAAGGCGCAGCGAATGGCACTTCGTTCACGAGTCACAGGGATTGGGAGCTACGTACCGCCCAAGGTGATCACCAACGACGATCTCTCCAAAATCATCGACACATCCGACGAGTGGATCGTGCAGCGCACAGGCATTCGTGAGCGGCACTGGGTGGACGAGGACACCGGTACCTCGGATCTCGCGCTCGAAGCTTCGAAACAAGCCATGGCGATGGCTGACATCGGCCCCGACGATCTCGACATGATCTTCTTCGCCACCATCAGCCCCGATCACTACTTCCCCGGGTCAGCAGTATTCCTCCAGCGCAAACTCGGGGTTCTCGGCATCCCCGCCATCGACGTGCGCCAGCAGTGCACCGGCTTCATCTATGCCACGTCCATCGCAGACCAGTACATCCGCACCGGGTCGGCCGAGAAGATCCTCGTCGTAGGTGCGGAGATCCACTCGAAGGGTCTCGATATCAGCGATGAGGGCCGCGACCTGACCGTCCTCTTCGGGGATGGCGCCGGTGCGACAATCCTGGAGGCAGTCGAAGTCAACGACCCGTCGCGTGACTCCCACATCTTCTCGACCCATCTCCATGCCGACGGAACCTACGCAG
The DNA here is from genome assembly GCA_964633745.1 of uncultured Acidimicrobiia bacterium. Taxonomy (GTDB): domain Bacteria; phylum Actinomycetota; class Acidimicrobiia; order Spongiisociales; family UBA4744; genus CAYLHS01. The sequence goes on from CAZWHZ010000116.1 coordinate 4,221, forward strand.
AGGATCTGTGGGTGCCTGCACCCGGCATGGCGGTCGGAGCACGCATGATCACCCATGACATCATCGACAACAAGCTCACCTTCCCCAAGATGAATGGGCGCCACGTCTATGTACACGCGGTCAAGTTGATGCCCGAGGCAATCGAAGAGGCGCTCGACGCCAACGACGTCTCGTTAGACGACGTGGACCTGTTCGTGTTCCATCAGGCGAACCTGCGGATCAACGAGGCTGTCGCCCAACGCATGGGCATCCCGGAAGAGAAGGTATTCAACACCATCGACCGGTTTGCCAACACGACGGCAGCAACCATTCCGATCGGGCTCGCCGAAGCAGTGAGAGAAGGTCGCCTCGAACCAGGCATGCTCGTCGCCTCCGCGGCGTTCGGAAGCGGCTTCACGTGGGCGTCCATGCTCCTGCGCTGGTAGCAGCCCTCTCTCCTCATGGGGCGGCGCGACTTCGTTTCGCAGTCGAACAAACGAGTTGACAACCACGCAGAGTGAACCCACAATGTGGGCGGGTTGGGCAAATGCGGCGTGCACTCGCCGCCTGGGAGGCATCATGAGACGCGAGCGGGGCGCTTCTCTTGTCGAGTTCGCACTCGTGCTACCCCTCATCCTCATGATCCTGCTCGGACTCGTGAGCGCGGGTGTCGCATACAACC
>CAZWHZ010000117.1:0-4732 GCA_964633745.1 uncultured Acidimicrobiia bacterium
TCGGCGCCCGGCTCGCCGAAGACCTGGAGTGCCTGCTCCGGGATGTCCGACCTGCGCATAACGTGCGCCCTCAGGGCATCATCGACATCGTGGGTCAGGTACGCGATGCGGTCAGCGAAGCGGCACAGCATTCCTTCGGGTGTTGCTGGCGGAGGATCGATCTTCCATGAATGGGCCCGCACGCCGTCGAGCACTTCCCACGAAAGGTTGCACGGTTCAAGAACACTCAGGACCCTGACGCTCTGCTCTGAGTGCAGCCACTCACCCTCCACGTACGGGGAGAGCGCATCCTCGCCGGTGTGACCGAACGGCGAGTGGCCGACATCATGGGCGAGGCAGATCGCCTCGGTGAGAGGCTCGTTCAACCCCAGCGCAGCCGCCATCGCGCGACCGACCTGTGTTACCTGGAGGGTGTGGGTGAGACGGGTGACGTAGTGGTCACCCTCCGGGTTGATGAACACCTGTGTCTTGTGCTTGAGGCGGCGAAACGCCTTTGTGTGGAGGATCCGATCCCTGTCGCGCTCGAACGCTGTCCGGTACGGGTCCGGCTCCTCCGGCTGGGCTCGCCCCTTCGAATCAGCGGACCTCGTCGCCGCCGGTGCGAGAAGATCGCGCTCCTGTTGCTCGCGGATCTCTCTGGTTCGCCGAATCATCTTCATGGGCAAAGGGTAGACACCACAACTCTCGTCAGAGCTAGCCGGGATATGTCCGTCCAGCTCTGACGAGAGTGGGTTCTAGACGATGCGTTCCCGCACCCTGGAGCTGAGGTAGTCCATCGAGGCGACCACGACGGCGATCGCCAGCATGTTGACCGACGCTGCCCGGTAGTCGAGCAGGCGGATGTTCTGCTGGAGGATCGCACCGATACCACCACCACCGGCGAAGCCGATGATCGTCGACATGCGGACGTTGATGTCCCACCGATACAGGGTGAACGAGATGTACGGAGGCACGATCTGGGGGACCACCGCGTAGACGATCGTCTGGAGTCGCGTCGCACCGGTCGCCTGAACTGCCTCGAGCGGTCCGGTGAGGATGCTTTCCACCTGCTCCGAGTAGAGCTTGGCGAGCGCTGCAACGGTGTGGAGTGATAGGGCGAGCGCTCCCGCGAACGCTCCTAGACCCACCCACACGGCGAAGACGATCACCATGACGAGTGGCTCGATCGATCGAATGCCATTGAACAGCGTCCTGGCCGCGTAGTACACCGTCAATCCGACATTGACCGCCTCCTTCTTGTACACCCTGGCAGCCAGGCCGAGCCCAAGGAGCGCACCAATCGCTCCAGGCACCCAGATGATCTTCACCGGATCCTGGATCTTGTACAGCCACGAGATGAGTTGCCCTAGCAGAAGCATCATGCCCGCTCCAGCGACTGCCGAAAGAGGGAGGCTGATCGGCCGAACAACCGAATCGGATGCGTGTGCACGCAACCACACGGCGAATCTACCCGCGAGGTTCGCGAGCACAGCAGCGGCCATCAGGGCGGTGACGAAGGTGATCACGGCAATCAGAATGTCGCCGATCGTCGTCGAGAAGTCCCCCAGGAAGAAGAAGCTGCCGAGCTTCGGAGCCAGCCATACCCCGAACCTCATGAGCAGGTTCCCGACCAGGAACAACACGACGACCCCCGCAACGGCCGCAATGACGAGAACCATTGCGCGAGCGAGTCTGACGCCCGGTGATGGCTCTTCGTCCTCTACTGCCGGCAGAGCCCATCGGATCGCCACGAGCATCAGGGCAGGCAACACGAGCACGCCGAGCCAAGTGAGCGCGAGATTCGATGTCAGATTGAGGCTGAGTCTGTGAGCCTCACCCGCTGCGAGAGCGCCGAGCACCATTCCTACCGGGAAGGCAATGATCTGCAACGCGAGTTTGATGAGTGGGATCTTGATGTCCTTCATCAGGTTGCGGGACGCGAAGAACGACATCGGGATGGCGATGAACACGCCTAACGTCGTCGCAAGCAACGCGATGAAGACCGTTTGAATGATCTTCACCCAGGTCACCTTGGCGGCTTCGGAGATACGTGGCGACTTGACGGTGATCGCATTGCCTTGCGAATCGAACGTGTCGATCGTGGCCGGATGGAAGATCGAGCCTATCGGCTCCCGGGTGATCGCCCTGATCGTCTGTTGCTCTTCGGAGGCCCGCTCTCTCGTGTCGAGCGTCTCGGTGAACGACCCGGTCTCGTCGGCGACAAACTGCTGTCCCAAGATGAGGTTCAGATCTCCCGAAGGGGGAACCATGTACAGCGTGACGCGGGCGTTCGGGGAGAAGTTCTCGCCGTGCACGGTGATCGGATCGCCAGGATTGACGCAGGCGGGCTCAATGGTGATGTGTCGCGAGTACTGGTCGACCTTTGGCGGGGTGAACCCTCCTGGCGGGCAGGGCATGTAGATGGGAGCATCCGTGTTGGTGTCGGTTCGCTCATAGGTGACCAGGTCGGGCCGTGCGAGCGCGCGGACAACCCGAGTGAGTTGTGCGAGGCGGGTTTCAGCCTTGATCTGGCTGATATCCACATTCGTGGCACTGAAGCCGTATGCGTAGACGACCACACCGGCGATGATCGCCAGAGCGACCATCAGGGCGTGTCGTCGTGATTTCTTCGGACTCCGGAGGTTGGGGTCAGCCAACGCGCTCGGCCTCCTCCCCGTAGATGTCCTTGAACTTCGCGTCATCGATTTCGGACGGTGGGCCCTCGAAGACGAGGTGACCGTCCTTCAGGGCGATCGTGTTGTCCGCGTAGCGGTGTACCAGATCGAGGAAGTGAAGGCTGCACAGCACGGTCACGTTGTCCTCTTTGTTGATCAGTTCTAGATACTGCATGATCGAGTGGGCGAGCACCGGGTCGAGGCTCGCGACCGGCTCGTCTGCAAGCACCATCTCCGGGTTCTGCATCATCGCCCGTGCGACCCCGACCCGCTGTTGCTGACCGCCGGAGAGCGTATCGGCGCGCTTGTACGCCTGATCGGTGAGACCCACTCTCCCGAGCTGCGAGAGTGCTCGCTCGAGCTGTTCCTTCGGAAACTTGTTGATGATGCTGAGCGCAGGGTTGACATATCCCAGGCTTCCTTGGAGCACATTGGTGATCACCTTCGAGCGATGCACCAGGTTGAAGTGCTGGAACACCATTCCAATCTTGCGGCGGATACGACGCATCTCATCCTGAGAGGCACTCGTGATGTCGGCGCCGTTCCAGAGAATGCGTCCCTCGGTCGGTTCGATCAATCGGTTGATGCAGCGGAGCAGCGTCGACTTTCCCGAGCCGCTCAGGCCGATCACCGCGAGGAACTCTCCAGCGGGTACTTCGAATGAAACGTCTTCGAGTGCGATCGTGCCGCCCTCGTAGACCTTGGTGAGGTGTTCGACTTTCAGCATGCCCTATCCGTCGGTCGTGGTCGGTTGAAGAAGATGGGGCAGGGTCTGGACCCTGCCCCATCTTCGCATCACTATGCGACTCCGCTCAACCTTCGGGTGTGTACCCGACGAGCGCAACGATCTTGCGCAGGTTGTCGTACTCGGAGTCGGTTGCGGTTTCGATTCCGGTCCAGCCGTAGAAGTCCTGGGACCCGATCGACTGAGCCCACGCATCGGTCTGCGAGAAATCGACGAGGGCGGTTTCGATCTGGGAGCGAACGTCACTTGGGAAGTCCGGGCCGAACGACAGGGTGTCATTCGGGATGGGCGGCGAAATCGTGAGGATCTTCACCTTCTGCATGATGTCGGGGGCGTCGGTGCGGACGCTCGAACGAGCATCGAGGACTCTCCAGTCGCCGCACAACAGCTTGCTGCCGTCTTCGCTCGGGGCACAGGAGTCGATGAGATCGTCCGGAATATCCGGAGCCATGCTCTCATCCCAGTTCCCATCGGGCATCAGCGGTGGGCTGAAGAACGCCGTTCCAAAGTCCGCCTGGCCGTTGTACACAGCGAGGACCGCTGCACCGTGGCTGCCGGCTTCGACCGTCTCGCCCGGGGTGATGCCGGCCTCATCGAACATGAGGGTAGGCACCATGTAGCCCGAGGTGGAGCCGGTGTCCGGGTAGGCCCACTTCTTACCGTCGAGGTCGCTGAGGTTGTTCAGACCGCTGTCGCGGCCGACCAGGATCTCGGCCCAGTACACGGACCAGCCAAACCTGACTGCCTTGAAGGCAACATCGACGCCGCAACGGTCGCTGGCGAGGACATAGCCGAGGCCAGGGATGAACCCCATGGTGTTGTCCGGTGAGGCACACATTTCTTCGATTGTTGCTGCGTACGAAGTCGGCACGCTGACCTCGAAATTGAGGCCCGTAGCCTGCTTCAACGCGTCGGCCATGATCTCGCCACCTGCAACGATGACCGTCGAGTCAACCGAAGGGACGAACAACACCTTGATCGGGTTGTCGGCACTTCCGACCGGTGCCATGGCCTCGGTCGTGGTGGTTGCTGCCGTCGTGGTGGTCATTGCTTCGGTCGTGGTGGTTGCTGCCGTCGTTCCGGTGTCTGCCGTCGTGGTTGTCGCACTGCTGCCGCACGCAGCGGCGATCAGCGCAAATACCGCGATGAGCAAGAGGAATCTCCAGCTCTTCATTCCGCCCTTCCTTACTCGTAGACGAGTTCCCGGTCGCGGAAGACCGCGACGCATTATCGATCGTAGTCGGTCGAAGCCACCGGGACCTAGTCGGCGAGACGTGCCACAAAGGTCGCGAAATCAGACCAAGACGCCATGTCGATGCTGCCAGGAACAGGT
>CAZWHZ010000118.1:0-4505 GCA_964633745.1 uncultured Acidimicrobiia bacterium
CGGAGCACCCCGACCGACCTAGCATCGGATTGCGCCTCCGGTCTCCGCGCCGCTGTCTTTCGGGGTGCCAAACCCGTAGATCATCCCTATCAGAATCATTGAAGCGAGACCAGGGTCTTTCGGCCCTACAGCCCGGCTAGCGACGATTCGTCGACGCCGGCTTCGATCGTGCGCAGGAGCTCGGCAACCTGGAGGGGTTTCGAGATGATTTCGTCGACTCCGGTCTTGGCCATGAGGCTGACAAGACTGTCGGTCCTCTTCGATGCCATCCCGATGATCGGCACGCTCGCTCCGTGGCGTCGTATGGTCGACGCCACCTCTTGTGAGTCGATGTCGGACAATTGCATGTCGAGAAGAATCACATCGAAGCGATGCTGCTCGACTGCTCTGATGGCGTCGAAGCCTGACTCGGCGATGTCGACCCGGTGGCCCCGTCGCTCGAGGAGCCTCCGAGCGACCATCCGGTTGGTCGGGCTGTCATCAACCACGAGGAGACTCAGGTGGTTCCTCCGTTCGCGCAGCCAGTGTTTGGTGACCAGCATGGACAGATCCACCGGTGAAGGCCCGGTCAGCACCGCTCGCATGGCGCTCTCGAGTTCGTTGTCGTCGATCGGCATCGTGAGATAGCCGGCGATGTTGTAGTCGAAGCAGCGTTTTGCGTCACCTCGCTGACCGACCGGGGTGATGATCAACATGTGCATCTGCTCGAGGTCTGGTCGACGCCGCAACTCGGCGGCAAAGTCGAGCGCTGTTCCATCCAGCGTCACTATGGCCAGCGCGAACGGATGGTCCGCCGCCGAGGCCGTGCCCAACGCTGCGATCGCCTCCTGTCGAGACTCGACTGACACAACGGAGAGCCCGATCCGCTCGGCGGCCGTGGCGTAACGTTCTTTGATGAACCTGCTTCCTGCGACGACGAGTACCGGCAGGCCGTCCAGCTCCGATCGAACTGGCTGAACCAACTGAATGGTGCCGAGATCGACGCCGAGGGGAATGGTCACGTGGAACGTCGATCCGTGGCCCAACTGGCTTTCTGCCCAGATCCGTCCGCCCATGAGACTGGCGAGCTGGCGGCAGATCGAAAGGCCGAGTCCGGTGCCGCTCCGACGGACCGCCTCCTCGCCGGCCTGTCTATACGCCTCGAAGATGCTCCCCAGATCCTCGCTCGGTATGCCGGGTCCGGTGTCCACAACGGCGATCTCGATCACAACATCGTCCCCCGCCCGTCCGTCTACCGACACAGTGACCGTGACGCCCCCTGCGTCGGTGTACTTCATCGCGTTTGAGATGAGGTTGAGCAGGATCTGACGGACGCGGCCGGGATCACCCTTGACGTTGAAAGGGACGTCTGAGCCTATGTGGATGTCGAAGCCGATGCCCTGCTCAGCCGCCTGAGCACGCGAGAGTGCCGAGATGTCAGCAAATAGATCCCGCAAGCTGAACGATTCCGCCGCGATCTCGAGCTTGCCCGACTCGATCTTGGACATGTCCAGCAAATCGTTGACCAACGTCAGAAGCGCGTCCGCCGATGTTGCAGCCAGGTCGAGGTACTCACGCTGGTCCGGTGTCAGCTTGGTTTCGAGCGTCAGCTGGGTCATTCCGATGATGCCCGAGAGCTGCGTCCGAATCTCATGGCTGACATTGGCGAGGAATCTCGACTTCGCGCGGTCTGCTCGTCGGACAGCCTCGAGCTGCGCCTCCGGCTGCCGATCGGATGGAGGACTGGTTGCTTCTACGTCATGTGCCACTGACCCCTCCAGTGGGTCGCTGATGCAGTATCGACGAAGCCGCTGTCCGAATTGAGCATTTCCTGGTCATCAGTCCTTCGCGGCGACGGGCTCGGGCATGCGTGCAATCACCGGGCCGGGCCCGTAGCTCGAGCGGTCGGAGCAGCGGACTCACAATCCGATGTGGGCCGTTTCCGTGACCCGGGCAAGCCCTCAAGAAGGTGGTTCTGACCAGGCATTTCACCTTCCAGCCATTGCACATTGCCCCAGAACAGACGAAGGAGACCGAGCGTTGGCGAGCGGCTCTTGCCGCTCGTTACCAACGATGCTTGCGATGCATCGCCCCTGAATCTCGTACGACTCCCCACCAACCGATCTTGCGGACATCCGCCGTCGCATTCATCGAGTAGATCGCGAGAACCGACGTAGGATTCCGCATTGGAGACATTGGGACTGAAATGATGAACCGGCCAACCAATCACGGTTCCACATCAGGATCGAGAAGGTCGAGGGAGAACGTCTCTCTGGCAAAGGCAACCGTCGCATGAGCAAAGCAAGCGACGGCAAGATGGGGCTGTGGGCGGTGGTTGCCATCGGCGTCGGCGGGATGGTCGGGGGCGGAATCTTTGCGGTGCTCGGGTTGGCGGTGCAACTCGCGCACGGCGGCACGCCAGTGGCCTTTGCGCTGGCGGGCGTAGTGGCTCTGCTGACGACGTATTCGTACGCGAAGCTATCGGTGGCGTATCCGAGTCGGGGCGGGACGGTCACGTTTCTAGATCGCGTTTTCGGGCCCGGTATGTTGACCGGCAGTCTGAATGTGTTGTTGTGGCTGAGCTACGTCGTGATGCTGTCGCTGTATGCGTTCGCGTTCGGCAGTTACGGTGCAACGTTTCTGCCGGGGACGTGGCAGGCGATCGGAAAGCATGCGTTGATCAGTCTCTGCGTGATCACGATTGCCGGGTTGAACCTGCTGAGCGCCGAGTTGATCGGCAAAGCGGAGGGCTGGATCGTGGGATTGAAGGTGGCGATCCTGCTGTTCTTCGTCGGTGCTGGCCTTTCCAGCGTTGACACTTCTCAGATCGCTCCAAGATCATGGTCGACGCCGTTGCAGTTGGCGGCGGGCGGAATGATCATCTTCTTGGCCTACGAAGGGTTCGAGTTGATCGCCAATACGGCGCAGGATGTGCGGGACGCGGCGCGGACGCTTCCGCGCGCGTACTACACGGCGGTTGGGTTTGTGATCGGATTGTATGTGCTGGTCGCGCTCGTCACAGTGGGCAATCTCGCGGTGGACAAGATTGTGGCGGCCAAGGATTACGCGTTGGCGGAAGCAGCCCGACCTTTTCTCGGGCAGGCCGGTTTCACGCTGATCGCCGTCGCGGCGATGTTATCCACCGCTTCCGCGATCAACGCCACGCTCTACGGTGCGGCGCGGCTGAGTTATTGCATCGCGCGCGACGGAGAGTTGCCGGCAATGCTGGAACGGAAAGTGTGGGGTCAGCCGGCGGAAGGACTGTTGATCACCGCCGGGCTGAGCCTGTTCGTGGCCAACGCGTTCGACCTGACGAGCATTTCGACACTGGGAAGCGCCGGGTTTCTGTTGATCTTCGCCGCTGTGAACGCCGCCAACGCGCGGCACGCGCCACATACGAATAGCTTCCGCTGGATTTCGGCCGCCGGGGTGTTCGCATGTCTTGCAGCACTGGGGGCGTTGATTTGGCAGACGGCGAGCACCGGGCCCGGCAAGTTGTGGACGCTCGCGGGGATGATCGCGTTGGCGGTTGCGATCGAAGGAAGCTACCGGCTGGCGAAACGGGAGATTCGGTTGCATGAATGAAGAACCGAACCGCCTGCTCCGGGACCCGCCACGCATCCCGGCGCTCACCGAGCCGGCAGGCGAACCGTGCACGGTCGAGGCGGATCCAGGCTGAGAACAGGCACGCCCGAACGGCAACCGACGACGAGAACGGCTGACCTCGAGCTGCCGGTTGATCGTCGGTGGAGGATCGCGGCAATCCCCGAGACGGTCGGCACGGTCCTCTCCCCCAGAAGCACCTCCGCCCCGTCCTGGCATGGCATCGGGGTTTGTCGGCACGATCACAGAAGTCCCGGTAAGAATCGAGGAGCAGCCCGAGGGTACGCTCGATTGCTCGGATCGTGAAGGCGGGCGGCGGGCGCAGTGCGCGCTCGGCCGCGGCATAGTGGAGGGACCACATCATGGCTCGAAACGAAACACGCGACAAGGTGACCTCTGGCACACCGAAGAACTCCAGACGCGTGAGGTACCCTTGCCCCGATTCCTGGTCGAAAGGATCGCGGTCATGAGGGTGTTGAAGGTGACGGGTTGGTGTTCAACCCGCAGAACGGTGGCACGCTGCGCACCGGCAGCTTCCGTCGGCGGAGTCCGGCATGTGTCGAGCCGGAGACACCAACAGGTCTTCGGGTTCGCTATCTCAGGCACACCGCGGCGTCCCTCGCCCAATCGTCGGGTGCATCCCGTCCAGCGGATGCTCGGGCACTCGACGCTCACATTGGACCGCCATTCGCACCTGTACAGCGACGATCTGGATGCTCTCGCGGACCGTCTTGGCGAACGACACCGCGTTTCTGTCGCCGCCCGGGTGCGACCCAAACCTGCTTCAACCGTTGTCAGCTTTGAGAGGAGCTAGCCGGAAGCCCCTGCAAACATAGGCGATTTCACAGGTCGGGGCCCGTAGCTCAGCTGGTCAGAGCAGCGGACTCATAATCCGTCGGTCGCAGGTTCGAGTCCTGCCGGGC
>CAZWHZ010000119.1:0-4504 GCA_964633745.1 uncultured Acidimicrobiia bacterium
CCGATGTAGAAGTGCATCTCCGACGGATCGGTCGTGTAGTACGCCACCCCTTCGTCTGACTTCTGCACGTGACAGCTGTAGCAGCTCTTGTAGTCGACCGAGTGGCACACGTAGCACGTCAGGTACTCCAGGTGGAACTCGGTGTGCTGATCATTCGCCCCGAGGAGTTCGTCGAGCGGATGACAGTCCGTGCATGCCACGTCCGGTGTACCCGAGTACATCGACAGATCGTTCTCTGCAGGGACGTCGCCGTGGAGTTCCGCCTCGTCGTGGCAGTCGATGCATGCCATCCCACCAGGGTTGAAGTGGACGTCTGCGGGGATCGTCATCCCGTCGGTCGTCGTGTTCTTGCCCTTGTACTCGTCGTTGATCCGGCTTCCATGACACGCCGTACAGGTCGTGTTCATCGGCGGGATCGCTTTGAACTCGTGACTCGCGAGCAAACCCCCTCCGGCGGTCTCGGGCACACTGACATGGCACTGCCCGCAGGACGAGTGGCACGAAGTGCAGTGGTTGTCGAAGGCCTCCTGGAGCCCATCGGTGAGTTCCGGCGTACTGCGCGCCTCGAGAACCTGGTAGTACCCCTGCAACGTGGTGTGCAGGCTGGCGAGCTGCACCTGCGTGGTGTCGGTGTGACAGAACGCACACGCTCCCGATGCCGCGGGATCCCGCTGCATGCCCACATGGGCAGATTCCATATCGCCGGTTGCCTGTGTGCCCCCATGGCACTCGATGCAGCCGATCGAGCCGTGCGTCGACGTCAGGAACTCCTCGTCGTCGAGGAAGACTTTGGCCCATGCCTCAACCTGAGGCACCGAGCCCCCTCAGCCCTCACCTTCGTTGAGGCTCTCCTCCACCGGCTCGACGGCCATCGCCTGGAGCGACTCCTGGTTGGTATGGCAGTCGATGCAGTTGCTGCTGTCCTCGGTGTCGGACACAAGCACGGGCGGCTTCGGCGTGGTCGTCGTGACTGCCGTCGATGTCGTGGTGTCTTCGGTCCCGTTGGTACACGAGGACAGCAGCAAGGCGAGCGCCCCCGCACCCAGGGCCACGAGGAGCGTCGTTCTTTTCATGAAACCTCCCGTGAGGTGGTGGGCAGCATCACTGCCCACCACCCCCATCGTTTCCTACGGCAGAGCGTGAGCCTCTGTCTCGGTCGGATAGCCCAAAGCCTTCGAGAAAGGCGCTGTGGCGAGGACGTCGAGGTCGTCACTCCATCCCATCATTCCGAACTTCATGTTCTGCACGTCGTAGCCGAGCAGCTTCAGGATGACCGCACCGACCTGACCGGTGTGGCCCGTGTAGCAGTAGTCGACGATCGGCTGATCGGACGGGATCCCCGCGAGCAACGACGTGTCGGCGATCGACTTCCATGGGATGTCCACCGCACCCTGGATGTGTCCTACCGCATAGATGTCCGGTGCACGAACACTGATGATGAACGGATCGTTGGACGTATCCCCATCGGTCAGGTTCTCGTACAGCGCCTCGGCCGAGATGGTCGGCGACCAGTCGGCCAAAAACTGCTGTGCCCGGGCGATCGCGATGGCCGCACCCTCGGACTCGCCCGTGTCGAGCACCGGCGGATCGTACGAACCGGTGAGTTCGTGTGCTTCGGTCTCAGTCGGATACCCCGGCGCTGCCGTGAACGGTGTCGTCCCGACGACGTCCGGGTCGTCGCTCCACCCCATCATCCCGAACTTGAGGTTCGTGACGTCGTAGCCGAACGACATGAGGAGTGTCGCCGCCACCTGGCCGGTGTGGCCCGTGTAGCAGTAGACGACGATCTGCCGGTCCATCGGCAGCTTGGCGAGGTTGTCGGGATTGGCGATCTCCCGCCACGGGATGTTCACCGCACCCTGGATGTGTCCTACCGCATAGATGTCCGGTGCACGGACACTGATGATCAACGGGTCGTTGGACGTGTCACCGTCCGTCAGGTTCTCGTACAGCGCGTCGGCGGAGATCGTTGGTGCCCAGTCGGCGAGCCTGCCGGCCAGGTAGTCTGCGAGGACCTGATACTCATCGACCATCGCGGCGGTCGTGGTGGTCATGGCCTCCGTCGTGGTGGTCATGGCCTCCGTCGTGGTGGTCATCGCCTCGGTTGTGGTCGTGGCCTGCGTTGTCGCCACGGTGGTCTCAGTGGCTGTTCCTCCGCAGCCGCTCAGGGCAAATATGCTCAGAACGACAATCAGAAGAAGCAGCCTGAAGGAAAGGCTCCTTCGCAACATCTCAGTATCTCCCTTCGGAATGTGCATCCATAAGTCATGCACGTTCTTACTTCTCTCAATTGATAACCACTTCCTTACCCAACTGACATGGGCCATAGGGCCCTACGGTGCCGCATTGGACCCTTTCGGCCCGGGCGGCCAACAGGCGCAGATGCCGAGATAGACTCGGGCAGGTACCCCGAGAGGAGTCATGTTGAGTTCCTATGTCGCGCCTCGCACCCCGGTCCCCTCAGACCTCGAGATCGCTCAGGAGGCGCCGCTCGACCCGATCATGGACATCGCTGCAGAGGTTGGTCTCCGACCGGAGGATCTCGACCTCTACGGCACGTACAAGGCGAAGGTCCACCTCGACGTCCGCGGTACGTTTGCCGACCGGCAACTCGGCAAGTACATCGACGTCACCGCCATCACCCCGACACCCCTCGGGGAGGGCAAGACCACGACGGCGGTGGGGCTCTCTCAAGGGCTCGGCCGGCTCGGCCACTCGGTCTTCACCACGCTCCGACAGCCGAGCATGGGTCCCACGTTCGGTATCAAGGGCGGAGCCGCGGGAGGCGGCTACAGCCAGGTGATCCCGATGGAAGACTTCAACCTTCATCTCACAGGCGACATCCATGCCGTGTCGATCGCCCACAATCTGCTCGCCGCGGCGATCGACAATCATCTGACCCATGGGAACCAGCTCAACCTGAATCCGTTCTCTGTCACGTGGGGCCGCGTCATCGACCTCAACGATCGGGCGCTACGCAAGGTAGTGATCGGTCTCGGCGGCAAGCCGAACGGCTACCCGCGGGAGTCGATGTACGACATCGCCGTCGCATCGGAAGTCATGGCAATCCTCGCCCTCTCGACCGGACTCCCAGACCTCCGAGCTCGACTCGGACGCATCGTCGTCGGCACAACCTTCGACGGTGAACCCGTCACCGCAGAGGACCTCAAGGTTGCAGGAGCGATGGCGGTACTGCTGAAGGACGCCCTCATGCCGACGCTCATGCAAACGCTCGAGCACACGCCGGTGCTGGTGCATACAGGGCCGTTCGCGAATATCGCCCATGGGAACTCGAGCATCGTCGCCGACCAGATCGCCCTCCGGCTCGCCGACTACGTCGTCACCGAATCAGGGTTCGGCTCGGACATCGGCATGGAGAAGTTCATGGACATCAAGTGCCGGACGAGCGGCCTCACCCCGGATGTCGTCGTGATCGTCGCGACGATTCGCGCTCTGAAGATGCACGGTGGACTCGGCAAGGTGATCGCGGGAAGGCCACTGCCTCCGGAACTCACCACCGAGAACCTCGATGCACTCGAGAAGGGAGCGGCAAACCTCATCGCCCATATCGGGATCGCCAAGAGGTACGGCGTGCCCGTGGTCGTGGCCGTGAACCACTTCCACACCGATACCGACAACGAGGTCGATCTCCTCCGGAAGATCGCCATCGAGGCGGGCGCTGAGGATGCTGTTATGACCGACCACTGGGCAAGGGGCGGCGAGGGGGCAGTGGACCTGGCCGAGGCCGTCGTGAAGGCGGCCGAGCGACCGAAGGACTTCTCGTTCCTCTACCCGCTCGACATGCCGATCAGAGACAAGATCGAGCTGATCGCGACTCGGGTGTACGGCGCGGACGGTGTCGACTTCATGGACGACGCCGAGAAGAAGATCGGGCTCTACACGAAGCTGGGATACGACAACTTGCCCATCTGCATGGCGAAGACCCACCTGAGCCTCAGCCACGACCCGTCGGCGAAAGGTGCTCCGAAGCACTTCCGCCTACCGGTACGGGACATCAGGGCGAGTATCGGGGCGGGATTCCTCTACCCGCTCTGTGGAACCATGCGAACCATGCCGGGGCTTCCGAGCCGGCCGGCGTTCGAGAACGTCGACATCGACGTCGAGACCGGAAAAGTGCAAGGCCTGTTCTGAGAAGGAGAACCAATGATCGATCCTGCCGAGCTCAAGACCCTGCCCTTCTTCCGATCGCTCACCGACGAGGAGATCAATCTGCTCGCACCGCACGTCGACCTTCGAACCGCTGTGAAGGGTACGAGGATCTTCGACGAGGGCGCCCCTTCGGACTCGTTGCTCGTCCTCGTCGCTGGGATGGTGGCAAACCGCCAGTCGCCGCTCCATGGCGGCGAAGACATCCTCATGAACGTCGTCAGCCAGCCCGGTGAGGTGATCGGCGCGTCGGCGCTCGCCTCCGGAGACGACGCAGTACACCCGTTCTCGGCGGTCTGCATGGAGAACTCCGAGTTCGTGGTGCTGCCGGTCGACG
>CAZWHZ010000120.1:0-4491 GCA_964633745.1 uncultured Acidimicrobiia bacterium
AGGATCGTGCCATGGAGACAACCTACGTCGTGGCTGGGACAAGGTGAAGGGGTGTTGCGGGGCTTCGCCCCGCCTGGCCTCTGGCCTGCGGCCCTCGGCCGTACCTCGCTTCTCGTGCCTGGTATCCCGTACAGCTCGCCCCGTGGTGGATGGAGCGCCGCCGTTCGCGTGCGAGATACAAGATCCGAAGTGCCGGTGGGCTAGACCGAGCTTGCTCGCCTAACCCACCATTGGCCGTAGGCTGACCGCATGTTCCATCGGAGACCATTGGAGAAGCCTTCAGAGGACAGGGCACCGGTCGGCAGGGCCACACCCATGTCGATCACGAACCGTCACCATGTGCTTGGCACACCGCTGCTCCCACCCTTCCCGGAAGGTACGGAACATGCGGTGTTCGGCATGGGATGTTTCTGGGGGGCCGAGCAGATGTTCTGGCACCTTCCCGGCGTGTACAGCACGTCGGTTGGGTATGCGGGCGGGTTCACGCCAAACGCCACCTACGAGGAAGTGTGCTCGGGCATGTCGGGCCACGCGGAGGTGGTACAGGTGGTGTTCGATCCCGCAAAGATCTCCTATGACGAGCTGCTTCGAGTGTTTTGGGAGGGTCACGATCCCACCCAAGGCATGCGTCAGGGCAACGATGTCGGCACGCAGTACCGGTCGACCGTCTACACGTTCTCGGACACTCAGCAGAAGACAGCAGAGGCCTCTCGGGATCGCTACCAAGCAGTGCTTCGCGGAGCGGGGTACGGGGCGATCACGACAGAGATCGAGCCGACCGGCGAGTTCTACTTCGCAGAGGACTATCACCAGCAGTACCTGTCGAAGAACCCGAACGGCTACTGCGGACACGGAGGAACCGGCGTGTCCTGTCCGGTGGGTCTAGGCGCCTGATCCGATGATCTCGAGCGCCTTGTTCAGCAAGTAGTCGGACGGCGCGTCGGTCGGGATATCCACCACGACGTCAGGGGTCAATCCAACTCCGCCGTAGTCATGCCCGTCCGGTGTCACCCAGCGAGCGACGCTCAGCTTGACGGCACCGCCGTTGCTCAGGTTGAACTGCTGCTGGACCGTGTTCTTGCCGTAGGTGTGCGTACCGATGACGGTCGCACGACCGTAGTCCTGGAAAGCACCGGTCACCACCTCTGATGCCGAGGCGCTTGCCTGATCGACCAGCACGTACAGCTTGATCGAGGGGTCGGTCGCGATGCCTCCAGGTTCCACCGAGTACTCCTGGACCTGGTCGGGTGCCTGCGTTCTGAGCACCAACCCTGACGACAGGAACTCGCTGGCGACGAAGATCGCCGTGTTCAGGGAACCGCCCGGGTCGTGCTGGAGGTCGAGCACGATGTTTGTTGCACCCTGGTCGAGGAGGTCTTGGAGCGCCGTGTTGAACTGGTCGGGAGCGTTGGTCGAGAAGATGGCGAGTTCGAGGTAGCCGGTGGTGTCATTGAGCATCTTCGACGTCACGATCGGGATGTCGATCGCGGCTCTGGTGATGGTGAACTCCAGCGGCTGCCCGTCACGATCGATGCCAATCGTCACGGTGCTGCCCGCCGGACCGCGCACCTCAGAGATCACCTCGTCTACGAGCCATCCGTCGATGGACTGACCGTCCACCGATGTCATGACATCGCCCGACTTGAGACCGGCCGCCTCGGCCGGGCCACCTTCCAGTGGCGAGACGATCACGAGCTCGCAACTGTCGGAGATCGTCGAACATGTGGCACCTTCGGGGTCGTTGGGGTCTTCGGGCCGGACCAGCGCGCCAATGCCTTCGATCTGACCTTGTGTCTCCTCCTGGAAACGTGCAAGCGCATCAGGTGTGAAGTACACGGAGTGGGGGTCGAGTGTGTTCATCATTCCGTTGATGGCCGCGGCGACCAGATCCCCGACGGGGGCGGGATCGGTCTGTTCTTCTTGCACGAATGCATCGCAAACCGTTACGAAGCTCGGGTCCGGGAGTGCGCAGGTCAGCGAGTCAGGGAGGGTCCCACCCGGCTCGTTCTCGTAGTCGGTGATCCCCTGTACAGCACCCGCTGCGAGCGCCGCGGGATCGACGGGGTCGACGTAGGTGGTGCTGACGATGTGATAGGCGGTGCAGAGCGCCTGGAAGTCGGCGGGTGCCTGATCACACGAAACGGTCGTCGGCGTTCCGGCGGTGTCGGTGGTCTGAGGCTGTGTTGACTGTGGGCCGGTCGTCTGTGTCGTGTCCAGCGAGGCGGTGGCGTCGGGGCCAGTCACCACTGGCGCAGTACAAGCGGCGAGGAGAAGCGCGAAGGCGAGAAGGATGATGCGGTACTTCATGTGCACGCCCGATTCAAACGCACCCCGGGAATAAGCGCGCATCGCTATCGACGTGCGAGTGCGTGGAGTGCCGACGGTGTTGAGTCTTCGGCGAGATCGAGTGCGTCGACGAACAGGCGACCCCGGGCCTCTTTGAGGAGCCTGCCGGCCTCGGTCGCGGGTTGGGGGAGATGAGACGAGAGCAACAGGATGTTGCTCGATTCCGAGGCGAGGATCGCCGCCTTGCCGAGGGATCGGAGGACTCCGTCTGTGGTGGCGAGGCCGCCGGTCGAGACGGTGAAGCCGCCGGTTACGTCCACGAACCAGGTCTCTCCGGCCGTGTCCAAAGCCACGACAGGGACAGCGACTCCTGACACCCTCCTGTTGGTTCCTACGATCGAGAAACCGGCGCCGGCGAGTACGTCTGTCGCCACGTCGAGGATCTTCTTGTCTCTCGGAGGGAATGGGGCTTCTAGGGGTTCGGACAACCGCTGCCGGGCAATGTCGACGTATGTCGGATCCAGTTCGTAGCCCACCCCGCGGCGACCAGTTCTCGCCGCGGCGACGAGCGTTGTTCCGGACCCCATGAAGGGATCGAGCACGAGGTCACCCTCGAAGGTGTACAGGTGGATGAGCCGCTCGGGCAGGGCAACGGGGAACGGTGCCGGGTGCCCGATGCGCTGTGCGCTCTCAGATGGGATCTCCCACACATCGAGGGTGGCTTCCAGAAACTCATCGGTGCTGAGAGTGCTCCCGACCGGGAGGCCCTCGTCGGTACGCTGTTGCTCGGAACGTGCCCGATCGAAGCGTCCCTTCGATGCGATTACGACTCGCTCGGTGGTATCTCGCAGAACCGGGTTCGTGGCGCTCCTGAAGGAACCCCATGCGCATGAGCCGGACATTCCCCTCGCCTTGCGCCACACGACTTCTCCCCGCAAGAGGAGGCCGAGGTCGTCCTGGAGGATCCCGATGACATCCGCGGAGAGGCTGCGGTACGGTTTGCGACCCAGATTGGCGACGTTGACGGCGATGCGACCTCCCGGCTCCAACACCCGAACGCACTCGGCGAACACGTCCCGGAGCACCTCGAGATACTCCATGTAGGAGCGGGGGATGCCGGCGCGGTCGACTTCTGCTTCGTACTCCTTGCCGGCGAAGTAGGGCGGCGAGGTGACCACGAGGGCGACGCTGCTGTCGGGAAGCTCGGCCATCTTTCGTGCGTCGCCAAGGAGGCAACCGTCTCCGAGGTCGGGGGCGACTTCAACCGCGTCGTCGGCGCTGATCGCAGGCGGGTGGAAGCGAGCGTAGAACTCGCTCGCATCATGCGCCTCTCGCTTGCTCGCACCGAAACTGGACGTGCGCGTCCGCTGTCGTTCTCCCATCTCGAAGCAATGTAGGGGACGAACGCCTTGATCGCGAGGACCCCCACGATGCGAACCCAATGCCGGCGAGTCTCTCGACGTCACGCCGAGCCCTGGGTTCGGGGGAGGACGGCCGATCAGCTCGACTTTCTGCGTCTTCTAAACACCAGAAAGACGATCACGACCGCTGCGAAGCTCTGGACGACCCGGGTCACATCGATGGCGGGTTGCCACTCCACTTGGTCGCCCCGGATCACGAAGCTACCGGACGGCCTCGAGGAGACTCCAAATCCGAGCCCGCTTCCGGAGTTGTCTTCGTTCGCGCCGCCCCCGCCACCGCCGCCCCCTCTCACGTAGGCCGCTGGTATGACGGTGACTCCATCGCGCTCGATGGGGTCACCGAACACCTGACGGACCGTGATCAGGTCTTTGGCCTTCTCGACGAGTTCTCGCACACCTGCTGCGTCCGCCATGTGGACCTCCTTGCTTGTCGTTCAGCCTACCGACGCGCGTTGGCTGCGATCGCGGCGCTCACGAAAGGAGCGAGACCCTCCGCGTACTTGTCCCAGTACGCGGTGAAGCGAAAGTCCTGAACGTACATGTCTCCGAGCGCCTGGTGCATCTCGTATGAGCACGGATAGAACCGCTCGATGTGCAGCCTGTGAGACTCCGCAATCTCCATTGCCTCGGTGCTGCCCGGATCGATCCCTCCCTTCTTGAGTTCTGCGAATCGTTTGGCGATGGTTTCGGCCTCGTCACGTATCTCGATCCAGTCTTCCTTCGAGTAGCTCGCGGCCAGGCGGCGGGACTCGTCCAGAGCCGGGCCGGACCATCGTTGCTCGAC
>CAZWHZ010000121.1:0-4490 GCA_964633745.1 uncultured Acidimicrobiia bacterium
CGGTGCCGATGCCGGGTGCGTTCGGGGCGCCGCTCACGCTCAAGAAGTCGAGGATGGCACTGAGGAGACTCATCGGGATCCTGAAGCCGGTGTGCGTGGAGTGCGGTGGCGGCAGGTTGCCGCGCAGTTGCGCGGCGATGTCGACAACTCGAGCGATATCACAGCGGTCTCCCTCCCTTCGGGCACTCTAAACGCAGCGGTTCACCTAGAGCCCAGAAAAGTGAGATCCATTTGGAGGGGGTGCGTCTGCGAGTCGACGGTCTGCGGCAATGGTTGGCGTTGTAGCGTGACCCGTCCCTTCGATCACGGCGTTATCCCGGTTGGCCTGCACCAATGCGGATCGGACCTACGCCCAGGACGACGGCGGCACCACGTTCTTCAGGTTGTAGAACAGTGTCAGGAAGATGTCGACGTTGGGGATCCGATCCCATCGGACCGACGGGTCGCCTCGCCGGCGTCTGCTCTGTGCCAGGACCACTCGGCCCCGATGCAGCAGCAGCGAGTAGCGGCCCAACTCGCTGGGAGCCACACGGGTGCTTTTGAACACCAGGCCGTTTTGCTGGCTCAGCGACACGGGGCCGAACTCGACCGTCTTGCCTTCGTCGAACGCCGTGCGGATCGGTGGGTAGATCCGCGTCACGACCCGCTTCTGTACCAGCTTGCCGAGCGGAGCTCCATCGGTGCCCGAGCGCATCCTCTTCGGCACATTCACCCGTCCCCCGCCGGCGGACACCAACCGCATCGACAGCCTCGGATCGTCACCATTGACCAGCGTCAGCATGCCCCACGGTCCGGTCGTTGTCGTCAAGACCAAACGGGACGTGCGTTTCGGCAGGTAGTAGGCCGACACCTCGGCCCACAGCATCGACTGGTCCTCTCCGAGGCGGTGTATGACGATCTGCTCCCGGCTGGTTTCGACGGTGAGGCTGCTCACCGCGAGTGCCGCCGCACCGGACGCCACCGCTATACCGACGGGCAGCCACACGACCTGCGTGCCACCACCCATGAACAACAGCGCCAGCACTGCCACGGCGGCGACCGCAAACACGGCCGCTACACCCAGCTGCTCGCCGGACGAACGCTCAAAGACCAGTTCGCCGCCGACGTGTTCGTCCACCATTCAACCTCTCACTCGTCTGGTTGTCGGCCAGACGGGTTGGTAAGTGCCGCGTTCGCCACGTCTGTCCGCGGTGAAGCACGGACAGTATCAGGCGTCAGAGGCTAGCTTCACGATGCCGCGAGGTTCCCGCCGGACGAGTTCCTTCGTAACGAGGATGAAGAAGGCGCCGGTCCTCGACTTGACCCGCTGGACGGGCCTTCCGGAGCTTCGCAGCGCATCGAGGAGTCGTTCGAACCTGGCTACCAACTGTCCATCGTTGAACGTGCTGCAATAGCTGTTGATCAGCTCCGGTGGGCACTCCTGGGCGACCGCGAACCGGAGGCTCCACTCGTCGATCGCGACGGCGCCGATCGCGCCCGACGGTCCGATCGGCCTGTAGAGCCTCACGGATCTCGACTTCAGTGCACGTTCGACCACCTGACGGAACACCTCTTGTCTCGACCGCCACTCGTCGACGACCCGGCGAGCCGAAGCAGCAATCTCCCCCGATGACCTCCCGGTGATGTAGCCGTCAGCGCTGTGGATCCCTGGCGACATGGCGTCTCCTACTGATGAGGAACCTGCTGGTGATACATCGTCAGAACGGCGCTGCCGCTTGAGAAGGCGCAATCATTTCTCCTTCCGGAGGGGGAGGAGACAGGTGGCGAGCCTCTAGTTGGTGAGGCCGGTCGCCGCGAGCGAGCCGGGCCGATCTGACGAACTCGACGAGGCTGCCTGGCCGTTGATCGTCAGAAAGAACGTCGCCCGCTGGTACTCGCCGTCGCTGCTCTGTCCGACCGCCAATGCCGTCAGAGCGTTGAGCCCGGCAGGCAGGTCGTACTCGCCGCCGAAGTGGTACAGCAACGACCGGAGATCGACATAGGCGACGACGTGCTCGCCGTCGGGCAGGTTCGACACGGCCTGCACGTACCGGGGCGTCTCGGTGAGCGGTGCCGATGGGACGTCTTCCAGCATCCTGACGTCGGCCCGATCGGACCCGATCGCCAGCCACTCCCCGACAACTCCCATCACGGCGTCGACGGGCCCGGTACCGCCAAGGTCGCCGACCACCACACCCGTCTGGTTGGCGATCACGTCGGCGAGTTCGCTTGCGGCCGCCGCCACCTCATCGGGTTGTGTCGTCCCGAACGCCGCGACGACCCCGAACGTGTCGCCCTGGTGGAGCCGGACGGCGATCCCCGTCGGACGGTCGAGCTTGCGGATGAGGCCGTTGACGACGTCGAATCCGAACTGATCCTCGAGTTGCGTTTCTGCCGAAACGTCACCCTCCGTGAAGAGGCCCGCCCTGTCGAGTCCTGTGATCGCCGCGTCGTAGAGATCGGACGCGCTGCCGACACGAACGAACCCGACGGTCTGTTCGTCGAGGCTCGCCAGGAACGCGTCGGACCCGAGGTTGTAGATGTCACCGGCGTACTGCGGTTGCGTCTGGATCGCGTCGAGGATGAACCCGTCGCTGGAGAAGTCGACCGCAGCTGCCATCGCGCCGATCCCGCCGGGCACTCCGGTGTCGATTCCCGACCCGGCCAGCAGTGACGTGCCGTCCACGTACATCGTGATGGCCCGCGACCGCCGCAGCTTGGACGTCATCGTCTGGAACTCCGGCAGTGCGGCGAGCGACGACGACGGATCGATGTCCATCGCCGTCTCGATCATGGAGAGGTCGCCGACGAGGATCACCCCGTCGCCGTGCCAGATCCACGGGTCCGCTCCGCCGCTGCTCCACAGACGCCCTTGCCCGATCGCTTCCTCGTTCAGCGACTCGGCGGCGGCGAACCTGTCGAGGAAGCCGTCGGCCTTGGCGTCGTCACGAACCTCGACCGCAAACATCATGTCGCCTGGTGCGGTGTCGGTAGCCATCTGGATGTCGAAGTTGCCGGCGAACGCGATCGTGCGCCCAAGCCACGGTTTGACGTCGCTCTCGAAGGCCATGCCGTACTGCTCGTTGAGTTGCCGGTCGAGATCGTCGATCAGCGACTGGCCGCTGGGCTGACCGAACGCTTCGAGGAGGGTTTGGAGATCCTCGGACTGCAACCGGAGAAGGTCGGCGCCGACGTAGATGTTGGTCGAGGCGGGAATCCACTCTGCGGCCGTCTGACTGGTGCCCGACAGCCACGCTCTCGCCATGAAGGCCCCGCCGCCAACCACGACGAGCACGACGAGAAACCCGACGATCGCCCATAGCGGTGCCCGGCGTCTGGTGGGTCGCAGCGCGACAGGCTCGCCGGTGTCCAACGCGGTATCGACGGGCAGGCCAAACGGGTCGGCGTCGGGAGAGAAATCCATGGGTAGGTGATCGGCAGACGCCGGGAATACCTTGAATCTGGGGTTGACCAGGAAGGCCTCTGTTCTCCCAGGAAAACTCGTTCGCTCGAGGCAGGTTGTCAAGGGTCTAGCTGGTGCCTCCTGGTAGCTTCAGGAGGGCGATCCTGCGTCGGCAGGCTTCTCGGCAAGGAGTATTCATGGCAGACATCAAGCCCAGGTCCCGGCGACCTGCGTGGGTCGATCTCTCGAGCGACGACCCCGCAGGATCACGGGAGTTCTACGGCGCCCTCTTCGGCTGGGAGACGGAGGTTTCGAACGACCCGCAGTACGGCGGGTACGGGATCGCACGACTGCCCGACGGTGGCGAGGACGTCGCCGGCATCGGCGCCAAGATGACCCCTGAGGGACCCTCGTTCTGGGCGATGTACATCGGCACCGACGATGCCGACGCTGCTGCCGAGACGGTCAAGGCGGCAGGCGGCAGTGTGATCATGCCGGCGTTCGACGTCGGCGACATGGGAAGGCTCGCCGTGTTCCAGGACCCGTCCGGCGCGTTCTTCTCCGTGTGGGAGCCGGTTGGCGAGGGGAGCTTCCGCACCGGCGACCCCGGCACGTTCACGTGGGGTGAACTCAACGCCAGGGAGATCAGCAAAGCTCACGACTTCTACCCGAAGGTGTTCGGGTGGGAGGTCACCACCAGCTCGATGGGCGAAGGCCAGGGCGACTACACCGAGTTCCAGCTTGGAGGCCAGTCGATCCTCGGCGGCATGGAGTTGCCGCCGGACGTCCCGAGTCAGGTACCGAGCTACTGGATGGTGTACTTCGCGGTCGACGACGTCGACGACGCGTTCACGCGTGCCGTCGCGGCGGGCGCCACCGGGATCGTGCCTGCCGTCGACTTCCCGGGCGGCCGGTTCGCGATCGTCACCGACCCGCAGGGGGCGATGTTCGGCATGCTCGAGTCGAACGAGGCGTAGCGAAGTCGAGCCCGAGCGACACCCGCACGCCGTCATCGACTGCGGACATCGTTGCCGGAAGAGTGCAGAGAGCCGTTACGGCAGGTACTGCTCGACGAGCTCTGTGATCACCCCGCCGTTGATGTACACCC
>CAZWHZ010000122.1:0-4345 GCA_964633745.1 uncultured Acidimicrobiia bacterium
ACAACAGCGAGCGGCAGTTCGCTCGCCTGCTCGACTTCTACGGCATCGAGTGGGACTACGAACCAAGGGCATTCCCGATCTCGTGGGACGACGGAGGCGAGCCGACGGGCTATTTCGCCCCAGACTTCTACCTGCCCGACGAGGACGTGTTCATCGAAATCACCACGATGAACCAGCGTCTCGTGACGAGGAAGAACCGCAAGGTGCGGCGTCTTCGGGAGCTCTATCCCGACGTCACCTGCAAGATCTTCTATCAGCGCGACTACCTCCAACTGCTCGTGAAGTACGGGCTCGAAGAACCCGATCAGCTCGACGGTGCCACGGCCCCTACCCGCATTCCAGGACCACCAGACGTCACCATCGCGGACGACGCATCCATCGGCTGAGACTTCTGCCGGAGCTGGGATTCTCTGCACCCTGAGACGTCTAAGCTGACCTGAGGTTCCCGAAGGAGTGGTATGCCACGTTCACCGCTGCACGATGAGCATTCGCGACTCGGAGCGAAGTTCGTCGACTTCGCTGGATGGCAGATGCCTGTTCAATACCAAGGGGTCATCGCGGAACACGAAGCAGTGCGCTCATCGGTTGGGGTGTTCGATGTGTCTCACCTTGGCCGATTCCTCGTAGAAGGCGAGGGCAGCACCGATCTTCTTCGAGAGCTCCTCTGCAACGACATCGCCGACATCGAACCTGGTCGTGCCCAGTACACGATGTCGCTGAACGATAACGGGGGTGTCCTCGACGACATCATCGTGTGGCGATGGGGCGATGATCGTTACTGGGTGATCCCGAACGGCGCCAACGACGATGCTATCCGGGCACGATTCCGGACCGCTGCCCCCGAAGGGATCCGGATCGAGTCCATCAGAGCTTCGAATGCTCTCGTCGCGCTGCAAGGCCCAGAGGCACCGTCAGTCTTCAAGAACGTGTTCGGCCTGGTACCCGAGCACTTCGGAGTCACGACAGGAAGCTTCGATGGCGTTGACGTGGAGATCGCCGGGACCGGCTACACCGGGGAGATCGGCGGAGAGATCGCGGTGCCAAGAGCGCACGCCGTACACATGTTCAGGGCCCTGCTGGGAGCCGGCGCCGTTGCGTGCGGGCTCGGGTCTCGGGATACGCTGCGGTTGGAGATGGGGTACCCGTTGTGGGGTCAGGACCTCGATCCTGAGACGACACCCCTCGAGGCCGGACTGCGATGGGTGGTTGCATGGGACCATGAATTCGTGGGTAGGGATGCACTGGAGCGCCAGCGAGAGAACGGCCTCCCCAAGCGGCAAGCAGCGTTCGAGATGGACGGACGCAAGATCCCGCGTCACGGCTACGCCATGCGCGCGGGTGCGTCGACCGGCACGGTCGCGAGCGGGAACTTCAGCCCCGTTCTGGGGAAGGGCATCGGGCTCGGATATCTCGCTCCTCCCGCCGATGCAGATGCTCCCATTGAAATCGAGGTCAGGGGTCGCTGGGAGCCGGCCAGTCGAGTTCGCCTTCCGTTCATCAGGAGATGACGTATGGATTTCACGCCTCACACCAGTGAAGACCTGTCGATCATGCTCGATCGTCTCGACCTCGAGCACATCGACGAGCTCTTCTCGCACCTTCCGATGGAGGTGCTGGTCGATCGCTCACCGGACGTCGGCAGAGCTCTCTCCGAACCTGAGGTCCAACGGCTCCTCTCGTCGCTCGCCGATCTCAACCGGGAACTGACCTGCTTCGCCGGAGGAGGGTTCTACGACCACTACGTATCCCCGACGGTCCGATCGTTGACCGCCCGGCCGGAGTTCGTCACCGCGTACACGCCATACCAGGCCGAAGTCTCCCAGGGGATACTCCAGGTGCTGTATGAGTACCAGTCGATGGTCTCGGGGATCACCGAGATGGACATCACGAACGCCTCGATGTACGACGGAGCGACCGCTGCAGCCGAAGCCGTCAATCTGGCAACGGTGAGCACGAAGCGTTCGACCGTATGGGTCTCCAGGGGAGTTGGCCCCAGGATCCGCGAGACGATCCACACCCTTGCGGTCACCAGGGGATTCGAGGTCGTGGAACATCCGCTCGTGGCCGGCCATACCGTGTGGGAGACGGAGGCAGGCGAACCGCCGGCGGCGGTTGTGTGGGCGCAGCCCAACTACCTCGGAGTAGTCGAGGATTACGACGCTGCGGTGCGGGTCGCTCAGGACACAGGTGCCCTCGGGATCGTCTCCTATGACCCTATGACCCTTGGACTCCTGCGCAGTCCAGGGGCGGCCGGCGTCGACATCGCCGTGGGGGAGGGGCAATCGCTCGGGTCGCCGATGACATTCGGTGGGCCGGGACTCGGTCTCTTCTCACTGGCCAGGGAACACGTGCGTAGGATGCCCGGGCGGATCATCGGCAAGACCGTCGACCGGGACGGGACACCCGCCTACGTGATGACCCTGCGAGCTCGAGAGCAGGACATCAGACGCGCGAAAGCCTCGTCAAACATCTGCTCCAACCAGGCGTTGAACGCGGTCGCGGCTGCGATCCAGCTGGCGTGGCTGGGTCCCGGCGGGCTCAAAGAAGTAGGGGAGCAGTCGGCGCAGAAGGCTCACTACCTGGCCGCCCGGCTCGTCGAGTTGCCCGGCGTGCACATGGCAAACGACGCGAGTTTCGTCCGGGAGTTTGCCGTCCTGCTACCGATTGAACCGGAAGCGGCCATCGAAGGGATGGCAGAGCGCGGCTACCTGGCAGGGATTCCATTGTCGAAGGACTACCCGGAGCTTCCCGGCGGTCTGCTGGTCGCCGTCACCGAGCGGAGGACGAAGGCGGAACTCGACGGGTACGTGAGTGCTTTGAAGGAGGTGGTCGCTCATGTCTGAACCGGGAGGACGCGCCTCATCATCGCCGCTGCTTGGCGGCGGACCCGAACCCACGCTCCTCGATCTGTCCAGCCCAGGGAGAAAGGCATGGTCGCTTCCTGAGCTCGATGTGCCGGCTCAGGAACTCGACATCGATGAGCGGCGGGAGCATGCAGTTCGCCTGAGCGAAGTTGCGGAACACGACATCGTGATGCACTTCACCCGCCTCGCACACCGGAACTTCGCGGTCGACCTCGGTGCCTACCCGCTGGGCTCCTGCACCATGAAGTACAACCCGAAGGTTGCCGACTGGACAGTTGATCTCTTCAGCGAATTGCATCCGGACGCGCCTCCCTCGACCGTGCAGGGAGCGATGGAGGTCCTCGTCGAGGCGGAGCGGATCCTGTGCGAAGTCACCGGCATGTACCGGGCGACATTCCAGCCGGCCGCGGGAGCGGCGGGAGAGTTGACGGGGATGATGATCACGCGGGCGTATCACACCGCCACGGGCAATCCCCGAAGCGTGATGATCGTTCCTGACTCGGCCCACGGCACCAACCCCGCGTCTGCAGCACTTGCCGGCTATGCGGTGAGGGAGGTCCCTTCGAACGAACGCGGGCTCGTCGATCTGGACGCTTTGCGCGAGATGCTCGACGAAGAGGTCGCCGGGCTGATGCTGACGAACCCGAACACCCTCGGCCTCTTCGAAGAGGACATCATTCAGATCGCCGACGCGGTACATGACGTTGGCGGGCTTCTGTACTACGACGGGGCAAACCTCAATGCAATCCTCGGTGTTGCACGCCCCGGAGACATGGGATTCGACATCGTTCACTCGAACCTCCACAAGACGTTCGCTACGCCGCACGGAGGGGGTGGTCCTGGGTCCGGTCCCGTGGCTGTCACGAAGGAACTTGCGGGGTTCCTCCCCGGACCGTTGCCCGTTCGAGACGATCAGGGGCAGCTCTACTGGGAGATGCCACGCAACTCGATCGGCCGCGTCCACTCGAGGCACGGCAACTTCGGTGTGGTCGTGCGAGCGCTCACGTACATGCGAGCACTTGGAACGGCCGGCCTTCGTCAAGTGGCGGAACGGTCGGTCTTGAACGCTCGCTATCTCGCGGCGCTGCTCTCAGATCGGTACCAGATGCCGTATCCGGCGCCATGCATGCACGAATTCGTGACATCGGCGGAGGGGATCAAGGCCGATACCGGGGTTCATGCGATGGACATCGTGAAGGCACTCCTGGACAAGGGCTTCCACGCACCGACGATGTACTTCCCGCTGATCGTGCCCGAAGCGCTGATGTTCGAACCCACGGAGACGCAATCCCGAGAAACGATGGAGGCCATGGCCGCCGCGGTCAACGAGATCGGAGAGGCATGCTACGAGGACGCTGAATCGGTGGAGGATGCACCCGTGCTCACCCCGGTCCACCGTCCTGACGAGGCGCAGGCGGCCCGTCAACTGAACGTCACCTGGTTCATGGAGGAGTGATGGAGAAGCGATCGGCACGCGACGG
>CAZWHZ010000123.1:0-4337 GCA_964633745.1 uncultured Acidimicrobiia bacterium
CGAGCGTCTGGATACGAGCGATCTCTTCCACCATTGGCTCGATCGCCGAGGCGATTCGGCCACAGAGGTCGGCTCGTTCGAAGGCCGACCAGTGGTGCATGGCATTGGTCGCTTCTCGCGCCGCCCGTACAGCCACGTCGAGGTCGTCCTGTGACGCGAGGGGTACATTTGCGATGTGCTCGCCTGTCACCGGGCTGTACAGCTCGTGCACCTGGTCTCCGGTTCCTTCGGTCCACTCTCCGGCGAGGTAGAGCTTCAGATCATGCACCATCACGCTGCCTCCTTCTCGACAACATGCTAGGGAGGCTCGCCGGGCCGGGCTCTGGGCAGGTAGCATGATCGATGGTGAGAATGTGGCCGACCGCCTCCAACTGATAGACGGGTCGTTCGAGGCCGGTGCCGCTTCTCCGCTGGTCGTCGTCGAGCCGGCGACGGGCCAGCCGATAGACAGTGTCCCAACCGCCTCTCCCGAACAGGTCGACCGCGCCGTTGCCGCAGCGCGTCGAGCTCAGAAACTGTGGTGGAGCGCGTCGCAGCAGGAACGAAGCGACGCGATGCATGCCATTGCAGCAGAGATCCGACGGCGTACCGATGACATAGCTGACATCGTGACGAGGGAAACGGGTCGTCCCTACACGAGGAATCTCCTGTACGTGGACATGATCGCCAACTTGTTCCGGCAGTACGGAGAACTGGCCCGAGTCCACGGGGGACGTGTCGCCCCGTCGAACGATCCCGGCCAGCTGTCACTGGTCATTCGTGTTCCGTACGGTGTCGTCGCGACGCTCGTCCCGTGGAACTACCCGCTCCTCCTTCTCGCGTTCAAGGTCGCGCCGGCCCTCGCGACAGGCAACACGGTCGTCATCAAGCCGGCTTCGGAGACGGCGTTGACGACGCTCGTCCTCGGGGAGGTGTTTCGCGCGACAACTCCTCCCGGCGTTGTCAACGTGGTTGTCGGTAGTGGCTCGACCGTGGGTGAGCAACTCGTCTCGCACCCCGACACGGACATGGTCGCGTTCACCGGCTCTACCGAGGTGGGCATCCGTATCGGAGAGGTTTGTGCCCGCAGAACGAAGCCGGCCCACCTGGAGCTCGGGGGAAAGGACCCGGCGATCGTCTTCGGGGACGTCGACCCCGTAGTGGCGGCCAAGGCAGTTGTTTGGGCGTCGTTCCTGAACGCTGGACAAGTGTGCACGTCGACCGAGCGTGTCTATGTGCACGACAGCATCTATGACAGGTTCGTGGAAGCGGTCATCGATATCACCTCAGGTTTGCGGGTCGGTGATCCATTCGACCCCACCACCCAGATCGGCCCGATGCGCAACGAGTCCGGCAGGACGAAGGTGCTGGAGCAGTTGCGTGAAGCCGAGGAGCAGGGCGCGAAGGTGCTCGTCGGGGGGGACATCCCTGAGGGTTCGTCGGGGTTCTTCCTACAACCGACCGTTGTGGTAGATGTCACCCACGACATGTCTCTGATGCAGGAAGAGACGTTCGGGCCCGTCATGCCCATCATGCGATTCCGTGAAGCGGACGAGGCGCTCGCCCTTGCGGCAGACACCCCCTACGGGCTCGGGGCAAGCATCTACACCCATGACGCGGCTCTTGTGGGACGAGCGTACGAGGAGTTGCGCGTCGGGACCGTCTGGGTGAACGATCCCGTGGTCGACAATCTTGCAGCCCCGTTCGGCGGAATGCGCGCCTCCGGCAATGCGAGGGAGCTTGGTCTGGAGGGCATGGAGTCATTCACCGCCGCGCGACACGTTCATTGGAACCTGGATCTGCACAACAAGCCCTGGTGGTATGGAAAGGACAACTGATGAGTCTGCAAGGTGAGAAGACCGCTGCCTGGTTCGAACGGGCACGTGCGAATCTCGTGAACGGCGTTTCGAGCGGCTTTCGCTACTGGGGTGACGACGATTCGCTCGTCATCGACCACGGCGAAGGCGCCTACGTCGTCGATATGGATGGCACGCGGTACATCGACTACCAGTGTGGGTTCGGTCCGATCGTGCTCGGCCACGGGCACCCGGTGGTCGCTGCTGCCGTCGCCGACGCCGCCTCGTCTGGGACGACATTTGCGATGACGTCCCGTCGAGAAGTAGAGGCTGCCGAGAAGTTCCGAGCGGCCGTACCGTGGGTTGATGCCCTCAGGTTCACGAACACCGGAACGGAAGCGACGATGCACGCCGTTCGACTGGCCCGGGGATTCACGGGTCGCGACATCATCCTCAAGTTCGAGGGGCAGTACCACGGGGTCCACGACTACGTGATGTTCTCGACGGCGAGTGCGCCGCCGGCGGCACTCGGGTCTCGCTACCGACCGATCCCGGTGCAGAGTTCCTCTGGCATCCCGGACGTGATTCGGTCGGTGGTCAGGACACTGCCATTCAACGATCTGGAGGCCGTCCAACGTATGTTCCGAGACATTGGACACCGGATCGCCGCGATCATCGTCGAACCGATGCTCGGCAACGCGTTCGGCATCATGCCGGAAGCCGGCTACCTCCAAGGGCTCAGGGACGTGTGCGACGAGTACGGCTCGATCCTGATCTTCGACGAGGTCAAGACGGGCTTTCGGGTGGCACTCGGCGGAGCCCAGGAGTTGTTCGGGGTCACACCCGACCTCGGCACATTCGCCAAGGCGATGGGCAACGGGTTTCCCGTGGCCGCCATCGGGGGTCGAGATGAGGTCATCTGGGGCTGGGCGAAGGGTGGCATCGCGCAGGCAGGCACGTACTCGGGCAATGGTGTCGCTGCTGCGGCAGCGGCCGCCACCATCGACATCCTGTCGACCGGCGAACCGTACGAACGGATGCACAAGACCGGCACAGCACTCATGGAAGGGTTGGAGACGATTTGCGCAGAGAAGGGCGTGCCGGCGCATATCATCGGCGTGCCCGCCATGTTCTCGATCTTCTTCGGTGACGAAGCTCCGAAGGACTTCAGAGATCTCGTCAACCATGACGAGGACCTGTACGCGGAGGTCGTACACGGGATGATCAAGCGAGGGGTGATGCCTGTCGACGACGCCAAGGAACCATGGTTCCTGTGCGCCGCCCACAGCGAGGAGGACGTTGCCACATCACTGACCGCCTTTGAAGAGGCGCTCGGCGAGGCGATCTAAGGAGACATCATGCGTATTGCGCTGCTCGGCGCCGGGATCATCGGGCGAGTCATCGCCGGGGATCTTGCAGCATGGGACATCCCCGACGAGGTGACTGTTGGCGACCTGGATGGTGAACGGGCTTCTCTCGTGGCCAAAGAACACGGATTCGAACACGCGACCGTCGATGTGGCGGATGAAGCGTCATTGGACGGATATCTGAATGGCGCAGACGTTGTCATCAACGCCGCCCAGTACGGTGTCAACCTCTCGGTGATGGACGGAGCGCTGCGCGCAGGAGCCCACTACGTGGATCTCGGTGGACTCTTCCACACCACCCGCAAGCAGCTACTCCTGAACGACCGTTTTCGTGATGCCGGCCTGACCGCCGTGCTCGGCATCGGCTCCTGTCCGGGGATCGCCAACGTCCATGCCGGCGACCTCGCAGCGCGGATGGACACGGTTCGGTCCGTGAAGATCTACAACGGGGCTACGGTCGATCCGTCCGACACCCTGAAGTGGCCCTACTCGCTGTGGACGATCTTCGACGAGATCACCGAGCGACCGATGGTGTTCCGGGACGGCACCTTCGTCGACGTCGAGCCGCTCTCCGAAGAGGAGATGTTCCCGTTCCGGGAACCGATCGGCAACGCAAAGGCACACCTGTCGCTGCACTCGGAGGTCGCGACCATCCCACTCAGCCTTGCCGACAAAGGCATCCAGACGTGCGAGTTCAAGATTCGTTTCTTCGGGTTCAGCGAGGGAGCACTGCGCAAGCTCCAGTTCCTCGCGTCCCTCGGGCTTGCTTCCAAGGAGCCACGCCCCGACGGGACCGTCCCGCGCACGCTGCTCGTCGACCTGCTCGAGGAACTGAATCCAGAGCCGCCGAAGCATGCGGGCTTCAAGGACATCGCCACGGTCGCTGATGGAACCAGGGACGGGGCGCCGATCACGCTCCGGCTCGATTCGACGGCGTGGCCGTCGAAAGAGCTGGGTGTGGCAGGAGGGACGATGGCGGTGGCGTCACCCGCTGCCATCGTCGGCAGATGGTTGGCGAGCGGTGACCTGTCGAAGCCCGGTGTGCATCCCCCCGAGACATCGATCCCACCCCAGGCGTTCTACGAGGCCCTCGCCGGGCGAGGCGTGAAAACGACTCTGGAGGAGACGACCACGCTGGCCGGGTGAACCGACGGTTGTTGGTCTTCGGTTGTCGGTTCTCGGTAGGAGTCGTGCT
>CAZWHZ010000124.1:0-4266 GCA_964633745.1 uncultured Acidimicrobiia bacterium
ACTTCGCCGGTGACGGCGCAGTGGAGGCCGCAGACGGCTACTACCGGATCCTCGGTCGCATCGACGACGTCATCAACGTCGCCGGACATCGACTTGGGACCAAGGAGCTGGAATCTGCGGCGCTGATGGTGCCAGAGGTCGGGGAGGCCGCGGTCGTACCCGTTGCAGATCCGATCAAAGGCAAGGTCCCACACGTGTTCGTGTCGTTGAAGCCTGGGTTCGACGCAAGCGACTCGATTGCAGCCAAGGTCTCGGCAATGATCGCTTCGGAGATCGGTCCGATCGCGAAGCCGGGCAAGGTCTGGATCGTGCCTGACATGCCGAAGACACGTTCCGGCAAGCTCATGCGCCGTGTCCTGGCTGCGATCGCCAGCGGCAAGGACCCGGGGGATGTCACGACGCTGGCCAATCCGGACATCGTCAAGGTGATCAGCGACATGGCCAACTGATCAGGTAGGGCGCCGGGGTACCCCGGCGCCCTACCCTATTGGCGAGAGGAGGTGCCGTGTTCGTCGAAGAGATCATGCATCGCGACGTGGTGACTGTGTCTCCTGATCTGTCGCTCGCGGAGGCCTACCGGGTGCTCCAGAAGGGTGGCTTTCGTCACCTTCCGGTAGTGGAGGAGAACCATCTCGTCGGTGTGGTGACCGACAGGGACCTGCGGCTCGCAACGAGCCGTCTCGCCGACCGCCCGTTCACCCCAGAAGCCCGGGTTGGCGATGTGATGAGCGCTCCAGTCTCGACAGCGCATCCTCGCGACCCCGTCGAGCGGGCAGCTCACACCATGCGCGACGCCCGCATCGGTTGCCTTCCTGTTGAGGAGGACGGGGCGCTTGTCGGCATCGTGACCGTAAGCGATCTGATCGACGCCTTCCTCGCGGTCACCGGCGTTCGCAGACCGTCTAGCCGGCTGGAACTCAGACTCCGCGGGCGATCGCAGGAGTTCGCAACGCTCACAAGGGTCTTTGCCGAACTCGACATCCCGATTGCATCCATACTCACCATGCAGGAATCCGACGGTCGCACTCGCGTGATCGTTCGCCCAGAAACCATCGACCTTCGCGAGGTGTCCAGGCGCCTCTGCTCGGAGGGACTCGAGATCGTCTGGCCGCCTCCGTTGGCATGCCAACCCTGATCTACGGCCCCGGCTACCGGCAGTACGACTTGGGGGAGCGCCACCCCTTCAGCCCGATTCGCGCCGAGGTCACGCTCGACCTGATCCGCGAACTCGGTATCGACACGGTGCCGCTCGTTCCGGAGCCGGCGACCGTCGATGAGGTGTGCACGATCCACGATCCCGAGTACGTTGCAGCCGTTGAGGCGCTCGGCCAGGGTCGGGAGGTCACCGGCTTCGAACGGTTTGGGCTCGGCACCGCGGACAATCCGATCGTGCCCGGCATGGGGGAGGGCGCACGCCAGCTCGCCGGAGGCACACTGACCGCCGCCAGACGCATCATGTCGGGTGCCGACGACAGAGTGCTGCAGCTCGGCGGTGGTCTCCATCATGCCAAGCGAGCGTCTGCCGCGGGATTCTGCATCTACAACGACGTGTCGATCGCCATCAAGGAGATGGTTGACGCCGGCATGTACGTCGCGTACATCGACATCGATGCGCATCACTGCGATGGCGTCCAGGAGATGTTCTACTCGTCTGAGCAGGTGATGACGGTGTCGTTTCACGAGTCGCCGGAGTTCCTCTTCCCCGGCACCGGCTGGGTCCACGATCTCGGACGGGGGATGGGGCGGGGCCATCATCTGAACCTTCCGCTCGATCCGTTCACGGACGGCGACAGCTACCTCGCAACGTTCGATGCCGTCATGGGACCTGCACTCTCGTGGTTCCGACCGGACGTGTTGGTTGTTCAGGCAGGCGCCGATGGGCACGCGTCGGATCCGCTCGCCGACCTCATGCTGACCAGCCGAGACTACGAGGCGATCTTCCGCAGGCTTGTCGATCTCGCAGCGCGGCACACGAAGGGTCGGCTCCTTGTCACCCTTGGTGGTGGGTATGCGCTCCACGCCGTAGCGAGGGTGTGGGCAATCCTCGGGCTGGTGCTGTGGGATCAGCCGGTGCCACACGCCGTCCCGGCGGAGTGGCGGCGGCGCTGGGGCTCCTTGCTGGGGGAAGCGGCGCTGGAGGCGATGCACGATACCTCTGTCGAGCCCGTTGCCCTTCGGGACGAGATCGATGCGCACAACAGACAGACGGCTCAGCGCCTCCTCGATGCAGTTGCGCCGTTGTGGCTGTGATCTAGCTCGTGCGG
The DNA here is from genome assembly GCA_964633745.1 of uncultured Acidimicrobiia bacterium. Classification (GTDB taxonomy): domain Bacteria; phylum Actinomycetota; class Acidimicrobiia; order Spongiisociales; family UBA4744; genus CAYLHS01. The sequence continues at coordinate 2,265 of CAZWHZ010000124.1, forward strand.
TGGTAGAGCAGGACGGCGTCATTGGCGATGATCTGCTCCCACCGAGGGTCGGCCTCGATGATCGCGAGAGCCTGTGACGTCTTCTCTCCGAACTGACCCGGCGTGTTGGCCCTCATCACAACCCACTCGGCGCCGTCGGTGGGTGGTCCGGTGGCCGAGTCCACCGACCAGTAATCACGAACGAATGGGTTCGAGTACATGTAGACAACGGTTCGGTGATCGACGTGTGGTCCGATGTACCAGTCGGCCGATATTGGTGCATCGTCGGGAATCAGCGTGAGGGCCTCGTCGATGGCCGCAGGGTCGGTGGTGGTCCCTGCCCATGGACTGTCCGACTCTGTCGGGAGCGGGCCCCCAAGCATCGTTCCAAGTATGCCTCCGATGAGAACCGCCGGGACGAGGAATCGAGCGATCCGCTCGCGGTCGATCCGGGCTGCCCCGTGGACTGCGGCGAGCGTCACAATGGCGAGGAGGTAGACCGTGTAGTGGTACTGGATCTGGGACTGATAACCGTGCTGTGAAAGGATGTTGGCGAGGGTGATGGGGCCTGCGACCAGCAGTAGCTCGGGTGTCAGCAGCGCGAGAAACAGTGGCAGAACCATCCCTGCCAGGTAGAGGAGCCTCGTTGGTGTCGCGAGAATCGAGAGGACCTCTCCCGGAGAGGTGAGTACGTTCAGCGCTATCTCCGGCAGGCCGTTGCCGAAGTTCCCATAGCGAGATGTGTAGATGAGCGAACCGGTTGGGGAGAAGTACGGGAGGGCGTACTCGAAGTTGAAGACGAGCAGCAGCACCGACCAGGTGATGACGAAACCCGACATGCCCCACGCCTTGAATCTCCAACCCAGGTAGAGCGCGAACGGGATCACCACCAGCGCCGCATCTTCCTTGACAAGAAGCGTCAGGAGAAGTGTCACGGTGGCGAGTTTCAGCTGTCGCCGGCTCGCGAAGAGGTATGCCGCCAGGAGGAGTGGGACGGCGAGGACCTCCGGGTGAAACACGTCCCACACGTTCCAGGCGACCGCCGGGTGCAGCAGGTAGGCAACGGCGAGGGCTGCGGCCAGCGGCTTTCGAACCCCCTCTGTTCGAGCGATGGCATACACCAACGGCCCACCCACGGTGACCGCTGCAACGGTGAGCAGTAGCAGCACGCGCGCGTCGGACCACACCCAGTACAGAGGTGCGATGAGCACGAGGATCCATGAGGAGTGGTCGGCGAACAGATTGAGCCCTCGCAGGGTCACGAACGGGGTCTTGAATCGGCTGAGGAGCCACACCCCTTGGTCGAAGATGCCGAGGTCGAACGCCTGGGTACCGAATAGTGCGTGCTTGCGCAGGATCAGTAGAGAGAAGGTGATCGCCATCAGGATCGTGAACGCTCCGACGAGCCCTGCGTGCGACCAGATGGCGCGACGAACACGATGAACGATGCCGGAATGGTCGCGATGGGTGCCCACGAACCCCCTCATTCCCGCAATGCTAGGCGAGGGGGATGTGCACTTCGAAGGTTGCTCCGGCACCACGTCCACTCGAGTGGGCCGTCACGTCACCGTCGTGTGCTCGGGCGATACTCCTGGCGATCGTGAGACCTATGCCGCGGCCGGCAGGGTGGGACGGGTCGGCGATGCGGTAGAACCGCTCGAAGATGTGTTCGAGTTCGCCTGGTGCGATGCCGCGGCCCGTATCGGCGATGTCCACGACCGCGCCGGCGGGTTCGGCGTGCGCATGGACGGTGACCATTCCGCCGCTTGGCGTGTGCGTGAGCGCGTTGCCTATCAGATTGATGAATACCTGTGAGAGTCTGTCAGGGTCGGCGATGACACCGAGGGTCCGATCGCCGCGATACTTCAGAGACACCCCGGCATCGTCGAACTGGGACTGAAGCCGTTCGACGGCACGGCGGGCCACGTCCGCGAGATCACAATGGACTTTGGTGAGTGGCATCGCGTCCTCTTCGGCCTGGGAGAGCAACGTCAGATCGTCGGCGAGACGCTCGAGTCTCGCT
>CAZWHZ010000125.1:0-4186 GCA_964633745.1 uncultured Acidimicrobiia bacterium
TCGTCTAGCGACGGCTTCGCCGTCGCGGTCATGGGTTCTCAGTTCTCGGTAGGAATGCACCCTGGATCCGCGTGTAGCTCTCGGCTCCCAGAAGGAAGTGCACCCAGCAGCCGTTTTGGGTTCCGGTGTGGCGGCCAACGACGCCGGTCCCGGGGCGACGTGTCTCACCGATAACCGACAACTGACAACCGACAACGACTCGCGAAGCGAGCTTCCCGATAGTGTGGGCCCCGGAGAGGGCACCGGATGAACTTGATCTTGGTTGGAGCAGGAGGAGTCACCCGAGATCTGCTTCGCGGCCTTGGTGCGCGCTGGTCCGTGACCGTTGTCGACGTCGACTCACAGCGCCTCGCACTCGCAGCCGACATCCGGCCGCTCGTCAAGATCGTCGGAGACGGCTCGAGTCGAGTGGTTCTCGAGCGGGCAGGTCTCTCGGAAGCAGATGCCCTCGTTGCGACAACGAACAACGATCCGGTGAACCAGGAGGCGTGCCGGATCGCCCGTGAGTCTGGCCTGCTTCGAGTAGTGTCGGTTGCCGCCGATCCCGAGCAACTCGGTGAGTACCGTTCGCTGGGCATTCCCGCGTTCTCCCCCGACCGCTTGACCGCACGGCGGATCGAGATCAACCTCGAGCCTCGACGTATCGCGTCTGCCGCCTTCGCTGATGGCATGGCCGAAGCTGTCGAATTCCGCATCGAATCGGATTCGCCCCTCGTTGGACGATCGCTCCAGGACCTCCATACGACCCGCTCACTCGTTGCGGCACTGCTGCGGAATGGGGAGCTGATCATTCCGCACGGGAGCACGGTGCTCGTGGCAGGGGACCTGGTGACGGTGGTTGCGGCCGCCTCTGACTACAGCGATATCGTGAGGTTGTTCACCGCCGGCACGGCTCGCTTTCCGGCCAGTTTCGGACATCAAGTGGCGATGCTCGTGGAGAGCGAGGCCGACCTGTTTGATCTGCTCCCTGAAGCCGTCCTGATGGCCCGCAACAGCTCCGCCGACTCGGTACTCGTACTCCACCCTCGCCTCGAAACGATCCCTCACAAGGCGCGTATGGAGGAGATCACCGATGTCCTCGAGAAGATCCCCGAGTACACCGATGAGGTCCGGGTGCGGATCCGTCCCGTCGAGCGAGGGGAGTCGTTCAAGTCGGTGATCGAATCGGAGAGCGTCGGTGTCGTCGTGGTGCGAGCTCCGAGGGGTAGGGGCCTGTCCCGTCGGATGGAGCTGTCGAGATGTGCTCGGAGGATCAAGGGTCTGCGGAAGCCCGTCCTGTTCGCCGCGGGACGGGCACCATACCGGCACATCGTCGTCGAGGCCGGCGCATCGGACACTGCCGGCCGCGCTGCGATCGACTTGACGTCCTACGGCAACACCAGGCTCATCGCTGTTGCCGCTGTGCCACCCACGTTCATGGCAGGCGATGAGGCGCTGACCGAAGCGAGACTGGAGATCTCTCGGTTCAGGGAGGAAGCCGCCGTCCAGAATGTCGCGGTGAAGCGACTCGTCCGGAGAGGTAACCCTGTCCGAACCGTCACTGACGTTACCCACGGAGAGGGTCTGCTGGTGCTCCCAATGCCGGGTCGTCTGCCGACCGGGTCCAACCCGGGTATCGTCGGCCACTACCTTCTCCGCGTCGGGACGTCGGTTCTGCTCGTCCCTACGGACGGAACCTAGGAATGTCGCCGGAACAGCTCGTCGCGCAGGAAGCGCCGACACTGATCTTGATCGCCACCGCCGCGTTCGTACTGCCGCTGCTGTCGAACCGGCTTCGGGTTCCCGGCGTGGTACTGGAGATCCTGTTCGGGGTTCTGGTCGGACCGGTCCTGAACATCGTGCAGGAAGGCCCATTTCTCAACGAACTGGGCGAGCTGGGGTTGTTCCTGCTGATGTTCCTGTCGGGATTCGAGATAGACCTGGGCATGTTCGACCGGCGACGCCCCCGTCAGCTCTTGACCGGGCTCACCGTGTTCGCCTTCACCGTTGTGACGGCGTTCGCTGCATCTCGTGTGCTCGGTCATGGGTTCTTCGTGATGTTCATCCTCGCGACGACGTCGGTGGGGTTGGTCGTTCCCACGTTGCGCAGTACCAGGCGGGTCTCGACACCACTTGGACAGATCATCTTGATGTCCGCTCTCCTGGCCGACTTTCTGACCCTTCTCGGCGTGACCGTCATGGCGGTCGTGGTCGAACACGGCGTGAGTATCGAACTGCTCGACCTTCCGCTGTTCTTCCTGGTGGTCACCATGGTGTTGCTGTTCGTCCGTCGGACAGCCTGGTGGCGACCAGAGTGGTTTGGGCGGCTATTCGACATGAATGATCCCGAGGAAGTCGGGATTCGCGGGTCGTTGGCGCTGATGTTGGTGTTCGTCGGTCTCTCGCTGGTTCTTGGTATCGAGCCGATCCTCGGGGCATTTCTCGCGGGCAGCGTGTTTGCCGTCGTCTTCCCCCATCGCGGTGCGCTCGAGCAGAAGCTGAGCGGGTTCGCCTACGGGTTCTTGATCCCGATCTTCTTCATCAACGTCGGCATCCGGTTCGACCTGCACGAGCTTGGAAACGTTGGGGTCCTGGTCGATGCAGCCGCTCTCATCGGTCTCGCGATACTCGTCAAGATGATCCCGGCGCTTGCGCTCATTCGACGGGGGCGACCGCTGCGAGAGGTTCTCGCGGCAGGAATGCTGCTGTCCGCGCGCCTCAGCCTCATCATCGCCGTGGCTGAACTCGGCGTCGAGCTTGGCATCATCGACCGCGTCTTGGAGGCGCAGATCATCTTGCTCGCCGGCGTGACGAGCACGCTCGCCCCGGCCTTGTTCCGTGCGCTGCTCCCCAAGCTGGAACCCACCTAGGCGGGGCCTGCCCGCCGTACCTGGTACGCCGCCAAGATCGCCGGGTGCCTTCGAAGCGAGACGTACCCGACGCTGCGTGTATCTCCTTCTCACCGTGAGGCCCGGCACGAGATACGAGGTACGGCGAGCGAAGCTCGCCCTAGATCTCGAAGTGCTCGACGGATGTGGTGACTTCCTCGAGACGATCAGGATCGGGCGCTACGCCAATGCCCGGACCCTCCGGCACGCGAATCGTCCCGTCAGGCTCGAGGACGAAGGGATCGGTGATGTCATGCTCGTAGTAGCGGGCTGACTCGGAGATGTCGGATGGCAGCGTGAAACCGGGTAGCGCAGCGAGTGCCAGGTTCCCCGCACGACCCAGTCCGGTTTCGAACATGCCGCCACACCACACAGGCACGCCCCGAGCCACGCACAGGTCGTGGATGCGGCGCGCCTCGAGGTAGCCGCCGACACGTCCTGGCTTGATGTTGACGATCGAGCAGGCGCCGAGAGTGAGCGCGAGGCGCGCCGCTTCCGTCGAGGTGATCGACTCGTCGAGACAGATCGGTGTCCGGATCGTTCGGGCGAACGAGGCGTGGGTCGCAAGATCCCCGAAAGGTTGCTCGATCATGGCGAGGCCGAAGGCGTCCAGGGCTGAGAGACGCGCCATCTCGGAAGGCCCGTAGGCACGGTTGCCGTCCACCTGGAGAACCAGATCGCTGCCGAACGTCTTGCGCGTCGCTGCGACGGGTTCGATGTCCCATCCGGGCGTGATCTTGAGCTTGACTCGCCGGTACCCGCGGTCGACGTACTGCTGTACGGTGTCGGCCAGCCGCGCAACATCGCGATCGATGCCGAGTGCCACACCGACTTCGACACGGTCACTGAGCGCACCGAGGAACGTCGCCAGCGATGTGCGGGACGAGCGAAGCTCGGCGTCGAGAAGGGCCATCTCGAGTGCCGCCTTCGCCATCCGATGCCCCTGTATCGGTGCGAGAACTCGACCGAGCGTCGTTGCGCTGATGTCGATCCCCGACAGCAAGGGGAGCAGCACATCCCGAATGACACTGTGCGCTCCGGACACGTACTCGGATGTGTAGATGGGCTCGTTCATCGCGACGCACTCGCCCCACCCTGTTTCTTCGCCGGTGTGGACGGCCACCAGGAGAACGTCCCGATCGTGCTGGACTCCCAAGGCAGTATGGAAGGGAGCCGTGAACGGCAGGCGGATTCTTCGTAGCTCGATATCCATGGGACCGACTGTACCGAACTCACTATGTTCCGTTTTCGGTTCTCGGTTCTGGGTTTTCGGTTCTCGGTGAGACACACTCGCCCTACGGTCTCGCGTTGTTTCAGGT
>CAZWHZ010000126.1:0-4102 GCA_964633745.1 uncultured Acidimicrobiia bacterium
TGAAGTTCACGCTGGTCGTCGCCTTCTATATGCACCTCCGCTACGAGTCCGGTTTCCTTCGCCGCCTGTTCGCCGCCGGACTCGCAATCGCGGGAGTCGTCTACTTCATCGTCCTCGCGTCGTTCTTCTCCCGGAGCTGAAGCTCACTTCGTGAGCCGGTACTCGGTTCTCGGTAGGACGCTCACCCCGCCATCTCGGGGTACCCAGATCGCGTTCTTGCGAAAGGCGGACGACTGAGAGCTGGTGGCCGGATTCGGTTCTCGGTAAGACGACGCGCCACACAGTCTCTGAGCGAGGCAGCGTTCCTACCGAAGACTGAACACCGACAACCGATCACCAAGAACCTGGGGTGTGCGGCGCACGCCACAGGTTCGCCGCTGTAGGGTTCCCGCATGCGCAGGTTCTTCAAGACCGTTCTCGCTCTCGTCGTTCTGATCGTTCTCATCGTCGCCGCCGGCGGCTTCTTCATCGTCCGGGCATCATTTCCCCAGACGGACGGTGAGTTGAACGCTCCCGGGCTGAAGAAGCCGGTCGATGTCTACAGGGATGCCAACGGGATACCGCATATCTACGCCGAGAACAGCCACGACCTGTTCTTCGCCCAAGGGTACGTACAGGCGCAAGATCGCTTCTGGCAGATGGACTTCGAGCGCCACATCGGAAAGGGCCGTCTCTCCGAGATATTCGGCGAGTCGCAGGTCGAGACCGACACGTTCCTCCGTACGCTCGGCTGGGAAGGCATCGCCGAGAAGGAGTGGGCTTCGACCTCACCCGAAGTCACTGTCGCCCTCCAGTCGTTCACGGATGGGGTCAACGCGTACCTCGCCGACCACTCTGGTGCGTCGCTCGGGTTGGAGTATGCAGTGCTCAAACTCAACAACAGGAGCTACCGTCCGGCCCAGTGGTCGCCCATCGACAGCCTGGTGTGGGCCAAAGTGATGGCATGGGATCTCCGCTCGAACATGGACGAGGAGATCTGGCGTGCCAAGGCACTGAAGATCGTCGGTGAACGTGCCGATGACCTCCTGCCTGCCTACCCGGAAGACCGCCCCGTGATCGTTCCCGACTGGACCGGGGTTGCGACGAGCACAGCTGCCCAGTCGATCGATATCACCGATCTCCTCGTTCGGATCTCCGACAACACGGCACTGATCGATGCCCTGACAGGGCCAACCGGCGTCGATATCGGCTCGAACAACTGGGTGCTCTCAGGAGCACTGACCACGACCGGTCAACCGATCCTCGCCAACGATCCCCACCTTGGCATCCAGATGCCCTCCATCTGGTATGAGTCCGGCCTGCACTGCGTGACCATTTCGAGCGAGTGCCCCTACGAGGTCGCCGGTTTCTCACTCCTTGGCGCGCCGGGTGTGGTCATTGGTCACAACGCACATATCGCGTGGGGCGTCACCAACCTGCCGGCGGACGTCCAGGATCTGTATATCGAGCGTATCAATCCCGACGATCCGACCCAGTACGAGGTCGACGGCGAGTGGGTGAACGCCGACACGCGAGTTGAGACGATCGACGTAGCAGGCGGAGATCCCGTTCCGATCACCGTTCGAGTGACCCGCCACGGACCGATCATCTCAGATGTCTACGGCGACCTCGAAAGCTTCAACGAGGAGACCAACCTGCCGATGTCCGAGCCCTACGCGATCGCGCTCCGCTGGACGGCACTCGAACCGTCCCGCACGCTCGATGCAGTCGTCGCGATCAACCGCGCTGAGAACTGGGATGAGTTCCAGCAAGCGATCAGCATGTGGGACGTCCCAGCACAGAACTTCATCTTCGCCGACACCGATGGGCACATCGGCTACCACACCCCCGGCAAAGTCCCGATCCGCAGCGGCTGGGACGGTCGCATTCCGGTACCCGGTTGGTCGAGTGAGTACGAGTGGATGGGCTACGTGCCGTTTGATGAACTCCCGTCGAGTTTCGATCCTCCTGAAGGGTTCATCGTCACCGCCAACAACGCGGTGATCAGGCCCGATCTCCAACCGTTCCTCGCCAGAGAGTGGGCCTACGGTACGCGGGCCCAGCGGATCGTCGACATGATCACCAGCGCCGACGGGCCGATCAGCCCCGATGACGTTCGGGCCATGCAGTTCGACTCGGCCAGCATCCACGCCGACATCCTCGTCCCGTGGCTGCTGGGTCTACGGTCGGACCGTCCGGAGGTTTCACAGGCGCAGGAGATGCTGAAGAACTGGAAGAGTGGCGACGGGCAGTACCGGTTCGATGTCAACAGTCAGGGTGCTGCGCTGTTTGGAGCGGAGTGGGCCAACCTCATCAAAGCGATCTACTTCGATGATCTCCCTGAAGGGCTTCGTCCATCCGGACGCGACTCCGTGCTGGAGGCAATCAGGCTGTTGCTCGACGATCCGACGAACGTCTGGTGGGACGATCAGAACACGCCGGAGGTCGAGACACGCGACGACATCCTGGAGCGTTCCCTGGTCGATGCGTGGAACGAGACCTCCGACCTCCTTGGAGATCCCGCGGGATGGCAATGGGGCTCCCTGCACACGGCAACGTTCCGCAACCAGACGTTTGGCGAGTCCGGAATCAAGCCGATCGAGATGCTGTTCAACCGCGGTCCGTTCAAGGCGCCAGGTGGAACGGACATGGTGAATGCGACGAGCTGGGTCGTCGAGGACGGATACGAAGTCGTGGCACTTCCATCCATGCGGATGGTCATCGACATCTCCGACCTCGACAAGAGCACGGCCATTCATACGACGGGGCAGTCAGGTCATCCGTACAACAGCCACTACGACGACATGATCACCCGCTGGCTCACCGGAGGGACCGCACCGTTGTACTGGGATCAGAACAGCGTCGTCTCGGCAGCAAAGGATCACCTGACGTTGAACCCCTGACAGGCTTCGCCCGTCAGTTGTCAGTCATCAGTCTTCAGTTGTCGGTAAGAACGCGGCCGAGACAATCGCAGGGCCACTGGGCGCTGATCTCGCTGACAACTGAGGACCGCGACGGGTGGCCAGGCAATCCTCTTACCGAAAACCGAAAACCCAAGACACGAGTGAAACGAGCACAGCCGGTCGGCAGTCACCAACCGGCTGTATGATTCGCCTGTCGAGCGAAAGGCGTCCTCATGAAGAAACTGCTGCTCATTCTCCTGGTTGTTGGTGTGGGAATCTGGCTGGCGAAGCAGGCGGGTCTGATCTCGTGTGAGGCGTCATCGTGAGCGACCCCTATCTCCTTTCGGAGATACACGACGATTTTAGAGCGATGATCCGCCAGTTCTCCGAGGACAAGATCGCACCTCGCATCGAGGAAATCGACGTGACAGACGAGTACCCGGAAGACCTCCACAAGGAGATGGTCAAGGCCGATCTGCTGTCGGTCATGTTCCCCGAGTCGGCAGGGGGCGCCGGAGCCGACGCCATCACACAGGCAATCCTCGTCGAGGAGATGGCACGCGTCGGAGCATCCGCAGTAATGATCCCTCTCCTCAACAAACTCGGGATGATCCCTGTACTGCTGCGTGGCACCTCCGAGCAACAACTCGAGTGGATTCCACGGATCGTCGCCGGAGAAGCCCAGGCGGCGTACGGTCTCACGGAATCGGGTGCAGGGTCGGATGTCGCGGCGATGCGTACCAAGGCGGTTCGAGACGGCGACGACTGGGTGATCAACGGCGGGAAACGCTTCATCTCCAACGCCGGCGTCGCCAGCGTCTACACGATCTTCGCCAAGACGAATCCCGAGGCGGGCCATCGAGGCATTTCGTGCTTCATCGTTCCCGCCACGACCCCCGGCTTCGAGGTGTCCCGGTACGAGCACAAGATGGGCATCCACGGGTCCCCAACCGGAGAGCTCACGCTCGACGACGTCAGGGTCCCGGCGAACGCGATGATTGGTGAGGAAGGCGAAGGATTCAGGATCGCGATGATGACGCTTGACCGCTCCAGGCCGGGAATCGCCGCGCAGGCACTCGGCATCGCCCAGGGCGCGTTCGAACTCGCCCGCGACTATGCAAAGGAACGCAGACAGTTCGGTAAGCGGATCATCGACCACCAGGCCATCGGCTTCATGCTCGCCGACATGGACATGAAGACGAGAGCCGCCCGCCATCTCG
>CAZWHZ010000127.1:0-3957 GCA_964633745.1 uncultured Acidimicrobiia bacterium
GAACCTCGTCGAGAGGCTTGCCCCCCACCTTGACCTGTGACGGCACCGGCACCATAGTCGGGCCGTGGCTCCCCAAGGTCAGCGCCTCGATGTCGAGCACGTCCACACCCGTCACTTCCGAAACAAAGTGAACGAACCGTGCCGTGTCGAGCATCCCTGCCTGACCCATCACCTTCTTGTGCGGTAGGCCGGAGACCTCCGCTGTGAGGGTCGTCATGTGGTCGAGCGGATTCGTCACCACGATGATGATCGTCTCCGGCGAGTGCTCCATGATCTGCTCGGTGACGCCCTTCACGATCTTGGCGTTGACCTCCAACAGATCCATCCTGCTCATGCCCGGCTTGCGGGGAAGCCCGGCGGTGATCACTACGACATCGCTTCCGGCCGTGTCCGCATAGTCGTTTGTGCCTACGACCAGCGTCCGGTACTTCTCGATCGGTCGGGACTCGTTCATGTCGAGTGCCAGGCCCTGCGGGAGCCCCTCGACGATGTCGGTCATGACGACCTCGTCGACGAGATCCATCTGGGCGATTCGCATCGCCGTCAACGATCCGTACTTGCCTGCCCCAACTACCGTGACCTTGCTCATATGCCAGCTCCTTGGCTCGCGTCCTCTGAGCGAAGGCTAGTGCAACGGGAACGCGCCTTGACCGGTAGGTTGTCTCACAACTGACAGCCGCCCTCGACCAGAGCTCGGTTGGGGGGAACCACCCAGCGTCGAGCATCAGCCCGATCCCACGCCCCGCAGGTGTCGCTTCGCTCGCGGTTGCCGGTTCTCGGTTCTGGATAGGGGCGCCCCCGGTGTCTCGTGGAGCCTTGGGCCGCGGTCCTACCGACAACTGAGAACTCAGAACCGATAACCGCCCGCGTAGCGACCTCTACCATGCCGCTGGTGCGACGCCTCTCGATTCTCCTTCTCGCCGGTCTCCTGGCCTCCTGTGTCGCGGGCACGCGAACAACGGTCCCATCGTCGCTCGACCTCACCGATGAGCACCTCCTCGACCAGCTCGGCGCCCCGCCCTTCGGGGACACCGTCTGGGAACGCACGGTCGATGGCCTCACCGTTGTCGGATCACGACCACACCCCGACCCTGCCGAACTCGAACTCCTGGCCGCGGCGCTCGAGGAGATCCCTGGCACGCTCATGGATCAGGGCCGTCCGAGGGAGATGATTCGCATCGGCTCCGCACCGGAAGAGGAGCAGGTCGGCAAGGCAGTTGCCTTCACCAAGGGTCCCGATGTCTACCTCGTCGATCGAACGTTCAATCCTCACGGCAACGGAACCACCCGCCTCGATCTCGCACGGGCCCTCGCACACGAGATAGCGCACGTCGCTCAGTTCATGGCCCTCGATCCCTCCTACATCCAAGCCGTCCTCGACGGCGAACTCGAAAGGGTCGACCCAGCAGACGGATCGCAACTCGTTCGTGACTTCGCGGCAGCCACCGGTTGGAGCGACACGTCTTCCGACCCACTCCACGCGAGCTGGCACCTCGATGGACCGGCGGCCACCGACTACGGTGCGACCGGACCCGCCGAGGACATGGCCGAGTCCATCGCAATGGTGACGATGGGGCGGGCCAACTGGATCCCTGACGATCACGTTCGCTGGGTCGAGAACTGGCTCGACGCAAATGCGATCGAACTGGGGACCGGGAAGCCGTGGATTCCGGCGGGCTCCACCGAGGTCGCGACCGGGCAGGATCTCTACGATGTCGACGCCCTGACCGCGGCTGCTCCCGGGGTCACCCACAGAGGAGCCCACTACTTCGAACTTCCCGTGAGCATCGACGACTATCTCGTGTTCGAGCCGGAACTCGAGCATCAGCTCGCACAGCGAGGACTCTCGGGAACGTTCAGTAGGTCCGACATGCAGGACGTCCCTCACTACGAAGGCCTCTTCACGAGAAGGGATGGCGTCCGCTTCTGGGTCGAGCTGTGGGATTTCCGACGCACCGGCCCCGACAACCCCAACGTGCCCCTCCTCGCCTACGTCCAACTCTGGTAGCGCACCACCGCACAGCGCCACCAACCTTGCGAACCCTGGGTTCGGGGTGATGAGCCCTTACAGACTTCGAACATGCCACTGACAGTGGCGATACAGGCGTCACCGATCCTAGAGGCGAAAGGAGAAACGATGAGATCGAGATTGCTGGTGACTCTGGTCGGAGGGCTGCTGCTCAGCGCTTGCGGAACTCTTTCGGCACGGCAAGCAACCCGAACGACCACACCAACTCAAACGACCACCGTCACGACAACCACAGTCATGGCGACCACCACGTCGACCAAACCGGCGCCGGAGGAGATCTCCAGCGATGTCGACCTCACCGACGTGGACGCAGCACTCGCAGACCTCGACCAGCTCATCGGCGAGCTGGACGCGAGTCTCACCAAAGACGAAGGAGACGTCACCCAATGATCAAGCGCACCATCACCATCGTTGCAGTCCTCGGCCTGATCCTCGCCCTCCCCGGCGTCGCTATGGCACAGACCGCCACCACCACTCAGCAGGCGACACGGCGCATCGAGGCCGTGAAGGATCGTGCCCAGCAATCGATCGATAACCGACTCGACACGATCAAACGACTCCGCTTTCACCTCGACAACGGACACGCGACGGCCGACCACGCCGCGACACTCACCGCAGACCTCGACCAAGCTGAAGCCGGCCTGAATGACCTCGCCGGCCAGATCCGCAGCGCCACTACGCTCGAAGAGCTTCGGGTACTCGTGCCGCAAATCGCCACCGAGTTCAGGATCTATGTCGTCATCGCCCCCAAGACCCTCGAGGTGGCCACTGCCGACACGATCCTCTGGGCGGTTGACAACCCGCTAACCCGGGTACACGACAAGCTTGCCGACATCATCGACCGCGCCTTCAATGCGGGGTACGACGTGAGCGAAGCACAGGCGGCGCTTCAAGACATGCAGGCTCACATGACCCAGGTGGAGGCACACGCCAGTCCGGTTCCCGGGCAAGTGATCGGCCTCCAGGCGAGCGACTGGGAGAACCCGGCGAAGGCGCTGCTCGATCAAGGGCACGACAAGTTGCTCCAGGCAAGAGAGGAACTGCTTGCCGCCCGCGTCTCAGCCAATGCGGCCGGCGACGCACTCAGGGCCGCACTGAACGGCTGAACCCCCGCCACCTACCCAACCCAGGGTTCAGGGACCTCGATGCGGAACACTGGTGTAGCGTATCGACCGGAGGTGGATGTGACGCATCGAGAACTCGCCGCCCAATGCTTCAACGCAGCATGGGACCTCATTGAGAAGCCCGCCCGGACCCCGGAAGAGACAGACCAGATGATCGATCTGGCTCATGCGTCACGCTGGCACTGGACTCAGGCACGAGACTGCACACCCCTGAATCTCGCCGTGGCCTCCTGGCAGCTTTCCAGGGTGTACGCGCTCGCCGGCGTCCCCAGCGAGGCCACGCGCCACGCCCAGGCTTCTCTCCAACTCTGCGAAGCCCACGAACTTCCGCCGTTCTACGAGGCCTACGCCTACGAGGCCCTCGCTCGCGGCGCCCAGGGCGACGAACGCGACCGATACCTCTCGGTCGCCAGGGACCTCGCGCCACGAGTAGAGAAGGAACGCGACAGGGCGCTCCTGCTCAAAGACCTGGACGACATCCAGCTGTCAGCTGACAGCTGACAGCCGACAGCTGCCGCTCGCCGCGCTCGCACGTTTCAGTCCTCAGTCATCGGTAGACACGCGCCCGGGGTTTGCGCAGGACCCAGGGATGAGCTCTCCCACCGAAGAAACCGATGACCGCGGCCGAAGGCAGCTTCCTACATCCGCTCGACCATGGCCTGGGCAAACTCTGACGTCTTCACCTTCGTCGCACCTTCCATGAGACGAGCGAAGTCGTAGGTGACGATCTTGTCGAGAATCGCGCTCTTGAGACCCTTGACGATCAGGTCGGCCGCTTCGGACCATCCGAGGTACCGAAACATC
>CAZWHZ010000128.1:0-3926 GCA_964633745.1 uncultured Acidimicrobiia bacterium
GCGAGGGCAGCCGCCATGGACCTCGACGATGCCATGCGATTCACCCGCAGTCACCGACCCTGACGCCGGTCATCGTTCCCGTTCTTGTCACGTTAGACCCCGCCCAGCGACGGCCAGATTGACAAGAAGGGTGAGGGAAGGCTGCGTTAGCCGCGATCGGCGGCGGCGACTTCAGCGAGAAGCGAAGGGTTGAGAACCGTGATGCTGCGGTAGGCGGTCTCGACAGCGCGCATGTCGCGCAGTGCCCCGATCGCCTCGTTCACGGTCTGTCTGCTCGATCCGAGCAGTGTGGCGATGGCAGCCTGGGAGAGCTCCACATTGCCCGCCTTTCGGCTCGACTCTTCCAGCAGCAAGTCGGCAACCTGGGCAAGCACCGTCTTGTGCATCAAGTGGAGGATCCTGCGCTGGGCGTCCTGGAGCTGTCGGAGGCCGGCTACGAGCCATCGCAAACACAACGCAGGGTGTCGCGCCAGCTCGGGGATCAGCGTCTCTCGATCGAACCGGAACGCCTTCACCTGATCGACGGCACGCGCGGACGAGATGTAGGTTCCCTCGCCAAACATGGCGATGTCACCGATCACCGAGCCGGGACCGACCCGAGCGACAACCCGCCGGCGACCATTGTGGGTTCGGTACAGGTCCACCTGTCCCTGCTCGATGAGAAACGCTGCACCGGCGGGCTCTCCCTCCTTGAACAGATGTGAGCCCGTGTAGCGGGAGATGGGATCGGCGACCGCCCGGAGTGTCTCGAGGTCGTTCTGCGTCAACGGCAAGTAGTCGGGTCTCCCGAACGAGCGGGCCAGCCATGCGAGATGTTGATCCTGTACGGTATCCATCGGCCAGATCAGCCTACCGACGAGAGAGTCCCGCACGTACCGGTGCCAAGCGTCGGTCCCCCGATAGTCCCGGCCTCACCAGCCGCTGTCGAGCGTTGTGCCAGTCATGTTCATTCGTCGCCTGAGTCCTTTGCTCCTCTTCGCTGCCTCGTGGGCTGTTCTCGCAATTGCACGACCGGACACGACGTACCACCTCGCACCCCTGATCGTCGCTGGAGCAGCAGCGGTTCGCGAGCGGAACCTCACAGCTGCATCGCGAGTGTTTTCGCCGATCGTGGACGGTCGGATCCTGTCGATCACCGCGGACGCGACCGCGTTCGTGGATAATCAGACGAGCAGCGTTTGGGACATCACCGGACAGGCAGTGTCGGGCGAACTCGCCGGCAGCACCCTCGCGCGGATCCACCACTTCGACACCTTCTGGTTCGCGTGGGCCACCTATCAGCCCGGCACCGAACTGACCGGCGGGTAGCCATCGACCGCCTCCCCCACCCCCGTTCCTGTCAATCACAGCCCTACACAGCGAGGGTCAGTCTGACAAGAACGAAGGGAGTTGATCCTCGTCACGATCAGCTCCGCTCAGCGGAGGTCGGGTTGACAAGAACGGGACGGCATCCTCCACCCTGACGTCGCGCCAAAACCCGACCTGGCCCTTGATGTGCCGGGCGGCATCCTTCGGCGCCTCGTAGGTCCAGGCGACATTGCGATGGCGACGGTCGTCGATCACGATGTCGTAGTAGGTGGCGACGCCCTTCCACGGGCAGGTCGACGTCAGATCGGATGGTTCGAGCAGATCCCAGTTGATCGACTCCGGCGGGAAGTACTCGTAGCCGTCGACTGTCTGGGTTTCGGGCGTCTCGGCGATCACGGTTTCGTCGACGATTGCCTGGCGAGGGATGAGTGTGTGTTCGGTCTTCATGATCGTACGAACCCCGTACGGGTGACAGATAATCCTGGGACTGTCGGTAGTACGACTGTCAGGTGGCTTCGCGCCCATGCAGGAACCAGAACGGCAGCGCGACCCGGGCGGCACAACCTACCAGCTGATTCCTACGACGAGCACGAGCCCTAGTTTCCATCACAACTGCTGGTCGGGGCGGCGAGCGCCCCGACCTCCTGGTTGGCGACGAAGCGAACTCGACACCGTAGATGTTAGTGACTAACGTTTTGTGTTGTGGGACGCGCACAACAGACCCGGAGACAGCTTCAGGAAGCAGCGGTGCGGTTGTTCGCCGAGAAGGGCTACGACAACGTGACGGTCGAGGAAATCGCGGCGGCCGTTGGTGTCTCTCACATGACGTTCTTTCGCCACTTCCCGACCAAGGTGTCGGTACTGATCGACGACCCGTACGATCCGGTGATCGGCGAGATGGTCGCCACAACCGACGCCGAACTGCCTCCGCTCGAACGGGTGCGGCAGGGAATTCTCGAGTCGTGGGCGCACGTCGACGAACCCCATGACGACACGATCCGCACCCGGTTCCGCCTCCTCACCCAGCACGAGGATCTGGTTGCCGCCGCGTGGTCGAACAACCGCAAGACCGAGCAGGTGATCATCGATGCGCTCACGTCGACCGGAGTCCCCATCCTCGACGCCCGCGTCGCGGCGGGCGCCGTCATGGGAGCGCTGATGGCAGCCCTGATCGACTGGGGCGAGCGCGAGGACTCAGGCACTCTGGGCAACCGGGTTCGATTTGCCCTCGACATGCTTGGGGGCACCGATGCCTGAACCGCTCGAGGCGCGGAACGTGGTTCGCCTGTACGGTGACGAGCGAGCTGTCGATGGGGTTGACCTCCAGGTGCGATCGGGAGAGATCCACGCGATCGTCGGGCTCAACGGCGCCGGCAAGACAACGTTGATGCGACTGCTGCTGGGAATGGTGGCGCCGACGTCGGGCGAGGCGCGCATTGGTGGCGCGGACGCCCGATCGGCAAGAGCCGACGTATGGCGGCAGGTCGGGTGTCTGATCGAGACGCCGTTCTCCTACCCGGAGCTGACCGTCACTGAGAATCTCGAAGCTGCGGCTCTCCTCCACGGTGTCGACGACATTCCGACCGAAGTCGCCAGGGTGATCGACGAATTCGAGCTGGGTCACTGGGCGAACAAAAGGGCACGAGCGTTGTCGCTTGGAAATCATCAGCGGCTCGGCCTCGCCGCGGCGCTGGTCCACCGGCCATCGATCCTCGTTCTCGACGAACCGGCCAACGCGCTCGACCCGGCCGGGGTCGTGTTCATCAGGGACCTGATGCGGACCGCCGCAGAGCGTGGCGCGGCGGTGATGGTGTCGAGTCACCACCTCGACCAGCTGGCGCGAGTCGCCGATCGGATCACGGTGCTGCATCGTGGCCGGGACATCGGGACGTTGGATCCGAACGGCGTCGACCTCGAGCAGCAGTTCTTCGATCTGGTGTACCGGGATGATCGGGAACGGGAACTCGCATGAGACGAGCACTCAACGTGGAGTTCCTGAAGGCTCGTCGCTCGACGGTGGTGCTCGTCACGACGGTGCTCATCGTCGTGTTGGTGCCGCTGCTCTGTCTCGGGTTCGTGGCGGTCGCCAAGGCAGGTGGTGCCGGTGCAGTCGCGCTCAAGGCTCAGGTGATGGTCGTGGGCGAAGGATGGGAGGCCTACCTCGGCCTGCTGGCGCAGATCGTATCGATCGCCATGTTCATCGGCCCCGGTGTGGTCGTGGCATGGGCGTTTGGGCGTGAGTTCTCCGACCGGACATTCCCGTCCCTGTTCGGACTGCCGGTGTCGAGAGGATCGATCGCGACAGCCAAGTTCATCGTGCTGGCCTGCTGGGGTCTGGTCCTCACCGTGCTGACACTGGTCGCCACGGTCCTCGTCGGGCTGGTCGCCCTCGGGTCGCCGGCGGGGATCGACCTTGCCGGGTGGTTGTCGCGACTGCTCGTTGGAGGGTTCCTCACATCGATGATCGCATTGACGATCGGGTTCGTGGCGAGCGTCGGACGCGGCTACCTTCCCGCCTTCGGCGCCCTGATCCTGCTGACGATGATCACGCAGATAGCCGTCTTGTTCGGAACCGGCGGTTGGTTCCCCTACGCCGCTCCTGGCCTGTACGCGATTGC
>CAZWHZ010000129.1:0-3877 GCA_964633745.1 uncultured Acidimicrobiia bacterium
ACGAGGGACATCGAGCGCGACCTCGAGCGAGGCATCGCGTATGATGCCTCGCTGCATCCCTACCTCGCCGGGTCGGGCGATGAGCAGAGGACGAGTGTCGTTCGGGCGGTGCGCGAGCACATGATTCTGCTGGCGCTGTCGCGTGCTCCGGCCTATCGACGACTCGTGGCGATCGCCGGATTTCGTCCGATCAGCGAAGCGCGTGGCGCCGCCGTCATGATGCTGCTGTTCACGGATCGGTACTACCGCTCGACGATCAGCTCGATCGGGCGCTCACCCTGGAGGGGCTCAAACCTCGTGTGGAGCCTCTATCTCTCCGCGGTGCTGGCATCGGTTTGGCCGGCATGGGCACGGCGGGTCATCGCCAGGATCGAGCGGAACTTCCTTCGGACCGCCAACGAAATCGCAGGGGACCCTGTCGGGGACTAGAGATCGGAGCGCGTCGGATCCCGCTGGTCACGGCTCCCGGATCGGTGGGCCGCCTGCCTGAACTGGTGTGATCGGCTGCCGAGGGTGCGCAGACGAAAACCTGGGATCTTCTCCTCCACGCCTCTCATGATCCCGCTCTCTTCCACCACATCGAGAGACCTAGGTCTGTAGCACCCTGGCGTCCATGTGGCACGAACCGCTACGTTCACCAAAGGGATGTACTCCGATCAAACGGCGGCTTCAAGCTGGTTGACCCCGACGGTCTGCTTGCGGAACCCGAGTACGACATCGGCATCATCATGCGCGAAGACCCTGTGATGGAAGGCGGGCCGTGGAGTCGTGCACACCGTCTCGAGGGTCTCACCGGCCTTGACCCAATCGCCATCTGGGAGCGGGACGTTGTGGAAAGGGTCTCGACGGGTCTCCTCTGCACACAGATCGAGCTACAACCGCTTGGCAGAGACATGCTGGCGGCCGCCGAAGTCGTTGCCGATCTCTGATCCAACCGGTCCTAGCTGTCGGCTGTCCCCTCGTTCAGTGCCACAGCTTCCCTGATCAGGGCCTTGAACGCCTTCTCGTCGACGCCATCGCCTTCGTAGAGGTCGATCACACGCCGGGTGCTGCTGTCCAAACCGGAGTTGAAAACCCCGGAGGGATCCTTCAGCAATGCTCCCTTCATGAACGTGAGCTTCACCTTGCCCTTGTAGGTTTCGCCGGTGCAGACGATCCCTCGGTGGGACCACACGGGCGTCCCCAACATCCCGTTTGAGGGCTTCCTCCACTTCACCTCTTCGACCACAGCGGGGTCTGCCTGCTTGATCAAGGCACGGAGCCGTGAAAGCAGCTCACCCCTCCAGTCGCTCAACTGATCGATTCGCGAATCGATCAACTCGGACGGCGATTCATCCGGCATCACAGACCTGCCTCTCTGACAGTCCCCAGGGCTCATCCCTGGAGACACCACCGCACGAAGTCTGCCAGGTCTCTGCGGCAAGCTCGCAGGTAGGTTCGAATAGCCGCCTGGTGGACTAGATCCACTCCTCCGGGGCCGCCTTGTCGCTGTCCGCCGCTCCGCCTGTACTGACCACCCCAACGGGTTCGAGGAGCAGAATCTCGCACTCATCCTCAGCGCTTGGGCAGTGCTCGACACCCCTCGGCACCACAAAGAACTCGCCGGCTCCGAGAGTCACATCATCTCGACCTCGTAGGCGGATCGTCAGTTGGCCTGATCTAACGAGGAAGAACTCGTCTGTCTCCTCGTGCGTGTGCCACACGAACTCACCTTGCACCTTGGCGGCCTTGAGCTGCATATCGTTGATCTCGCCGATGATCATCGGTGACCACCGTTGGTCGAATGCTGCGAACTTCTCTTCGAGATTCACAACCTGATCGGGCGCTGCCATCAATCCCCCTGAGACGACGTCCCGCCATTCTTGCGCCTTGCGGGCCGCACGAGGCTCCAGCGGAATCTCGAGATCGACGAGTGTGCATGCACCTCGATGGAGGACGACAGAGACTGCGCCTCATCTGGGCCCGTCCACATACGCCGGGCACATGGCTACGTTGACAACACGATGGTGGAACCAGCCCGGCTGCGTGAGCTCCTCGACGAGTACCGATTCGAGGACGCGCAGCAACTGTTGAACGACGACACGGATCCAGACCTGATCAACGAGGTCGCGGCCCGTCGCGCCGAAGCCGAGAAACGGGCCGAGGTGATCGCCCAGCGTCTCGTCGAACTCGGGGCGAAGGGACAACTCGACGAGTTTCTGGCAATGGTCGATGATCCGGTCACCAAGCGACTGGTCGACCTCGCAGCTCACTCCTCCCTCGATCGAGTCGACCCCTATGTCCAGGAGGCCGAACGCTGGCGAAAACACCAGTTAGAGACCAATACCAAACGGCTCGGGGAGGCACGCCGAGCACTCGAAGGTCTCGACCTGGGGCTGGCCGAGGGATTGATCAGGAAGGTCGACGAGCGTTTTCTCTCCGACGAGGGGCGGGAGGAACGGGATCAGCTCCTCCTCGACATGTCCGCCCGGACGATGGAAGTCGAGTCGCTCGCGCGGATCAAGGTGAAGCGGCCAAAGCAAGCCGGCCGAAGGACACACAAGAAGCGCCGTCGCTAGGCCGGGAACGGTCGTCGTTCCGCTATCGTCGCCGGATGAGCGCTGACGACCTCAAGGCCATCGGCCGTGCGTGGTTCGAGCACGTCATGAACGGCCGGGACGTAGATGCGATCGATCGGTTCTACGACGAGAGCTACGTGTATCGCGGTCCGGAAGGTGTGATGGTGCAGGGGCTTGACGGAGCGAAAGCGGTCGCACGACATCTCATCGAAGCCATGCCAGACCGAGTCTCGACGGTCAAGGATCAGATCACTGAAGGAGACCGCGTTGTCACCCGCTGGGTGAGCCGGGGCACGCAGGTTCGTTCTATTGAGGGGGTCGCACCCACTCGGGAACCGATCGCGGTCCACGGAATCACGATCAGCCGCATCGAGAATGGTCTGATCGTCGAGGATTGGGAGATCATCAAGATCGTGCCGGAGTGAGCACGACTGCGTCGCCGCCTCAGTCAACCGGACCACTCGTGGCCGCCGAACGGTGCTCCGGCTTTGAGCCCAGATTCCGAGGTGTCAGCAGTCCAGCAAATCTCCCCCCTTGGCAAGGCCGTACACCTTCTCCACCTTCGAGGCGACCTCGAGAGGATGCGCGAGGCCGGCCACCAGGTCCTTGGCCAGGTCGCACGGAACATCCTTGACGGGGTTTCCACATTGGGAGGTGTCCGGCATGTCACCTCCCAGCGAGATATAAAATGGCTGCCTCTCGGTAGGCCTGCTTGGCGATGGCCTTCCCCGGCGCGAGGAACGCCCCGAATGCGAACGGGAGCCCGAACAGTCCGCCAAACAGATCGAGCGCGCTGAACGCCTGATTCATCGCCTTGCACTGGGCATTGCCATCGAAGGATGCTCCCCCGCCGGTTCCATCGGAAAGGATCCCGAGTACCGAACCCCGCCTGTCGATCGCCCAGAATGCGAACTCCCCGTCGTCGGACGGAACCAACCGGTAGTCGGCCGACCAACGGTCGAGGAGTGTGGCCTGCTTCGCGTAGGAACCCTCTCGTGAGCCAGGAACGCCCGGAGCGAGTACCTCCAGAGGCCGGCCGTCCAAGCGGGCCGCCGTGCTGTCGTTGAAGACGTCGCCCTCGATCAGTGACAACCTTGCGGAACGCCGAGCCGTCAAGGTCTCGCGCCCCAGCCGCGACCCAATCGCTCTCCACGCGGTATCGAACTCGGCGGCAGATCACCGGGGCCTCGACAGCACGCCCGCAGGGACCCGAACCACCACTGATCCGCAGTCAGTACGAGCCGATTCCGTGACCTCGGCATCTCGTCGCCGATGACATCGTCAACGGGCGTCTGATCAACGGCTGGTGTCGTATGGCC
>CAZWHZ010000130.1:0-3858 GCA_964633745.1 uncultured Acidimicrobiia bacterium
TGTGAGCTCACGCTCGTGGGGGTTCAAGTCCCCCCTCGCCCACGCCGTGTTCCCCGCTGATCTACCACGAAAGCGCAGCCGTCGCCGCGTATACGCCATCCTGGCCATCATCACGATCATTGCGCTGCTCATGCTCGCGGTGAGCCGCCAGCGCAACGACACCCGTGACTCGATCTCCTATCTCGTCGAGGCCGATTCAGCCGTCAACACCTATAGGGACCTCGCCCGGGAGTTTCAGGGCCAGATCCTTGCCGATCTGCGAGTCGCACAACGCGAGGACGTCGTTGCCCTCATATCCCAGTACGTTGCCGACGCCAACGAGAAGTCATCCGCACTCGCGGAACTGGCCGTCCCCGCCTCGGTCGCCCCGGCAGCCGCAGCGCTGGACCTCGCCGTGTCGTCGTGGAACATCGGATTGCAGACCTTTTCGGATGCACTGCTCGGCGTGGTCGATCGCCCGAACAGCGATGCCGCGAAGGAGGCGCTCGGAGCATCCCTCGCTCAGTTCCGAACGGGAGATGCCGCCTACGCCGCCTTCATGGAGGCCGTTGCCGAGCTGCGATCTCAAACCGACCTGCCGGTTGACTTCCCCGAGGTCACATTCCTGCCGTCCGGTCCGCTCGGCTATGTCTACGGAGTCGCCGACACCGTTGATGGTGCTGCCGGCCTCGTGCTCAGGAGGGACGTCGGGGTGTCGGCCGTCAATCTGGATCCGAAAGAGGTGAAGAACGACAACGGGGAACTCATCTTGCCGGCGACCGATTCTCTGACCGTCAGAGCGAGCATCAGGAACTCGGGCAATCAGCCGGAGTCCAATCTCTCCGTGTCGGTGACGCTTCTGAACAGCTCAGGTGCAGTAGCGGGCCAGACCAAGAGCGAAGTGGACGCGCTCGATCCGAGGGCGTCCACGACGGTCGACTTCGACCCTTTGACCGTCACGTCCGGCAATTCCTACACGATCACCGTGTCCGTTGCCGAACTTCCTGGCGAACTGGATGCCGAGAACAACATCGAGCAGATCCCCATTCGAATCAACGAGCCGTCGTAATTGCCGACTGGCACGCTGCCGCCTCCTTGTAGCATTCGGCCACATGATCGATGTGGCAGTTCTCCGAGAAGACCCCGACCTCCTTCGACGCTCGCTCGCCCTTCGGGGGAGTGACATCGACGTCTCCGAACTCGAGGAGTTGGACCGGGCCCGCCGATCGCTTCGCACCGACGCCGAACAGCTCCGAGCCACACAGAAGGAAGCTGGGCGCGAGATAGCGCAGCTTCAAGGTGAGGAGAAGCAGGGGGCCATCGCCAGGGCGAAGACTCTGGCCGACGACTATCAGCGATTGATCGGGCAAGCCGACGAGGCAGATGCACGGTTCCAGGAGCTGTGGGTCAGAGTCCCCAATCTGGTGCACGAATCGGTGCCCGAGGGGATGACCGACGAGGACGCCGTCGAGATCGAACGCTGGGGCGCGCAGACGGCGTTCGCGTTCGACCCCAAGGACCACCAGGAGCTAGGGGAGTCACTCGACTTGATCGATGTCGAGCGAGGCGTTCGGACTTCCGGATCTCGTTTCGGGTATCTGAAAGGCAAGGCCGTGCTCTTGGAGATGGGGCTCGTGCGTTGGGTGATGGACACGCTCGTCGAGGCGGGGTTCACACCGATGCTGCCGCCAGTCCTGGTCCGAGAACACGCGTTGTTCGGCACCGGGTTCTTCCCCGACGATTCCGAGCAGGTGTACGCGGTGGAGAAGGATGATCTGTTCCTGGTGGGAACCTCCGAAGTGCCACTTGCCGCCTATCACGCCGATGAGATCCTGAACGTCGAGGATCTGCCGATCAGGTATGCGGGATTCTCGACATGCTTCCGCAGGGAAGCCGGCACGTACGGCAAGGACACTCGGGGCATCTTTCGAGTGCACCAGTTCGACAAGGTCGAGATGTTCACGTTCTGCCACCCCGATGAGTCATGGGCAGAGCACGAGCGGCTCCTGGACGTCGAGAAGAAGGTCGTACAAGGGCTCGAACTGCCCTACCACGTGGTGAACATTCCGGCCGGCGATCTCGGTGCGTCTGCAGCGAAGAAGTATGACATCGAGGCGTGGTTCCCTTCGTTGGGAACCTACCGGGAGATCACGTCGTGTTCGAACACAACGGACTTTCAGGCGCGCCGGTTGGCGGTTCGATTCAGAACCGAGACGGGCAACGAGCTGGTCCACACGTTGAACGGCACCGCCGTCGCCGTCGGACGGACGATCCTTGCGATCCTCGAGAACCATCAGCGTGACGATGGGTCGGTTGTCATACCCGAGGTGCTTCGTCCGTACGTCGGTTTCGATGTGATCGGACCGTGAACGGCCAAGGGGACGTCTTCGCCGGGATAGCG
Source organism: uncultured Acidimicrobiia bacterium (assembly GCA_964633745.1). Classification (GTDB taxonomy): domain Bacteria; phylum Actinomycetota; class Acidimicrobiia; order Spongiisociales; family UBA4744; genus CAYLHS01. The sequence continues at coordinate 2,381 of CAZWHZ010000130.1, forward strand.
AAGCGATACGACCTCCTCAACAAGGTCCTATCGATGGGCCGCGAACAGGCCTGGCGTCGCTCCGGCATCCGGTATCTGCCGGAAGGCACCGTTCTCGATCTTGGTGCCGGCACTGGCGCAGCGATGGCGGAGATGGGGGAGCGAGCGGTTGTCGCCATCGACCCGGTACCGGAAATGCTCGAACACAACGAGGCTGTGAAGGCCGTTGCTATCGGGGAGTCGCTTCCGTTCAGGGATGCCAGCTTCGACGGGGTGTTCTCCGCGTACGTGTTTCGCAATCTCCGCTCAGTCGATGACACACTCTCGGAGATAGAGCGGGTGCTGAAGCCCGGAGGGAAACTGGTGGTGATCGGGCTTGGTCGTCCGAAGGGTCGTCTTGGTGCGATCGCGCACCGGGCAGGCACTGCCGTTGTGTTGCCTGTGGTTGGTGCGCTTGCCGGGGCTCGAGACGAGTACTCGTATCTCCATCGCTCGCTCGACAAGCTTCCTCCACCCGAGGAGCTGTTCGCCGGGAGGTCACTCCTGCTCGAGAAGGTGTGGCGTATGGGTCCCCTCGGGTTCGTGTACGGGGCAGTGCTGCGGCGGGTCTAGCCCGCCGGTCTTCAGTTCTCAGTCTTCAGTCCTCGGCAAGAACGCGGCCTCAGTTGTGGCGAGACCGTAGGGCGACCCGTTTCCTCCCCCAGCGAAGCCGCAGGGCTGAGCGTTGGGGGAGGTGTCCCGAAGGGACGGAGGGGGCCGTTCCCACCAACGTAGATGGTCTCTGGTCTCCAGTCCGAACGCGGCCGCAGCTGTAGCGATGTCCCGTGGTGGGAACCACCCCCCTACCCCAGCCTTCGGCTGCGGTACTTTCCCCCCAACGTCGCTTCGCTCCTGGGGGGACAGACGTTTCCTCCCCTCGCGGAGGCGAAGCCCGAGTGTGTTCCCTCCCCCGCGAGGCCGTGGGCCGAGGACGGAGGGGGCCGTTCCCACGAATGTAGGCTCAGTGCTCGTCCCGCAGCAGCCCGTACAGGAGCAGGTCTGTGAAGCGACCCTCCTTCTGGACTGCCTCCCGCATGCGGCCTTCGAGCTGGAAGCCGCACTTCTCGAGTAGGCAGGCCTCTGGGATTGGGACGGTTAGGCGGAGCCGTGGCCAACTGCCGGCAGCAAGACGCCGGCTCTGAGGACTGAAGACTGATGACTCGCTCCTGCTTCGCAGGAGTGTGATCGTGCCCCTGCCTTCGAATGTCTGTCGCCCGGTGCTTTCCGAGTCGCCGGCTCCGGTCAGGCAGCCCTGCGGCACCCGGAGCGTTCCGCTTAGGGCTGCTTCCTTCCGGACCTGACCCGGTTCACGGTGCCCCGCCGCGCAGGACCCAACCATCAACGCCACGTGCTCGGTGCTCTCCGAATGGCTGACACCCTCAGGCAGGGAGTTCGGCCCCGCGTGTAGAGGGTTTCGGGTGCAGGACACCCCTAGCGTCCCGCCTAGCACGATCGCGCGA
>CAZWHZ010000131.1:0-3811 GCA_964633745.1 uncultured Acidimicrobiia bacterium
ACCCAAAACACCCGCTGCTCGTATCCGTTGGACCATCTGCCGAATGCCGCACCGACAATGATGGGCCCACATCCGGAGAACATCGTGTTCCTGTCTGCCGACGCGTTCGGAATCCTGCCGCCGATCGTTCGGCTCACCAAGGAGCAGGCGATGTACTACTTCATCAGCGGCTACACCGCGAAGCTTGCGGGGACGGAGCGGGGTGTGACCGAACCTTCAGCGACGTTCTCACCGTGCTTCGGGGCACCGTTCCTGCCGCTTCCGCCGGCGGACTACGCGGGGGTGCTCGCCGGAAAGATCGACAAGCATCAGTGTGGGCTGTGGATGATCTCCACAGGATGGACAGGCGGTCCCTACGGAGTCGGAACTCGGATGCGGATTCCGCACACGAGGGCGATGCTCAACGCCGCGTTGGAGGGCAAGCTCGAGGACGTCGAGTACGTGGAGGACCCGATCTTCGGGTTCGCGGTGCCGACGACCGTTCCGGGAGTGCCGGCAGATCTCTTGGTTCCCCGCAACACCTGGAGGGACAAGGACGCGTTCGATCGGGAAGCTCGCAAGCTCGCGCGCATGTTCGCCCGAAACTTCGAGGCGTACGCCGAAACCGTGGACGACACGGTCGCGAAGGCCGGCCCACGAACCTGAGACCCGCGCGAACGGAATTCCTCGATCCATGGTATGGTTCTCTCGCTGCACCGGGTGGAGGCCAGCGCACAGTCGCTTCCCCGGTGGTTACACGGCATAGTTTCTCACCGGTTGGACCGCCTCTTCGGCCGCCCCCCGATCAACGGGGAAGAGATCGGCATATTCGACCCAACCAGAAAGCTTCACCATGCCCACTCGCTTCGATCAGCTCGGCCTGCCTGGCCGTCTCGTCAGCTCACTCGCGGACAGTGGCATCGTGGAAACGTTCCCCATTCAGGCGGCGACGATTCCCGATGCACTCGACGGACGAGATGTTTCAGGCAAGGCCCCAACGGGGTCCGGCAAGACCCTCGCATTCGGTCTTCCGCTTCTCGCCAACGTCGGCAAAGCGAACCGTCATCGTCCACGTGCGCTCGTGCTCGCACCGACACGCGAACTCGCAGAACAGATCAAGCGGGAGCTGTCTCCCCTCGCCAAGACCGTCGATCGGTACGTCTTCGCCGTGTACGGCGGCGTCGGCTACGGCCCGCAACGGAACGCGTTCCGCAAGGGTGTCGACGTCCTGGTCGCGACCCCTGGAAGACTGGAAGATCTCATTGCGCAGGGCACGGTCGATCTCGGGCACGTCGACATCGCCGTGATCGACGAGGCGGATCGGATGGCCGACATGGGGTTCCTTCCGACCGTCAAGAGGATCCTGGACGGCACACAGGAGCACCGTCAGACCCTGCTGTTCTCTGCGACGCTCGATGGTGACGTCGCCGTACTGAGCCGCGAGTACCAGCGGGACCCGGCCGTCTACGAAGTAGGGACGACCGAGGAGGAGGCGATCGACGCCGAACACCACTTCTGGCTGGTTCAGCACCACGATCGCGTGCAGCACACAGCCGATCTCGTGGGGGCCCAGGGCCGTTCCATCGTGTTCACGCGCACTCGGCACGGCGCCGACCGGCTCGCGAAACAGCTCGCGGGGTGTGGGGTCAGAACCGTCGCCCTTCACGGCGGGAGATCGCAGAGTCAGCGGACCAGAGCGCTCCAGGAGTTCTCGTCCGGTCGGGTCCAGGCTTTGATCGCGACCGACGTAGCGGCGAGAGGCATCCACATCGATGCCGTCGCCTCGGTCATCCACTTCGATCCGCCGGGCGAGGCCAAGGACTACGTCCATCGGTCAGGACGAACCGCGAGAGCGGGAGCCGCCGGCATGGTCGTCACGCTCGTCACCAACGCGCAGCAGTCCTCGGTGCGCCGCATGCAGCGAGAGCTCGGCCTCCAGATCCCGATCGAAGCACCCAACGGTCGGCTTGCCGGACGGACGCAGGACATGACGCGACCTGCTAGTCCTGCGCAATCCACCACGGGGGAGGATCGTTTGAGCCTCTACGTGGCCAACCTGCCATGGCGGACCACTGCCGACGACATGCGCACGTTGTTTGGCCGCTTCGGTGACGTGAGCGAATCGACGATCATCACAGATCGGCGGACCGGTCGTTCGAGAGGGTTCGGGTTCGTCGACATGACGGTCCGCGCTGCCCAGGCGGCCATCAGTGCCCTCGACGGTTCAAACCTGGACGGCCGAGACCTCAAAGTGAGCGCCGCCCGACCCCGGCGCAGCCGTCCCTGAGCAACCCAAACCGAAAGGAGTGCCCATGAGGGCTCCACAGTCTTTGTTCGCTCGCGCACGCTTTAACCACCTGCAGTGCGGAGCAACATATCAAGTAACCACGGCCGACGACGGCATCGTTGTCGGCGAGTATCTGGGGATGGAGGTCCCGTTCGGGCGGTGGGCGATCCTGCTCCGCCACGAAACCGGAACCCGATCCCTCTCGCTTCGCGACATCGTCACCATCTTGCCTACGGCTGCGTAGCCACCCGCCGTGGAGGGGCCGCGGCCGAACATTCAGCGCGCAGGACTGCGTTTACACCGAGTGGGCCTTCAGATCTTCGAGACCGACCCACTCGAGCACGGCGGCGTGGGTCGCTTCGAGGATCACCGGCGGGGCCACTCCTGCGGTGAGAGCTTCCTGCCATCGTGCGGCAACGAGGCACCACTGGTCGCCCGGCACCAAACCTGGAAAGGCGTGGAAGGGCTGCGGCGTTGAAAGGTCGTTCCCTGCCCGCTTGGAGAATTCGAGGAACTCGGCGGTGACTCTGGCGCACACGGTGTGGACGCCGAGATCGCCAGAACCCGTGTCGCAGCGACCGTTCCGGTAGTAGCCGGTGAGTGGATCGAACGAGCAGGGTTGCAGTTCGGTGCCGAGCACGTTGAGTGGCATGTGTCCATGCAAGCACGATTGGGTCGGAAGCCTCGTAGAGTCGATCTCGTGGATCTGCTGACCCCAGACGAGCGCGCCGAGTTCATCGCTGCGCACCCTGCGTGGAAGCTGGAAGGCGCGTCACTCGTCCGTCGGTATGAATTCAGGGACTTCGTTGAAGCGTTTGCGTTTGTGTCCAGGGTGGCGCTCCTCTCCGAGAAGGCCTTACACCATCCCGACATCCAGCTCAACTGGAACACGGTGACCTTGCGTCTGACGACCCACGCGGCAGGCGGCCTGACCAGTCGTGACATCGACCTCGCGGTTTCCATCGACGAATAGGGGGTCTCGTCAGAGCCGCAGCACCGCGTGCGGCCAGAGTTGGAAGATCCGCCCTTTGGTAGGGTGATGTCGAGAGGTCCGCCACGGACGTTCCACGACCCCGCCACCGTGAGCAGGGAGGAACGCCAGGAAGGAGCCAGGATCTCGTGCAGAACATGCCCGGTCTCAACCCTCCGAGAATCCTGATGCTTTCCCTGCACGGCTACTTCTCAGCAGAGCCGGAGCTGGGACTCCCGGACACCGGCGGCCAGGTCGTCTTCGTCTTGGAGCTCGCCAAGCAACTCGTGGAGCTGGGCTATGCGGTCGACATCGTCACCCGTCGGTTCGAGGATCAGCCCGAGTTCGACGATATGGGTCCTCATCTTCGCGTCTGGAGGATCCCGTTCGGTGGCTCCGACTTCATCCGCAAAGAAGACATGCACGATCACCTCGACGAGTTCGTCCGTGTCTTCCTCGATGAACTCCGTCAGCGTGGTCTCGGCTACGAGTACATCGACTCGCACTACTGGGATGCGGGCTTCGCAGGGCAGCAGGTCGCCGAGGAGCTGAACATCACCCACATCCACACGCCC
>CAZWHZ010000132.1:0-3775 GCA_964633745.1 uncultured Acidimicrobiia bacterium
TCCTGCACGGGTTCGTGACCCTCGAGCGCGATGGCGGGTTCGGCATGCCCGTCGATATCGACGACACGTTCGAACAGCTTGTTGTCTCGATCGAGCGGCTGGTCGGGTAGGGCCGTCCCGGGTTCGGGAGGGGCTACACGGCCGAGAAGACCTGCCAGTCACCGGGCACGCCGCGCAACTGTTGGGCGCCTCGATCGGTGAACTCCAACCCCGAGCCTGCAACCAGGTCGTGGACCGTCCTCGACACGAGCACCTCTCCTGGCGCGGCGAGCGCACCAATCCTTGCGCCGATGTGGACGGCGATACCTGCGATGTCGTCGCCGATCCGTTCGACCTCGCCGGTGTGGACCCCAGTCCGGACCTCCAGGCCCATCCTGCGGGCACCCCCGGCGATCGCGAGGCCGCAGCGGATCGCCCTGGCCGGACCGTCGAACGTCGCGAAGAACCCGTCACCGGCGGTGCTCACCTCGGTCCCCCGATATCGGTCGAGTTCCCGTCGGACCATCGCGTTGTGGGACTCGAGGAGTTGCCGCCACCGATCGTCCCCAAGCGATGTGGCGCGCTCGGTCGAGGCAACGATGTCGGTGAACAGGACCGTTGCCAGCACCCGATCCGGGGTGGCCGGTTCACGCGTGCCTGTCAGAAACTCGCGGATCTCGGCGATCGTGCGGTCAGGGGCGAACCAGGGGATATGGTCCCCGCCGGGGAGTTCTACGTACTGGGCGTTTGGGATCGTTCTCGCCAGGAACCTGCCGTTCTCGACGTGGCAGATCCGATCACCGATGGCGTGGAGGACGAGCGTTGGAGTTCGGACGGATGAAACGATGTCACGCACGTCGATGTCGAATGCCATCCGCATGAATGCCTCGGCGGCGCCGGGCGTCGCTGCGTTCATCTGAAGGCGGGCGACCCACTCGCGTGCCCACGCCTCCTCACCGACACTCGGCGCCAGCCGCGTGATCGCACCGCCCGAACCCCACCTCTCCTCGATCTGGGCCATCCCCGCCTCGAACTCCTCCTCTGTCGATTCGCCCCATGGCCACTCGTCGTCACGCCGTTCCCGCACCTCGGCACCCATCAGGATGAGCGCACGAGTTCGGGTCGGGTGGGCGGCGGCGAACAGCATCGCCAAGGGTCCCCCTTCCGATGCTCCCATGATGACCGCCTCATCACTCCCGGCTGCATCCATGACGGCGCGAATGTCGTCCATTCGGGTCTCCAGGGGGGTTGCTCCGGGCACCCGATCGGACATGCCCATGCCGCGTTTGTCGAACAGGATCAGGCGAGTGAACTCGCCGAGGCGCTCGCAGAACCTCCGGTAGGCAGGCAACTCCCACCCGATGCCGAGATGTGAGAGCGCTCCTTGAACGTAGATCAGGTCGATGGGGCCGTCACCGAGCACCCGATACGCGACCTGGACGTCGTCACTGCGGGCGAATCGAATATCGGGCACGGAAGCCAGGGTACCCCGGGCGAATCGACGGCGACAGGGCATTCCCACAGACATTCCGATTCGCAGGTGCGAACTCATCGGACAATTGGCACGAGGAGTGGGCACGGTACCGAGTTCCGGTCGAGCGCCAAGCGGTGACCGCAATGGCGACCCGGGGTTCGTAGAATCGGTTTCCGATCCGGTCCGAAGGTTCCGGGGCTCAGGAGTCGCCGTTGCTCGTTCGCGTGGTTGATCGGTTCGAAGGCGACCACCGCACCAGCAGCACTGCGATGACCGGCAGCGCCGGGAATATCCAGCGACCGATAAACCCGCCGTTGGTGCCGACCAGCGCCACGACGGCGAACCCGGCGATCGCGAGCAGCACAGCGGCGAGTTGAAGCGTTGTGGAAGTCGCGGCGGGGGTCCGTGCCGGGGACCGTTCGAAGCGGGCGACGAGCGGCATGAACGCGAGCATCAGGACCGACAGGACCAGCAGCCAGAGCGGCCGGGACCACCACCATGCTGTGGTGTTCGGCACCAGATGCAGCCCGAACCCGCTCAGCCACGTGGCGTCGGCGACGGCAGGCACCACCATCACCGTGTAGTGCCACACGAACAACGTCATGATGACCCCGTTCACCAGCACCGTCGCGGTCCATGGGCCGAGATTCTGCAACCAGCGGCGGGCCGGGTGCTCGAGCGCCGACAGCAGCAGCACTTGGGCGATCCCCAGCAGCAGAAGTGCCGCCGTCGGTGGTGCCGAGTTGGAGATCTCCGTTCCGGGAACGCCGATCATCGCCACCGGGTACGGACCGAACGTCACCACCAGCCAAGCGGCAACGAGGAACACGCCACCCAACGCGGCCCGCACGATCGGGCCTCCGAGGCGTTCGGCGCGCCAGGCGTATCCGATCTGGAAGATCGCCGGCCAGATCAGCGCATAGTTGACCCAGCGCAACCACGAGACATCGAGACCGAAGGCGATCACGTCGACGGCGAGCGCCGCGACGATCGGCACCCACACCGACGCGATCCCGAAGCGGCGCCACGCGACAATGGTCGCGGGTACCAGCGCGACGACCGCCAGGTACACGGCGAGGAACCACAGGGGGGAGAGCGCTCCGATCGAGCCTGTTTCGACGAGCACCGAGGGGAACACGGCCGGGGTGAGGGCCGTGATCGCTATCCATGTGAGTAGCAGCGGTGCCGTGGGGCGGATCAGACGTACGAGCCTCGCCCGCAGCCACGACGCATAGGGGGTGGCTTTGGCTCTGGCCGATTCCCATGAGAGGGCGTTGGCGTAGCCGCCGACAGCGAAGAACACGGGCATCACCTGAAATGCCCACGTGAGCCACTGGGCGGTTTTCGAACGGGTGAGCAGGTGGTCGGGGTGGAAGAGGCCTGCGGCGTCGACCCACGGGGTGATCACCAGCCAGTGCCCCAGCACGACGGCGACGATCGACGCGGCCCGCAGAAAGTCGATGTACCGGTTGCGGGACCCGGGTGTTGCTTCGGCGAGACGTCGGGCGTGGGCGAGCATCGAAACAAGGTTATCGGTGGCGCGGCCCGCCTCCAGGGACCTCCCTCACTGCGAACCCAGGGCTGGGGAATGTGGGCACCGACAAACCGTGAACCGGCCCACCCGACCGTCTCCCCGCGCGGCTTTCGCATCATCTCGGTAGCATCCACCATGGGAGGGAGTGTTCATGAGTCGTGGACGGGCTTTCGTTGGCATCCTGCTGATTGTTCTCGGTGTGCTGTTCCTACTCGATAGAGGCGGCGTCCTCGATGCCGGGGATACGATCGCCCAGTGGTGGCCGGTGATCCTGGTTGTCGCGGGGCTGATGTACTTCAGCTTCTCGCCGGCCCATGTCGTCATTCCCGGAATCCTGATCGTTGTCGGCTTCGCGCTGCTTGCAGGGACGCTGGACTTCATCGATCGGGACGTGACGCAGTTCATCTGGCCGGTCGTTCTGGTACTGGTTGGCCTGTGGGTGATCTTTGGGCCGAGTCGTGGAGGCGTCTCCGTTTCGGACCGGGTCAACTCTGTGGTCGCGTTCTTCGGGCGTGACGTACGGAGCAGCTCTCAGCAGTTTCGTGGCGGCTCGATTCTCAACGTCTTCGGTGGTACCGAGGTAGATCTTCGCAACGCCCGTCCGATCGAAGGCGGGGCGGCAATCGATGTGGTCTGTGCGTTCGGGGGTGTGGGGTTCGCCGTTCCGGAAGGCTGGCGGGTTCAGATCACCGGCATTCCGCTGTTTGGTGGATGGTCCAACAAGACGAAAGGGGAGATGCTGGCCGCCGACGCGCCGCTGCTTTCGATCGAGGCGATTGTCGCGTTCG
>CAZWHZ010000133.1:0-3739 GCA_964633745.1 uncultured Acidimicrobiia bacterium
CCGTCATCGAAGGTGTGATGATGCGCGCCCCCAGCAAGTGGGCGGTCGCGGTTCGCCTGCCGTCAGGTGAGATCGAGTGCGTGACCAACGACCTCCCTCGCCTGTCGTCGCGCTCCCGCCTCGCCAGAGTGCTCTTCATCAGAGGCGTGATGGTTCTCTACGAGTCGCTTGCGCTCGGTTTCAAGGCCCTCAGCTGGTCGGCGCAACGAGCTGTTGACGAGGAAGAAGAGGAGTTGACCGGTCTTCAGCTCGCAGGAACGATCACGCTGTCGGTGCTTGCCGTCCTGGCGATCTTCGTCCTCGCTCCTCTCGGTGTGGCCAAGCTCCTCGCACCGGCACTCGGAGGCTCGTCGCTTGCGTTCAACCTCATCGATGGGGTCGTTCGCGGCCTGCTGTTCATCGGCTATGTGTGGGCTATCGGTCGCTCGAAGGAGATCAAGAGGGTCTTCGAGTACCACGGTGCGGAGCACCAGACGATCCACGCGTATGAGGCCGGCCAAGCGCTCACCGTGGAGAACATCCAGACACACCCGCCCCAGCATCCACGGTGCGGGACCAACTTCCTTCTCATCGTCGTGTTGCTCGCCCTCGTCGTCTTCACTCTGATCGGAAGAGACATCCCGTGGCCGTGGCTGATCGGCTCTCGCATTCTGTTGATCCCGGTGATCGCGGGCCTTGCCTATGAGATTCTTCGGTTCTCCGGCCTGCACGGCGGGGAGGCGCTCGGCCGGATTCTCGCAGCACCAGGGCTGTGGCTCCAGAAACTGACGACGGGTCACCCCGACGACGACCAGGTAGAGGTCGCGGTCGCCTCGCTGCTCGCGGCGCTCACCGATGAGGAAGTCGAAGAAGTCAAGTCCCGTGGCCCGGTGTGTCCGGCAGCGCTGCGGGCCGTGGAGTGACATGGATTCGAGGCTGCGCGATCGGCTCGAGGAGATCAGGAAGGCGTTCCAGGCTGTCGAGGTCGCCCTCGTCGATCCAGACTCATTGAGCGACCGGGACCGCTATGCGGAGCTTGCCAAGCGACATGCCGAGCTCCGCAGGATCATCGAGCAGCACGACGCCTACCTCGCGGCATCTTCGGAGGCGAGCGATGCGGAGGAGCTCGCCGGTGACGAGAAGGATCCTGCCGAGGCACAGCAATTCAAACAGCTCGCCGCCGAACGGCGCGGTGACATGGAACGCCTCGAAGAAGCGTTGCGACTGGCGCTCGTCCCATCCGACCCCAATGATGAGAAGGATGTGATCGTGGAGATCCGTTCTGCAGCCGGAGGCGATGAGGCCGCCCTCTGGGCGGGGGACCTCCAGCAGATGTACCAGGCGTTTGCAGAAGGTCAGGGGTTCCAAGTCGAGACACTGGAAGCATCGCCGTCCGAGGGTGGAGGAGTGAAAGAGGTCATCTTCTCGGTCAAGGGACATGGTGCCTACTCGAGGCTCAAGTACGAAGCAGGAGTACACCGCGTGCAGCGGGTTCCTCAGACCGAGTCGCAGGGACGTGTGCACACCTCCACGGCGACGGTTGCGGTGCTCCCCGAGGCGGAAGAGATCGAGGTCGAGATCGACCCTGCCGACGTGCGGGTCGACGTCTACCGGTCGACGGGGCCAGGGGGACAGTCGGTGAACACCACCGACTCGGCGGTGCGACTCACGCACGAGCCGACAGGACTGGTCGTGAGCTGCCAGGACGAGAAATCACAGCTTCAGAACAAGGACAAGGCGTTCCGGATCCTTCGGGCACGCCTCTACCAGCTCCAGTTGGAGGCGCAGCACTCCGAGATCGCGGGCGCCCGTCGCGCGCAGGTGGGTACCGGTGGGAGGTCGGAGAAGATCCGTACCTACAACTTCAAAGAGAACCGGGTCACCGATCACCGGATCGGGCTCACGATCAAACGCCTTCCCCAAGTCCTCCAGGGAGACCTCGGGGAGTTCGTCGACGCGCTCGCCTCCGACGAGCAGTCTCGCCGCCTGTCCCAGGGCGACTGACGTCGCCCTGGAGCCGACGGCGACCAGGTCTTGGGAAGCCGTCGGCCCAGACCGTACCTCGTACCTTGTACCTCGTATCGCGTACGGCCGCCCCGCGGTCCCGGGCGCCTTCGATCGCGTACGAAGTACGAAATACGCATCACGCAGTAGCGTGTTGCTCATGCTTTTCCTCGACACGAGCCTTCCTCGACACGAGGCCGAGCGGTTGCTCATGGTGGCGACGGGTTGGGCGCGCGCCGACCTGTACGCCGCCGAACCTACCCCGGAGCAACTCAACCGCTACCGGTCGCTGGTCGACCACCGTCGAGAAGGCGAGCCGCTCCAATACCTCGAGGGGAGTATTCCGTTCGGGCCCGTCGAGGTACGGGTCGATGGACGTGCGTTGATCCCGCGACCGGAAACCGAGTACCTGTGGGAGCAGGCGGTCGCCGCACTGGGCGATGCCGGCCCGGGCACGAGGATCGTTGATCTCTGCACGGGTTCCGGCGCGCTTGCCCTCGCGCTGAAGGCACGGTTCCCGGCCGTGCAGGTGATCGGGACCGAACTCTCCGATGAAGCGCTTTCCCTGGCTGTCGAGAATGCTGCGTTGAACGACCTCGACGTCGAGTGGTGCAAGGGGGACCTGTTCGACGCGCTCCCGGTGCGCGCGAAGGGGAGAATCGACCTGCTGGTGTCCAACCCCCCCTATGTGTCCGCCGGTGAGTACGAGAGACTTCCGGACGAGATCAGGCTGCACGAGCCGAGGCAGGCCCTCGTCGCTGGACCGAGAGGCGACGAGGTCCTGGAACGGATTGCCGAGGAGGTCTACTGGTGGTTGGGCACGGGTGGGTGGCTCTTCTGTGAGATCGGTGAGACGCAGGCAGACCGAGCGTTGGAGCTGTTCGGCGGATGGTTGCACTGCGAGGTGAGGGAGGATCTCGCCGGCCGGCCACGGGTGCTGGTGGGGCGCAAGGGAGCGCGCTGCTGCTGATCACGATTACCGGCTCTCAATCCATTCGTTGATAGCCTTGGATCGGAGAGGCAAGAGGACATGCTTCGACGTTTGAACGGTCCGCAACGCTGGATCGTGGCGACAGCCGTCCTGCTGGCCTTCGCCAATGCCCTTCACTGGTGGAGCCCGCAGTGGTATGACGCGGACGTCGGGTCACTTGTGCTCGGGATCCTGTTCATGCTGCTGTTCCTGACGATCGCGTCCGTCCTGTTCGACGTCTTCTGGCCCATGAACGGGCACTCGAAGCGACGCTGACGCCTAAGGGCCGGCAGGAATGACGTACGTGCCGGTTGTGTGGGCGACGAGAATCTCCGGGGAGGAGTCGGCGTAGATCCGCACCTCTCCGTACGCTGCCCGCCCTGAGAATCGCAGCAACGTCGCACGGGCTGTGACGTCGGTTCCGACCGCCGGGTGCAAGAAACTCGTCGACAGTTCCGACGTGACGGCCATTGGTTCGATGCGATCGAGCGCGCCAAACACGGCGCAGTAGAGGGCAGTGTCGGCCAGAGCCATGAGCAGCGGTCCCGACACATACTCGCCGGGCCGGACCCACAGGTCCGTGTACGGCCACCAGACCGTGGCGGTTCCGTCACCTACCTCGGTGCAGACGAACCCCATGGTGTCGGCGCTGGACATGGCGCTTCTGAGGAAGGCAGTGATCGACTCGGGGGTCATGGACGAAGCGTAGTTTGTCGGTCTTCGCTCGCCGGTTCTGGGTCTTCTGTTCTGGGTTCTCGGTGAGAGGTCGCCCTACGGTCTCATGGT
>CAZWHZ010000134.1:0-3655 GCA_964633745.1 uncultured Acidimicrobiia bacterium
TCGGGTACTCGACGCCCTTGATCAGTCGGAGCACCCTGCCCGAGTACTCCTCCGGCGTGCCAAGGCCATAGATGGCCGATACCGACGCGACCACGATCACGTCGTCTCTGAACAGCAGGGCACTGGTCGCGGCGTGGCGAAGCCGGTCGATCTCATCGTTGACCGACGAGTCCTTCTCGATGTAGGTGTCCGTCTGCGGGATGTACGCCTCTGGCTGGTAGTAGTCGTAGTACGAAACGAAGTACTCGACCCGGTTCTCGGGGAAGAACTGACGGAACTCGTTGGCGAGCTGTGCAGCCAGCGCCTTGTTCGGAGCGAGGATCAGTGTCGGCTTCTGCACCCGCTCAATCGTCCACGCGATGGTCGCCGACTTCCCCGAGCCGGTGATACCCAGGAGCGTCTGGAACCGTTCGCCGTTCTTGATCCCCTCGGCCAGGGAGGCGATGGCAGCAGGCTGGTCACCGGCGGCGTCGAACTCGGAATGGACATGCAAGGAGGGCATGGCGACAGTGTACGGGAGGGGGCCCGCTGCGCGAGCCGTACCTCGTTCCTTGTACCTCGTAGCTCGCCCCGAGGTGGAGGGACACGGTCCCCCCAGTACTCGGTTGTCAGTAGGAGGCCCAGTCGCAGGCCTGTGTTGGGGGGGCCGGCTTTCCTACCCACAACCCAGGACTGACAACTGGGAACAGCGCGCAAAGCGGGCCAAGTCAGCCGTCAGCTGTTAGCTGTGAGCTTCTCCCAGAGATCGTCAACCTCGTTCACCAGGGCATCCCGGTCGCCCGAGTTGTCGATCACATAGTCGGCGGACTCACGCCACTCCTCACGTGATGGCTGAACGGCCATCCGAGCCTTGGCGTCGATCGGCCGCATCTCACGATCGACCAGCCGCTCCAGCCGCACGTCCTCGGGTGCGTCAACAACGATCCGCTGCCACCCCGGTCCCAGAAAGTCGCTCAGCAACGGCACCTCCACCACAACGACGGCGTCGTCGGACTCCTCGACCATCTGATGAATGCGGCGACGGATCGCCGGGTGGGTGAGCGACTCGAGCAAGCGGAGTCGCGCCGGATCGGCGAACACCTCCCTTGCAAGAAGGGCCCTGTCGATCCTCCCATCCACCACGACCTGAGGAAAGGCCTCGCTCACGCCCTCAAACGCCTCTCCAGTGGGCTCCAACACCCTCCGCCCAATCCGGTCGGCGTCGATCACGTACGCACCCCGGATCGTGAGGAGCCTCCCGACCTCACTCTTGCCGGAGCCGATACCACCTGCGAGCAGGAGAAGTCTGTGTTCCATCGCCCGCCGACTGTAGCCTGTCTGCATGGAGCAGTTCACGCAATGGGAACCGCGACTCCGGCGCGTGCTCAACGTGATGACGTGGATGTCGCTCACCATCGGCGTATTCGTCTCGTTCTTCCTGCAGGAGACCACATCGAAGGTCATCGCGGCGGCCGTGCTGGCCGGTTCGTATGTGATCGCTCAGCAAATGCTCCCCGGCTCCGCGCTCAGGAGGGGCTGGGTGCAGGATCTACTCGTAACGTTGGGCGTGCTCGTCACGATGACCGCGGCGGCGCTCACCGGCGGACAGGACAGCCCCTACGTGCTCCTGTCACTCATGCCCGTGCTCGCGGCAGGCACACTTGGGGGCTTCCGACCCGGGCTCGCCGCCGCCGCGCTCGGTGTGGCCGCGCTCACGATCATCTCGTTCGAAACGGAGTCATTCGAGTTTTCCACATTCCTCGAGTGGGCTGCGCTGATCGTTCTGGTGAGTGTCACGTCCGCCCAGGTTCGACGCCTCGTCCTGGAGGCTCGCAGTAGAGAAGCTCATCTCACGGAGGTGACTCGAGAGGCTACCGCGCGGGTCGACCGCCTCCGAAGTGCCAACCGTTTGCTCGCCAAGTTCGTCGAAGAGGCCGATGCCGCGGAGTTGAACCCGGTAACCGTGGGAGACAGCCTCCTCGAAGAACTCACCGATCATCTCGACTTGATTGGAGGCGCTGTTGCCCTCACCGGTGAGAGTGGGCCCATCGTGGTCGCGAGGGCCGGCCGGCAACCGCGCGAATCACGCTCGACCACCTTGCCCCTCACCGTTGGAGAGCGACAGGTCGGGTTCGTCTCCCTCTTCACGAGCGAAGCTCTGACCGAGCGACAACTGGCCACAGCCAAAGAAACCCTCAGACCCGTAGCCTTCGCGTTCGCCAACACGCTCCTTCTCCAGGACATCGCGCAACGAGCAGTTCGCGAGGAACGTCACCGACTTGCCAGAGACCTCCACGACGAGATCGGCCCCTCGCTCGCCTCGCTCGGCCTCGCCGTCGACCTCGCCCTCTTGCGACACCCCGCCGACCCAGATCTCGCCGACCACCTCCACCGACTCAGAGAGTCGGTCACGAGCATCGTTGAAGACGTCCGTTCAACCGTCGCCGATCTCCGGATGACCCCGCAACCCAGCCTCCGAGAAATCGTAGTGAGCATTGCGGGCAGCGTGCCGGCCAACGGCCCGGTCATCGACAACCGCCTCAAGGAACAACGGCCACCCCGTCCTTCGATTGCCGGTGAGCTCGCAGCGATCATCGCCGAGGCACTTCGCAACGCGATCAACCACGCCGCCGCAACGTCCATCGTCGTTCACGGAACCTCGAACTTCGACGAAGGGAGAGTCACCGTGTTCGATGACGGGCACGGTTTCGACCGCTCCTCCGTTCCCGATAGCCGCTTTGGGCTGATCGGCATGGAAGAGCGCGCGCAAAGGATCGGCGCGGCGCTCAACATCTCGAGCACCAACCGAGGAACCGCCGTCACGGTAGCCTGGGGACCCGAATGATCTCGATCGCCATCGCCGATGACCACACACTGTTCGCCGACGGCCTCGCCGAGGCACTCGGCTCCCTGCCCGACATCACCGTACGTGCGGTTGCACGCGACGGAGCCTCCCTCCTCGAAGCCATCAAAGATGCCGTTCCCGACGTCCTCCTCATCGACCTCGAGATGCCGGGTATCGACGGCCTCCACACGCTCGAGCTGACCCACGGAAGGATCCCAACCATTGTCGTCACCATGCATGCCGACGATGAACACCGAGCGCAGGTCGTCGCGGCGGGCGCCGCAGGGTTTCTCTCCAAGAGTGCACCCCTCTCCGACCTTGCGGCAGCGATCCGGGCAGCACATGGAGGTGTGCGCTTCCTCGATGCCACCACTCTCCGTAGTGTTCTCGATCAGTATCGAGAGCCGGTGCTCGATCCTGGCGCGGCGCTGCTCACCGCACGCGAGCGCGAGATCCTGGCGCTCCTCGGACAGGGCGTCACCACCACCGACGAACTCGCGACTCGCCTCTTCATCTCGCCCAAGACCGTCAAGAACCACCTTGCCTCGATCTTCGACAAGCTCAGCATCGAGGACCGGGCCCAGGCCGCCGTCGAGGCGATCCGATTGGGATTCGCTCCGCGCGGTAGCAAATAGGTCGCTCGACCCATGTGGAATCGCCACGCTCTGTGGTACTTTGGCATCCGCTAAGCGTTCCAAGGAGGGACACGACGATGTTGACATTGTGGATTGCCGCCCAGAATCGTTGGGCAGCCATGAATGATGACCGTGGCGCAAGCATGGTCGAGTACGCGCTCTTGGTCGTACTCATCGCCATCATCGCCATCGTCGC
>CAZWHZ010000135.1:0-3654 GCA_964633745.1 uncultured Acidimicrobiia bacterium
AGCCGTTCGGCAGAGCCCTTGTGGTCCACATGACCATGCGTGAGCACCAAGGCGTGGACATCTGCCAGGGATCGGCCGATCCTTGCTACCGAGGCGTCGACGAGATCCCGATCCTTCGGGTATCCGCTATCGACGATGGTGACGTCGGTCCCGCCGACGAGCAAGACGAAGTTCGTGTGTGATCCCCCGACCAGAAACACGCCGCCAGCGATTTCTTCGATGTTCACGCTGCTCCCTCCTGGCAAGGGAGGGTACAGAGGAGGGGTGCCATAAGGACACCCCTCCTCAGATCGTTGTCTCGGATTAGCCGCTGACGGTGGCAATCCAGGTCTGGATCTCCTGGATATCGACTCGGAACCCGAATCCATTGCCCATGCACTGGTTGTTCTGGACGAACGAGTTCACGGCGACGATCTCACCGTTGTAGAGCACCGGACCACCCGAGTCACCGAAGCAGGTACCACCGGAGTGCTTCGCAGCGGGGCTGTTCGAGTACTGGACGTTCCAGCCGCCGTTGTTGGCGCTGATCAGGTTGTTCAGCTTGACGTGGCCGCGATAGCGATCGAAGTCATCCTGGAACGACGGGGGCAGGGCATCCTGCACTCCGTACCCAGTGATGTCGAACGTCGTGTTCTGGAGTCCCCTCTTGGTGTTGAGGGAGTCCAGCGTGCCCACACCGGCGAGCGGCCACGGATTGATGTCGGTCACCGGCGTGGAGAGCTTGATTACTCCCACGTCGTAGGTGGCGGGGAAGCCGGCGAAACCCGCGTAGTCCGGATGCGGGATCGGCGTTCCGGAGATGCCGGTGTAGCGCAGCCCGACCGGGTTGCTGTCCGGGTCGCTGAACAGGTACGGGTAGCTCTGTTCAAACCCGACCACGGTCCACGCTCCGGGGCCGTCGTAGCCGTAGGTGCAGTGGCCGGCGGTCAGAACGGTGTACGGGTCGATGAGCGTGACGGTGCACAGATAGACATAGTTGCCGGTGCCTGGATACGACATCTCGATCCCGACCCCGTTGTACATCACCGGGTCCGTGTCCGGCCCACCAAACTGAACTGCCTCGGCGGGCAGTGCGACAACCATCAGCATGGCCAGCGCCAACACCAGAATGAGCGATCTCTTGCGTCTCACGTTGTTCCCTTCCTTCCCAGCCCATACCCCGTTCGCCTAGGCGAACGCCGAGGATGCTCCCCAGCAATCTGACGATAGCAAGTGGCCGACGTCCTGGTTGGGCCGAGATGGGTCAACGTGTGCTGCGGGCAACAAGAGATCCGGGGCCGAAGAGCCCCGGATCTCGAATCGTGGCGGTTCGGGTTCAGTGACCCGAGTTGCCTCCCTTGTTGCTCGGAGCCAGGTCGACGACCTGGTACTGGGAGCCGACAGGGTTGTTCTGGAACAGCCACAGCACCGCGTCCGTGTTGGCCGGAAGTGGGATAAGCACTCCGCTGTCACCGGGCAAAAGCCCGAAGTAGCCAACCGTGCCGCCCTGCTCGTTCAGATTGGCGGAACCGGCGTAGACGCCGTTGAGCGCTCCGCTACGGGTATCCCAGCTGGTTGCTACGAAGCTGAACTTCTTGTCGCCTTGCGTCAAGAACCCATAGGGGCCGTAGCGATCCACCGTCATCGTCTGAACCTGATCGTTCAGGTCTCCTGTGACGAACCACTCCAGGAGGGCGCCACCGTGAACCAGATCGAACAACGCCGTGACCAGCCTGCCGTCCGGGTCGAGACCCTGGAGCAGGCCAAGATCGGCGGAGACCAGGATGTAGTCATCCACCCCGTCCTCGTTGGTGTCGATGTAGACATCGATCTCCTGAGACGCCGCGGCCTCCCAGTTGTGATCGAGCGCGACACCGAACTCCACTACTTCACTGCCGTCGCTGAACGTGTTCGCTCGGAAACCGACCGCTGCAATGTCACCGAATCCGCCTTGCGACGGCGCATAGGTGAACGAGTCGGCCCATCCCACGGTGTCGCTCGGGTTGGCGAGCGCCATCGGCGTGGTCACTCGACCGTGATCGGCATCGACACTGGCTTGGACGTCAGACGCAGGGTCGATTGCAGCCAGGAAGCCGACGGTCAGCGTCTCACCATCAGAGAGGACGATACGACCATCTGCTTCCGTTTGGCTGAAGAAGCCGTCATCGAAGACGGTCATCGCCGCTGGGTCCACGGTCAACGTCGCATCGAATGTCGCCGTGGAGTGTCCGTCGACCGTAATCGTCTCCGGGACCTCGATGGTTACCCCGTCGAGGGCATGAGCGAAGTCCGCCGATACGTCGTAGGTATTCGCCGACGAGTCCATGTTCGTCACGGTGATCGTCCTCGTCACCGACGTCGCGGTGATCGGGTTGATCCGCCCGAAGCTCACTCCGGCGGGCGTCGTGTATGCCCCGAGGGTCGCAGCACCGTTCACATGTGCCACGCCGACTCCCTGACGGGCGATCGGGTAGTTCTCTGCAGCCGGCGTCGTCGAGTTCATCAAGAGCGACTTGATCGCGTCAACCGGAAGGCTCGGGTGCTCCTCGCGAAGCAGCGCAGCTGCACCAGCAATGTGCGGTGATGCCATCGACGTTCCGCTGAACCTGACCCCGTGCGTTCCTGTTCCGACAGCCGTCGACGTGATCAGGTAGCCGGGAGCCGACAGATCGGGCTTGAAGGTCGTGCCTCCGTTGCCGGGACCGCGCGACGAGAAGCTTGCCATCGTGTCAGTGAGCTCCGGTGCGGGAATCTCGAGGCTGTTGGAGAGCGTCGCGGTGACGGTGCCGCCACCGTCGATCGCAGCTGCGATTGCCGCACCGGCCGTGTGACCGGTGAAGATCCCCGGAATGGTGGGCTCCGGATATGCCGTGTCCCCACCCATGGTGATCAGGTCATCGCCGCGTGCTGCATCGTTGTAGACGATGATCGCTTTGGCTCCAGCATTCGCCACGTTGTTGTATTTGAGCTGGAACGAGCAGACACCACGCTGCACGAGCGCGATCTTGCCGTCGACGGCTGCCGCCGACTCGGTCGTCAGGGGCTCGCACGCATCCGTCGGCTCGTCGACTCCGTCCAGTGCGATCGCGACTTCCAGGGTGAGAGGATCCTCATCGAAGATCCTTCCGGTCCCGAGGTCACCCTCGACATCGCGGTACAGCACTGGGTCTTCAGAGTCCACCTGTGCGGCGAACGCCGGGTAGGCGGCTCCTCCGTCGACCGAGGCCGCAACAGAGATGACGCTCGAAGCGACAGCAGGCGAACCTGTGACGTAGGGGACGTCACCCTCGTTGCCCGCCGATGCAACCACGATCACGCCCATGGCGGTTGCTCCCTCGGCCTCCAGCGCAGTGGGGTCGTTCGGATCGCCGAGTGGGGAGCCGAGGCTCATGTTGATCACGTCGACGTGGTCAACCATGTCTCCGCTGTTGTCCGGGTCCAACGCCCGCTCGATCGCCAAGGGTGTCAACGATGTCGATCCCTCGACGTCGCCGAACACCTTGTAGGCATAGAGGCTGGCATCAGGCGCGACACCAGCGCCGATCTCACCGGGCACTCCGATGCCTGCGGCCGTGCCGGCCACGTGCGAACCATGCCCGTAGTGGTCGATCGGGTCCGGGTCGGGCGACGGTGTGCTCGAGCACAGCCCGTCTGCTTCATCGGCCGCCGAGCAGT
>CAZWHZ010000136.1:0-3427 GCA_964633745.1 uncultured Acidimicrobiia bacterium
ACGGAGGGACCGCGACGTTCTGGGACCCGCCGACGGAGGATCGTGAGGAGATGAGAGCCTGCGCGCGAGCCGTAGGTGCATTTCTCCACGAGGCGGTCGGCTACCTGGGTGCGTTCACCGTCGACGGGATCCTGACTGTCGACGGGTTCCGTCCGACCGAGTTGAATACCAGGGCCGGTGCCTCCATCGGGCTTCTCCTCGCCGGATTGCGGGAGCTGCCCCTCGGCATGATTCAGCGAGCCGTGACCGAGGGAGTTGATCTCGATTTCCGCCCGCGTGAGCTCGAGGCGCTCGTGGTGGCATCTGCGGACGACCATCGGGGAGGGGCAGCTATGGCTCCGGTTGCTCGTGTTCGGTCGACCACCGAGACGCGGTATCTCGCTGTCGACGGGGACAGCTATCGAGTGGTGGGCGATGGCGACGCGTACGATGCCACGCTCGAGTTTGGCCCGGGAGCGATGGGTGGATTCGTGCGCTTCAGGCCCGATCCCGAGAAGACACCGGTAGGTCCCTCGTTCGCACCGAGAGCTGTCGAAGCGCTGGCAGTTGCCGACCAGCTCTGGGACCTGGGGCTCGGCCGCATGACTGCGTCGAGCTCCGTCCGCTGAGCTTCACGTTGTCGACGATCATCTGGCAAAGTAGTGAGGGACAAGAGGTGGGAATGCTGGAACTCTCGAACCTGCAGAAGCGGTACGGCAACGTCGTGGCTCTCGATGGCGTGACCTTCGAGGTGAGGCCAGGCCGTGTCGTCGGGTTTCTCGGTCCGAACGGGGCAGGGAAGACCACGGCGATGCGCTGTGTCTTCGGGCTTGTGCGCCCCGACGCGGGTGAGGTGCGATGGAACGGGTCGCCGGTCGGACCTCAGGATCACCTTCGGTTCGGGTACATGCCGGAGGAGCGTGGGCTCTACCCGAAGATGAAGATCAGAGAGCAACTGGTGTATTTCGGGCGGCTCTCGGGAATGGACCCGTCAGCGGCTTCGTCCGCCGCGGACCGGTGGCTCAGCCGGCTGGGCCTGTCAGACAGGGCGCTTTCGAAGCTCGAGGATCTCTCACACGGCAACCAGCAGCGTGTCCAGCTTGCCGTGTCGCTCGTCCACGGACCCGAACTTGCGGTGCTCGACGAACCGTTCGCCGGTCTCGACCCGATCGGGGTCGAGGACATGGCCGCGACCTTGCGGGAGCTGGCCGACACCGGTGCAGGCATCGTGTTCTCGAGCCATCAACTCGATCTCGTCCAGGATGTATGTCAGGACGTCGTCATCATCGATCACGGACGAGTTGTGCTCGCCGGACCTCTTGCCGAGCTGCGCGACCGATCCGACTACCGACACCTCGAGATCACCGTCGATGGAGAGCCCTGGACGCCGGATCTTCCAGGTGTTGAGACGATTGGTGACAGCGGTCAGCGGTATCTGATCCGAACGGGGGTGGATGCCGAGGCGGTTCTCCATCGGGCGAAGCAGGATGGAGCTGTGACCAGCTTCAGCTTCGAACCCCCCAACCTGTCGGATCTGTTCAGGCAGGCGGTGAAACGATGAGCCCGCTCAAACAGGTGTTCCTGATCGCCCAGCGTGACTTCCTCCAGCGCATACGGAGCAGGGTGTTTCTGATTTCCATGCTGATCATCGTGGGAGTCGTGGTCGTGGCGGGGCCGCTTCTCGCGGCCCAGAGCGCCGTGCAGAAGCCGTACAAGATCGGGGTCACGGGAACGGTGCCTGACAACTTCCAGCAGGCAGTCGATGCGTCGGCCCAGGCGTTCGATCGTACGGTCACGGTGACCAGCTACGCGTCGACTGCCGAAGGGGAGGCGGCGCTCGAGAAGGGCGATGCGAACGTCCTCCTGGTGGACGGCAACCAACTCGTGTGGAACGAGGATCCCTCCTACCAGCTGTCTGCGATCGTGACATCTGCAGTGCAGAGCCTCGAGCGATCCAAGAACATAGCGACGCTTGGTCTCAGCGAGCAGGAGGCCGCACAGCTCCTCAGCCCCGAGCCGCTGGCAAGTCGCTCACTGACGGCGCCCGATCCTTCACAGGCACCGAAACAGGTAGCCAGCTACGTGGGCTCGATCCTGCTGTACATCTCGATTCTCATGTTCGGACAGTTTGTGATGATGGGAGTGATGGAGGAGAAACAGTCGAGGGTGGTCGAAGTGGTCCTGTCCCGGACGCGACCCCGCCGGCTCCTCGCCGGCAAGGTGCTGGGAATAGGGCTCCTCGGTGTCATCCAACTCGTGGTCATCGGTGGGGCGGCGCTGTTCACCTTGAGCAGGGCGAACGTGGTGAACGTCGATCTGGCCGGCATCGGCGCTCGAGTGGCTCTCACCGTGCTCGTTTGGTACCTGCTCGGGTATGCGTTGTTCGCCGTCCTCTACGCCGCACTCGGCGCCACGATCTCCCGTCAGGAGGACGCACAGGGGGTGGCGTTCATCCCGATCCTGGCGATCGTCCCTGGGTTCTTCCTCTCTATCTACGCACTGGAGGAGCCCAATGCGGTTCTGCCGCACCTCGGTTCGATCATTCCGCCCTTCTCGCCGTTTGTCATGCCGACCCGGATGACGGTGACCAATGTGCCTACGTGGGAGGTGGCGCTGTCGGTCGTGCTGATCCTGCTCGCCACGTACTGGGTCCTCCGTCTCGGCGCGCGCATCTATCAGGGGTCGATTTTGCGGATCGGCGCCAAAGTGAAGCTTCGAGACGCGCTCAAGGCCGGTTCGGAGCTGTAGGTCTGCAATCGAGAGCTGGCAGGACCACGTACGGTCAGCTGTGACACTGGGAGGTGACCGTGAACATCGGATTCATTGGCCTCGGGATCATGGGTTCCGGGATGGCTGGCAATCTCGTCGACAAAGGCTTCGATGTGGTCGTCTGGAACCGGACGGCGCAGCGTATGGGTCCGCTCGTCGAGCGAGGAGCGGTGGCAGGGTCGTCACCCGCCGACGTCGCGCGACAGTGCGATGTCGTGATGATCTGCGTGTCCGACACTCCGGATGTTCAGGAGGTCGTGGCCGGCACCGACGGCCTGCTTGAAGGGCTGCACCGCGGGTCGCTGATCGTCGACCATTCCACGATCAGCCCATCGGCCACCGTGGACCTCGCCGGCATCGTCGAGGCGAAGGGTGCGCACTGGCTCGACGCGCCGGTGAGCGGCGGGAGTGAAGGCGCCGTGAGAGGAACGCTGGCCGTGATGGTCGGGGGAGATGCCGAGCAGCTCGAGCGAGCCAGACCTGCCATGGACACGTACGCGTCCGCCATCGCCCATGTCGGGCCGGCAGGGTCCGGCCAGACTGCGAAACTCGTCAACCAGATTCTCGTCGTCGTGACCGGACTGGCCGTCAGCGAGGCAATGGTGTTCGCCCAAGGTGCCGATCTCGACCTCCACTCGACCCTTGCGGCGGTCGAAGGTGGAGCGGCCGGTTCGTGGAT
>CAZWHZ010000137.1:0-3081 GCA_964633745.1 uncultured Acidimicrobiia bacterium
GAGAACCTCCAGGTACCATCCCGGTCATGCGGGATGACATCGGTGTTGCGGGCGCGTCCCTTCTCGACGACCTCAACCCGCCGCAACGGGAGGCGGCTGCAGCGACCGATGGTCCCGTGCTCGTCGTGGCGGGCGCCGGCTCGGGGAAGACCCGGGTCCTCACCTACCGCATTGCCCACTTGATCCACGATCTCGGCGTTCCCCCCGAGTCCATCCTCGCCATCACATTCACGAATAAAGCCGCAGGTGAGATGCGAGACAGGGTGGAGTCCCTCATCGGGGGGAGAGTTCGGGCGATGACGATCTCGACATTCCACAGCGCGTGCGCCAGGATTCTGCGGCGAGAGGCGCCACGCCTCGGATACCGGGCCGGCTTCTCCATCTACGACGATGCCGACGCCCTCCGACTCGTCACCATGTGCCTGCGGGATCTCGACATGGACCCAAAGCGCTTCCCTCCTCGCAACATCAGATCTGCGATATCCGATGCCAAGAACGAGCTGATCGATTTCGAGACGTTCAGGGAGCGAGGTGCAGGCTTTTACCACGGTCAGGTGGCCGACGTATACCGGCTGTACCAGCAGCGGCTCCTCGAAGCCTCGGCGATGGACTTCGACGATCTCTTGATGGTGACCGTTGAGCTGTTCGGGGCGTTCCCCGATGTCCTCGAGTACTACCAGCGACGGTGGGAGTACGTCATGGTCGACGAGTACCAGGACACCAACCATGCTCAGTACATGCTCGTTCGCCAGCTCGCGGCAGGGCACCGGAATCTCTGCGTCGTGGGGGACAGCGATCAGTCGATCTACGGGTGGCGGGGCGCCGACATCCGCAACATCCTCGAGTTCGAGAAGGACTATCCGGACGCGAAGGTGGTGGTGCTCGATCGCAACTACCGCTCGACGGAGGTGATCCTCGAAGCAGCGAATTCGGTGATCTCGAACAACGCCGCTCGCAAGGTGAAGCACCTCTGGACGGACCGCGGCAGAGGAGAGCTGGTGGCCCGATACCAGGCCCAGGACGAGCACGACGAGGCTGCGTTCGTCGCCGAGCAGGTCGCCGAGCTGGAGGCAGGGGGGTATCGGGCCTCCGACGTCGCGGTCTTCTACCGGACCAACGCCCAGAGCAGGGTGCTGGAGGAGGTATTCGTCCGCTTTGGGTTGCCGTACCAAGTGGTCGGAGGCGTGAAGTTCTACGAGCGCCGTGAGGTCAAGGATGTGCTCGCGTACCTGCGCGTGCTCGTCAATCCAGACGACGAGGTGGCACTGAAACGCATCATCAACGTCCCGAAGCGGGGCATAGGCACTACGACGATCGGGCACGTCGACCGATTCGCGCAGAGTCACGGTGTCAGCTTCCACGACGCTCTTGGGGAGGATATTGGTGGGGTGACCGACCGGGCGCGGACACTCATCAGAGAGTTCTTGGCGGTGCTTGGGGCGCTCAGGGAGCGGGCTGCGGATGGTCCGAAAGCCGCACTCGAGGCGGTCGTGAACGAGACCGGGTACATCGCCGAGCTGGAGTCCGAGCGCTCGGTCGAGGCGCTGGGGAGAGCCGAGAACCTTCGAGAGCTTGCCTCCGTGGCCGAGGAGTACGAGTCGGCCGCCGAGGGCATGCTCGTCGATGGTGAGGAGTGGAGCGAGCTGCCGGGGCTCCGCAGGGTGGAGCTGTTCCTCGAGTCGATCAGCCTGGTAACCGACCTCGACGAGATGGATGATGCGACCGAAGCCGTCACGTTGATGACGTTGCATACGGCGAAGGGCCTCGAGTATCCGGTCATCTTCCTCATCGGAATGGACGACGGTGTGTTTCCGCACATGCGGTCGCTCGGTGATCCTGATCAGCTCGAAGAGGAACGCCGGCTCTGCTACGTGGGAATCACCCGGGCACAGGATCGGCTGTTCGTCACCAACGCGTCGCGGCGATTGCTGTGGGGAGCCGCCAACTTCAACCCGCCAAGTCGGTTCCTCGCCGAGATCCCAGAGTCGTTGACCGAGACGATCCGCCGGGAACGGCGCGTACCTGAACGGGAGCGGGCCAAGCCTCGTCAGACCCTCGGCGATGTGGAGCTGTCCATCGGCGATCGGGTTCGACACGACAAGTGGGGTGAGGGGACGGTGCAGCGCATCGTCGGTTCCGGCGATCGAGCTGAAGCGACTGTGCTCTTCGACGGCGCCGGCGAGAAGCGATTGCTGCTCGCCTGGGCGCCGCTGGTGAAGGTGTAGCGCGGTCTCTCTTCTCGCCGTTCTTGTCAATCCTGGCACCGCTCAACGGGGTTCATCTTGACAAGAAGAGGAGGGGTCTGGTTCTTGTCAATCTCACCCTCGCTCACCGGGGCTGAGGTTGACAAGAACCAGGGGAGCGGGCTACCCGACCAGCGTCTCCCGCTTCTTCTCGATCGAGTCGAGCAGTTCGTGGTAGGCGTTGGCGAACTTGGCGACACCTTCGTCCTCGAGGACCTGGACGACATCGTCGTAGTCGATCCCGACCGATCCGAGCTTGGCCAGCGTCTCGACGGCATCCTCGATGTCGGCAGTCGTGAACGTGTTCGGGTCGGGATCTCCGTGGTCCTGGTAGGCCTCGATGGTGGCGAGCGGAATGGTGTTCACCGTGTCGTCGGCGACCAGATCCTCCACGTACATGACATCTGAGTAGGCGGGGTTCTTGGTTGAGGTACTCGCCCACAGCGGCCGTTGGAGGCGGGCCCCCGAGGAAGCGAGCGCATTCCAGCGGTCTCCCGCGAACGTCTCGAGGAACGCACCGTATGCCGCTCTGGCGTTGGCGATCGCAGCCTTGCCGCGCAGCGCGAGCGCACCGGACCCGATGGCTTCGAGGCGCTTGTCGACTTCCGTATCAACCCGGGACACGAAGAAGGAAGCTACCGAAGCGATGCGGGACGCATTGGGGTTGTCGTTGAGGAATCCTTCGAGTCCGCTCAGGTATGCCTCCATCACCTCCCGGTACCGATCGAGAGCGAAGATCAGCGTTACGTTGACCGAGATCCCCTCGGCGATCAGCCGGCGGATGGCGGGAACACCGGCTGGAGTGGCGGGCACCTTGATGAGCAGGTTCGGTCGGTCG
>CAZWHZ010000138.1:0-3012 GCA_964633745.1 uncultured Acidimicrobiia bacterium
AGCCGGTCTCCGAGGTGGGACGTGAGGCGTACCGTGCCGTGCTCGGTTCGGTGGGGCGCGACACGCTCGATCGCAACGATCAGTACTACTACCGGCTCGCCGGGGAGGAGAACTGGTCGAACGTCTTCATGAGCTTCCTCGGCCCTGCCGACGAAGACACGTGGTTGCTCGGATCACTCCCCGACGGGACACCGGTTGGGTTTGTCGGTGTGTCGTCGTTCGATGCGCCGGACGTCGCCACGATCGCGTTCATCGGGGTGGCGCCCGAGCATCGGGGCCGCCGCTACATCGACGACTTCCTCCTTGCAGGGACTGCCGCCGCTCAGCGCAAGGGCTTCCGATCGATCCTCTCCGACGTCGATACGGTCAACACACCGATGCTCGACGCGATGGAACGCAACGGGCACCGAGCCGACCGTCACCCATGGCACACCTGGCACTACCGAATGCCGAGGTGACCCGTGTCGCTGCTCGAGCGTCTCGTTCACAAGATCCGCTCGCAAGGGCCGATTCCGTTCGAAGAGTTCCAGTCGATTGCGCTCTATGACGCCGAGGGCGGGTTCTTCGGTGCCGGGAAGCTGAGATCGGTCAAAGAAGGTGACTTTCTCACCTCGCCTGAGGTGAGCCCACTGTTTGGTGAGACGCTGGCCGTGCTCGTCGATCAGGTCGTCGCCGGAATGACGGCGCCTGTTCTGGTCGAGGCGGGTGCGGGTTCCGGCTCGCTCCTTCGGCCGCTGCTCGCAGCGCTGGGGAGCGCAGTGGACGGGTGGGCGGTGGAGGCATCACCTGCGGCTCGAGCTGCGCTCGCCGACCTGCTCCCCAGGGATCGCGTCGTGGCGTCGACCGAACACCTGCCTTTCCGATTCGCCGGGGTCGTGATCGCCAACGAGTTGCTGGACAATCTTCCGGTCGCGCTCGCTGTTCGGGTAGGTCAGAAGTGGGAGGAACGATGGGTGGGCACGGAAGACGGCCGGCTCGTGCTCGTCCGTCACGACGTCCGGCCGGACGTCGCCGCGTGGGCGGATCGCTTCGGTGTGCCGTGCCCGGACGGGGGACGGGTCGAGGTGCAGCTGGCCGCCTCCGCGTGGATGGGCTCCGTGCTCGCGCGTCTCGAGAGGGGAGCGGTGGTAATCATCGACTACGGCGAGACCGCCGAGGGGCTCGAGCGTCGCCGTGTCGATGGGACGCTTCGCACCTACCGCGCCCACCATCTCGGTCCGCAGCCGCTGCTGGAACCCGGGGAGACCGATATCACGGTGGATGTCAACTTCACGGCTCTGGTCGCGGCCGCTGGGGAACTGGGGGCGACGGTGGAGGTGCGCCGTCAGAACGATCTTCTCGAGTCGCTCGGCCTCCGGGATCGTATCTCTGACCTGCGGGAGCGCGAGTTGGCGGCGGCCCGATCCGCCGACTCGATGGGACAACTCATGGCCCGTTCATCTCGAACCAACGCCGAGACGCTGCTGCACCCGCGAGGTCTCGGGGACTTCAAGGTGCTGATCGCCAGGAAGTGAAGCCGGTCTAGCCCTGGAGCGATTCGAAGGTGGTGCAGGCGTTGGGGTCGCGTGTGTCGTGGCCGGTCATGAACCAGGACACTCGCTCCTCGGCCGATCCGTGCGTCCATGTCTCGGGGTTGACCATGCCCGTGGTCTTGCGCTGGATCCGGTCGTCGCCGACCGCTTCCGCTGCATCGATTGCCTGGCGAAGCTCACCGGGGAGGATCACATCGCCCTCGAGCATGCCGGCCCAGACTCCTGCGAAGCAATCTGCCTGGAGCTCCGTCGCCACCG
This sequence comes from uncultured Acidimicrobiia bacterium, assembly GCA_964633745.1. Classification (GTDB taxonomy): domain Bacteria; phylum Actinomycetota; class Acidimicrobiia; order Spongiisociales; family UBA4744; genus CAYLHS01. The sequence continues at coordinate 1,791 of CAZWHZ010000138.1, forward strand.
ACAGTGTGTTGGCCTCCGACGGGTTCTCCTGCTGAACCTTCGTCACCTCGGCGGTGATGCCGAGTTCGTTCTGGATGTGGTGGCCCACCTCGTGCGCGATCACATACGCTTCTGCCACGTCGCCACCGGTCGCGCCGAGCTGCTTCTCGAGGACGGCGTCGAAGAACGTCTCGTCCAGGTAGATGACGCCTGGTTCGACCTCCGGGGTGGAAGGATCATCCCTGGGGCAGTAGTGGGGACCGACCGAGGAATCGGCGCCGCCACACCCGGAGTCGGTGTAGTCGCGGAACAGCACGAGGGTCGGAGGATCGTAGGTGAGGCCCGCGTCGGAGAAGATCTGGGACCACACCTCGTTGGTGGATCCGAGAACCGCTGAGGCGAAGTCGGCGAACTGCTGCTCGCCCTGGCTCAGCTGGATCGTCTGTCCGGTCGCAGCTCCCTGAGCTCCCTGGAGTTGGCCGAGGACGTCGTCGATGTTCCCACCGTTGCCACCAAGGAAGAGGTAGAGCAGGAGCCCGATGATGCCAAGACCGCCGAGACCACCGGCGGCCGCTCTGCCCGGCCGCGAGCGACGATCCTCGACGTTGCCCCTTGACTGAATTCTGTTCCAGCGCATCCAGTAACGCTACCAGCAACAGGTGGAGCGGGAGGGTGGCTCACAGGGCGTGCCGGGCCAGTTCGACGGCGTCTCGTGGCGTTCCTCGCCACGCCTCACCGTGCCCTGGGATGAGGGCCTCGGCGTCGATGCTCGCAAGCCGATCGAGCGATGCGATCGCCTGCTGGTGGTCGTGGTTGAACTGGTGCCGGATGACTTGAGGACCGCGTCGGTCGTGATCCCACAGATCGATCGTGACGAGCGCGTCGCCGGTGATGAGCACGCCCCGGTCAGGCAGATTCAGCGACACGTGACCCTGGGTATGGCCAGGTGTATGTACGGCAATCGGATGTCCGGGAACGTCGATCGTCTCACCGTCACCAAACGTGCTGACCTCGGTCACATGCTCAGGTTGCAGCCCGCCGCTACGGATCGCATTCAGGGCGAACCTGAAGATCTTCGGCCGCCAGGCCCTGCGCAGTTCCCATGTGGAGATCTGCTGTTTGATCTCCCCGCGGGCAATGGGTGCTTCGTCGGTGTGGCAGTGGACGGGTATCTCGTGATCGCGCCGCAGCCGTTCGGCAGAGCCCTTGTGGTCCACATGACCATGCGTGAGCACCAAGGCGT
>CAZWHZ010000139.1:0-2815 GCA_964633745.1 uncultured Acidimicrobiia bacterium
AGGCGAGTGGACTCCCACGATCTCGAGACCTTGCCCTTGGTACTTGGCGTAGAGGCCTTGAAGGTACGGGAGCGTGGCTCTGCAGTTGCTGCACCCGAATGTCCAGAATTCCAGGATCACGACCTTCCCTCGCAGGTCGGCAAGATCGGACACGCTCGACTGAAGCCATCCGTCGATGCCTGCGAGCTCTGGTGCGTCCCTCAGAATCGGTGGCAGCGTGGTGGAGGTGGTCGTCGATGTGGATGTTGACGCGACCGCCTCCGACGTGTCTTCGGCTCCCATGTGCCCAAGCGCGATCACACCGACCACCGTCAGTACGGCGACGAGCCCGACGATCGCTGCAATGCGTCCGGCAGTCATGCGGTTCCTTTCCAGAAGGCATCGTGTCACAGGTGCACTGAACTGTCTCGACAACAATCCCGAAACACGGCCGGCGAGCGGCGAGGACGGCGTTTGACCGAAGTGCGTTGACGTCCTCGACATCAACCGTGTCCTGTCCGCGGGATCGTTCTTGCAGCGAGGGCGTGGCCACCGTCCACCGGGCGCCAATCTGTGTGCACCGGGGGTCCCCCGCCGAAAGACCCCGGAACCGATCCCGCCGCTGATGCGTTCGTGGTGTGATGAGTGAAGTGAACGAGAGCGTCACAAACCCGGCGAGAGTGCAGCCAACCGTTCGAGCTGCGCAACCCGACTTCGACACGTTCTATCGATCTGCCTGGGACGAGGTCTACCGCCCGCTGGCAGTGACCCTCCAGGATGCGGATCTTGCTCGTGAGGCAGTCGATGAGGGGATGATCCGCGCCTACCGCAGGTGGCGGCACGTCTGCGCCTACCGCAACCAGGAGGGGTGGGTGTACCGGGTCGCCTTGAATTGGGCAATCTCGCAGCGCCGCAAGACAAGACGAGAGGTCACCGTCTCGGCTCCTCTCGAGGACGCCGCCCCTGTCGACTCGTCCCTCGACCTCTATCGGGCCCTGGGCGCTCTGGGCGCCGAACAGCGCGCTGTCGTCGTCCTCAGATACCTCCTCGACTGGCCCGAAGCCGAAGTCGCCGGCGCGCTTGGCATTCGTCCTGGGACGGTCAAGAGCCGTCTCCATCGTGCATTCGAAAAGATGCGAAAGGAGTTGTCATGAACTTGGAAAGGAATCTCACCGCCGAGTTGGAACGCCAGGCACGCGCGGTGCCCTCCGCGTCCGGAAACATGAGCGAGGTGAAACGGCGCGGCCGTCGCGACCTGTTCATCCTCAGGACCATCTCGGTCACTGCCGCCATCCTCGTGGGTGCCGGCGCCGTATCGCTGCTCTTTCTCCAAGGAGGTTCGGGCTCGGGCCCCATGATCGTCGCCGATGTTCACGTCTTCGATGCCGGGTTCGCTCTCAGTCCACTCGAAGAAGCATCCCACATCGTCGCGTGCCTTCAGGAAAAGGGCCTCGATGTCACACAGGAGGGGACTGGCATCACGTTCGACAACACGGTGGTAAACGAGGCAGAGTTCGAGGCGGGAGTCGACATGTGCCTCTCATCACTTCGAAGCGCGGGGTATCTCCTACCCGGAGATAATCCGGCGAACATCGAGATCGCCTATCAGCAGTATGAGGTTCTCGCCGAGTGCTATCGCAGCGCGGGCATTGAGATTTCTGCGGCTCCAGACCTCAATGAGTTCATCGCTCAGAGAACAGGGGGCAGCTATGGCTGGTCCCCGCAGTCCGAAGCGATCCGCGAGGTCGGGATCGACGCCACCACCGAAGCAGATCGCGCCTGTCACATTCCCACTCCCGGAGAGCTTGGATCCTCCGAGTGAAAGTACCCAGGCAATATGGGCCGCCCCCTGGGGCGGCCCATATTCGTCGCTTGCCGGCGGTGGCACTCCCCTCGGGCCCGGCTTCGGCGACCTTCCCAGTGAGCGATGTTCCAAGGAGGAAGTCGCTCCCTCTCTCCGCCAACCCACGTGCCCAACCCCCCGAGATCATGTGAGTCGGTGTCACAGGGAGTGTGCCCGATTCACGACTCCTTCCGTTCGATCGCCGCGTCGATCTCGACCAGCTGGCCGGAGTGTCCCAGGCCTGCGATCCCAAGGAGAGTTGCCGGAGGCACGTCACCTTCGAACCACTCGGCAACCGCATCCCAGGCTTCGAGAAGCAGCGCGTGATCACCAGCCACGTGCACCGTCATGTGGTGCACGTCGTCGAGGGCGAAGCCGCGCGCCGAAACGAGTCTTTGGAGGTTGCTCAGGCACTGTCGCACCTGATCGGCGACGCCTCCAGGCATCGTGCCCTGTGCGTCGATTGGCACCTGGCCGGCCAGATACAGATGATCCCTCACGACGTCCGCATACCGGTATCGATCGGTCGGTGGCAGCCCCGCGGACATCTCTCGCTCGTTCACGTCGGACGCTTACCGGAGAGCAACATGCCCACGCTTCTCGCAACCCGTCGTTCGCGGGTCTCCTGCCGTTTCGCCGAGGCCACCCACATCACGAACTGACGTCGGTGAGAAGGGCTCAAAGATCCGAATCGCTCCCGCGCTGCGTCGTTCCCCTCCAGCGCACGCTCCAACTCCCTGGGCATCTGCCACTCGCGCTCCGCATCCGGAACCTGATCCCAGGAGCCATCGGCCCGAGCCGCCTCGATCACCATCCGGCCCGCTTCAGCAATCCTGCCCTCCAGCGCGAGTCTGTCGATCCGACGCTTGTTCGACGCCGACCACTTGCTGCCCGGTCGTCTGGGTGTGAAGCGCCGCACGTGCCGCGTGTCATCGACACGGCGGATCAACCCGTCGATCCAGCCGAAGCACAGCGCTTCGTCAACCGACTCGC
>CAZWHZ010000140.1:0-2802 GCA_964633745.1 uncultured Acidimicrobiia bacterium
GGAATAGGGTTCGCTCCACGAGCCAGCAGCCCGTGGCACTGCTTGTACTTGAGCCCTGACCCGCACGAACACCGGTCGTTGCGACCGATCTTCGAATGGATGTCGCGACGCTGAACCATCCTCGATGCCTGGTCTAGCAGCGCCTCCCTTGCCTCAAGTTCGCCTTCCCATCGGCGCAGGCGCTTGTCCCGTTCGCGCTGCCTTGTCTCGGCTGTTTCCAGGTCGCGTTCCCGGACGGCGACCCGAGCCTCACGCCCCGCAAGCCGCTCAGCGGCCCGGATCACAGACAGGGCAGAGTTGTCGTCCACACCGTCGTCAACCAGAGCAGTCAACTCGACGCCGATCAAACCGGCGATCCCCTCGCCCATCGTCAAGCCGAGTACCTCGCAGTAGCGCCGCCATGCTGACCACACTGCATCCGACAGCGGAACCTTCACCATCTGGGGCCCATCGCCGTGGTCCAGTTCGGCGAACACCCGGCGATCTATCTTCCCAGCGTGCTCCGATCCAACACGATCTCCACACCTCCCTGGTCAACCAGTCGACCGACAGCAACTTGTTGCATGTGCGTGTGGTGTTGGAGGGGGTGCGACGCGAGTCGCGATCGCGACTTTGCCGGTGGTGTAGTACGGAGAAAGCGCTGGATCCATGGTGCTCCGTTCCGGTAGGGCTCTTGGTGGACATCCTGGATTGGGACCCTGTCATTCCGCTGTCAGTTCCGGCTGTTGTTGTCGTCCAGAGATTCCACTTCGGGCACCAACCGGGAGTTTCCGCAGCTCAGCTCGCTCGACAAACGGGTATAGGGGAATCAGAACGTGCACCTTCTCGAGTCCTTGAGAGGTGCCTTCGCATTGAGGGTTCTACGCTCGCCGGCTATCGCCGGATGGACCAAGTACCACAGACACGAGCGAGTTGGAGGGTTTGTGACAGGGTTTCGGACACTCTGGTGACAGGGTCCCAGCCGAAGATCGAAGGTGCCCCAATGCTCATCGGAGCCCGACGACCGTCCCGGAGACCGAAAGATGGCGCATGTTCGCAAGACGGCAGCCGGTACTTGGCAGGCTCGGTATCGGGCACCCGATGGCAGCGAGCGAGCACGCAACTTCACACGCAAGGTCGACGCCGACGCATTTCTCGCCACGATGGAAGCCGACAAGCTGCGTGGAGAATGGACCGATCCCCGACGCTCTCGAATCACGTTCGGAGAGTGGAGTGATCGGGTCCAGGCAAGCCGAGTCAACCTTGCCGCCTCCACCCGAGACAACGACCGATCGGTGATTCGCAGCCTCATCCTGCCCACCTTCCAGAACGCCCGCCTCTCGGCTATCGAGCCCGCCCACATCCGCGCTTGGGTTGGTGACCTCGTCGCCGCCGGCTACTCCCCCTCTACCGTCCGTCGCGCCTACACGCTGCTGCAACTCGCCCTCAACCTGGCCGTCGACGACGGACGGCTCGCCCGATCACCCTGCCGACGGATCGCTCTGCCCAAGATCGAGCAATCCGAGAAACGATTCCTCTCCATCGAAGAGGTCGAAGACCTCGCCGAAACCATCAGACCCCGCTACCGAGCATTCGTCCTTGCCGGCGCCTACACCGGCCTACGCCCAGGAGAACTCGCAGCCCTTCGAACCGACCGGCTCGATCTGCAACGCCGACAACTCCGCGTCGAAGGACCCATCAAGACCCCAGCCGCCCGCCGCACAGTTAGCTTCCCCCCATTCCTCGCAGAGGAACTGACTACACACCTCAACACCTACCCCGGTGACGATCGCCTCGTCTTCACCGCCCCCGAAGGCGGACCACTTCGCCTCCGCCTGTTCCGTCGACGCTTCTGGTACCCGGCCGTGCGCGCCTCAGTCGGTGAACCCATGCGCCCGCACGATCTGCGCCACACTCACGTCGCTCTCCTCATCGCAACAGGAGAAGACCCCTATGTCATCTCCCAACGACTCGGACACGCATCCATCCGCACCACCTACGACGTCTACGGACACCTCTTCGAAGGCCGAGACCGCCAAGCCGCCGACGCCCTCCAAGCGGCGCGAGCACAGGCGCTGGCGAAGTCCCTGGGAGCTCGAGGCAAGCGCGAGGGAGCGTCGCTCGAACTCTGACACCTGACCCACCATGTGCTGGACTCATGGAGATCTACTTGACTCGGCGGCCCTCGGGTACTACTGGCAGTAACACTCAGAATCGATAGGTTATGCAGTAACAACTCTGGATTGATACTTCATTTACCCCCATATATGGTATAGAATGCAGCTATGGCTCAATCCACGACCCTCCTTCGTATCGCGAAACTCGCAGAGGAGCAGTGGGGCCTGGTCACCCGCGCCCAGGCTGAGAACGAAGGTGTGCCAAGGTCCACCTTCGAGCGTCTCATCACCGACGAGTCGATGCTCGAGCGAGTCGCCCGTGGCGTGTATCACCTTGTGGGCGCTCCCCTGCCCGATCATGTCGAGCTGCGCGCTGCCTGGCTCCAGCTCGCCCCCGACACTCCCGCCTGGGAACGAAGCCTCGATCAGGGGGTTGTTTCGCATCGTTCGGCGGCCGCCATCTACGGACTCGGCCATCTACCCGCCGATACTCATGAGTTCACGCTGCCTTCGAGACGCCAGACGCGCCGCACCGACGTCCGACTCCACCGACTGGCACTGGACGCCAACGAATGCATTCGGGTTCGTGGGCTCCTCGTCACCCGACCGTCTCGCATCGCATCCGATCTTCTCGCCGACAACGAGGACCCTGAAGCCGTCGCGAGCGTCGTGGCCGATGCCATCAGAGGCGTCTACGACTACCCCG
>CAZWHZ010000141.1:0-2780 GCA_964633745.1 uncultured Acidimicrobiia bacterium
GCGCGAACGCCGGGTGGATCTGGAACTCGTGGAGACCCGCACCTTCAGCTCGCGAGTCGTCTACCTCCGCTACCGGGTGGCGCGCTAGCCGTCATAGCGCCCATACCGGCCATGTGCGCTCTATGCAGGGATCTCCAGCTTGAACCTGAGATCGGGAAGGTTCATGTAGGGTGCTGAGGAATCTGAGTCGGACCGATTCGCGGCCCGTCGCAGACGGTACCGCCTCTCCACTGACCGCGTCTGCTCAAGCCACGACGCGCTGGACCCGGCACCATGCGCTCTGCACGGACATCTTGAACCTGATGGCGAGCCCGGGAAGGTCTGTGTAGCGTTTTGAGGCGGCGCCTGCTCCACGGATCATGCCGTAGCCGAGGCAAACCTGCCGCCCATGACCGGCAGATCTAGCGCACCATGCGAAGTGCTCGTTCGTGCTGCGTGTGTGGTGATCGGCGCTGGTCAGCGGCGCCAGAACTTCCACCACGGCCGGCGCCGCTCAGCAACTATCTCGGTCAGGCTCTCCGCTGTGTCGGACATCAGCGGGGCACCGGCGGTGACCAGTGCATCCTGTGACTCCAGCTCCTGGCCGAGCTGTGGATCCCACACCGACCATCCGCTCAACTCGCGGACGACCTCGACGATCTGACCGACCACGAGCATCACGCTGTGTGAGGCACCGCCTTCATGCCAGAACGGGACAGAGACACTGGCCTCTTGCTCGAACATGGAGACCTGAATCCCGAGAGTCTCGTGGCTCACCTCGATGAACGCCGGCGCATCAAACCGCTCGAATTGACCATCAATAGTGAGCAAGCGCGCTGCGACCCGCTCCCAGACGCCTCGTCTCGTCTCGCTCAAGGTTCCGCCTGGCCCCGGTGCCGCCTCGATCCGAGAGAGCACTGTCGCCCAGTCCTCACCGGGCGCCTTCTCTGCAACGATCAGGTCGTAGCTCATGGCCGGGATTCTCGCATAGAAACGGCCCGGCGAGGACGTGCGTCCTGGAATTATCTATCCGCTCAGGTCGGGTGAACCCTGTAAGTACGGTGTTTCAGGGTGGACGTTTGCAGCGGCGCCGAGGAGCGCCGTTCTTAATCCCCGCCCCGTCCCGTCACGGTCTCGTAGCGGTTCCCGTGTAGCACTCTGAGCGTGATGAGGTTGATCCGACGTTCGAGAGCTGTCGTGCGAGCTTCCTCGGCAGGGACGGACCATTGGTCGAGCGCAGCCGTGGCACCGACGGCGTCGTGATGGGCAAGGTCGTTTCACATCGGGCTCGCAATGCCCTGCTGGCAGGCATCTGGGTGCTCGCCGCCGCGATGGTGGTCGCCGGGATAGTCGAGTCGCCTGAGCCGGCAATGCGGTGGGCCGGCGTGGGTGGGCTGGTTATCGGGTTGTTCGGTTTCACCGGTCTAGGCGCTTTGATCGTCGTGCGTGCACACAACCTGATCGGGTGGTTCTTCTGTGCGGCCGGTCTCCTGATGGCCTACCAGTACGACTCCGATCACATCCTGACCGAGTTCGGGCACCGTCTGAAAGCCGGGGTCGGTATCGATCGACTGACCGAAGACTCCCTGTCGGTGATCTCCCAGACCGTACAGCCCTCGTCCGTCGGCCTCTGGATCCGCGAATGAGAACCGCACTTGCATGGGCGTGGGTCGGGGTGATTGCTGTGGCCTCGGCCGTCGTTTACGTGACTGCGCCGGAGGGGGTGGTGTCCGTCGACCCGGCGCCGGTTCTCTTCACGGCGCTCGGAGCGATCATCGTCACCCGCCGGCCGGGCAACCGTGTCGCGTGGATCCTCCTACTGATCGGCGCGGGTTTGCTGATAGAACCCGCGGCCGTCATCAGGTTCGCAAACGGTCCGCCGGAGCGGATGACCATTGGGGACGTTCTGCTGCTCAACGGTCTGAACACCTCGTTCTTCACCGTGTTCATCCTCCCGCTCGGTCTTCTCCTGTTCATCTTCCCGACCGGGACGTTTCTCACCCGTCGTTGGAGGTGGGCTGGTTGGGCAGTCGGCATTTCCATGGCCGGGTTTCTCAGCGGGATCTTCTCCAAGGTCATCGTGCTTGCGACTCCTGAGGCGAGCTGGTCGATCAACAACCCGATCGGTTTCCTGCCTGAGTCGGTCAACCCGGTTCTCAATTACGTGTACGGCATTCCGATGATCACCGTTCTCGTCGTGGGAGTGTTCGCCCTCATCATCCGCTTCCGGCGTTCGGATGAGGCCGTCCGAGCCCAGATCAAGTGGGTGAGCCTGTCGCTGATCGTCTTCGTCGTCACGCTCCTCTTCAGGTTTGCGACCTATCCAGGGGAGGACCTCCTGTCACAGGTTCTGTTCAGCGCAGCCACGGCCTTCATCCCCGTGTCGATGACGTTGGGGATCCTTCGCTACCGCCTCTTCGACATCGACCGCCTCATCTCCCGCACCGTCGGGTACGTTGTCGTAGTTGCGGCGCTCGGGTCGGTGTACGTGTTGGGGGCGGTATGGCTGCCTTCCCGCCTACTGGGTGAGCAACCGACCTTGTTCGTCGCGGGGTCAACATTGGCCGTCGCAGCCCTGTTCAACCCTGTACGGAACCGGGTGTTGGCGTGGGTTGATCGTCGCTTCTATCGGTCCCAGTACGACGCACAACGGGTCGTCGATGATTTCACCGGCCGTCTCCGGAACAGGCTGGACGTGGAACAATTGATCTCCGAATCGATGTCGGTCGTCGCGGAAGTCATGCATCCGTCGGCCATCGCGGTGTGGGTGGTCGACCAAACGGTCGAGTAGACGTTACGGG
>CAZWHZ010000142.1:0-2747 GCA_964633745.1 uncultured Acidimicrobiia bacterium
TGTTCCTGGGAGAGGCGATCCACGTGTTCCACCTCGTCGGAGGCGCGTTCATCGCTGCAGGGTTGTGGGTGAGCACCACGTAGGCTCCCTGCGGGAGCCTTTTCGGTTGTCGGTTCTGGGTTCTCGGTAGGAACGGCGTCCCGAGGTCTCAAGTCGTGCCTTGCTCTTGGCAGTCAGCTGTCAGCTGTCCCTGAACCTGTCCGGGCCCAGGGGTTCCGGATCGATGCCCTCTGGCAGTGCACGATCAACGATCAACGCTGTTGCCGTGTCTGCGATTGCCGGCGAGGTCATGATGCCGAACCCTCCCTGGCCGGCCAGCCAGAAGAACCCGTCGACCACCGGATCCCACCCCACTACCGGCCGGCGATCCGGTGCGAACGTCCGCAACCCCGCCCACGCGGTGTTCACGTGGCGAATCTCCAGGCTGGTGGCCGCCTGGATTCTGTCGATCGCGATCGCCACGTCGAGTTCCTCGTGGCGAACGTCACACGGTGCCATTGGCGTCTGGTCGCATGGTGAGGCGAGGAGCAGTGAACCGTCCGGCTTGAAGTAGAACTCCTCGTCGATGTCGATGACCATGGGCCAGTTGCCGGTGTCCAGGTGCGGGTTGAAGGTGAAGGCGGTGCGCCGCATCGGGATCAGACCGACCGGCTCGGCCCCGGCCATGGCTGCGATCTCGTCGGCCCACGCGCCGGCTGCGTTCACGACAATTGGCGCGGAGAAGACCCCGTCGGTCGTCTCGATCGTCCAGATCGAGGATCTGTCGATTGCAGCCACGCCGGCATTGGTCAGCACACGCCCGCCGCGCCGTCGGACCGCGTGGAGGAAGCCCTGGTGGAGGGCGTGCACATCGATGCTGCACGCTCCTTCCTCCAAGAGAGCCCCGGCGGTGTACCCGGGACGGAGCACGGGGCAGAAGCTCCGTGCTGCCTCTCCGTCGAGGCGCCGAACAAGCCCGTCAGATTGCTCGAACTCGATGTCGATTCTGTCCATCTGGTCGGGGCGGGAGATGAACATCACCGGCATCGGCGAAAGGAGCGGCACGTCGGTGAAGCCGTCCGGGGGAGCGGTGAGGAAGCCTCGACTGGCGCGGACCAACGTCCTGACTTCGTCACTCTCGTAGGCCTCGGTGAAGACCGCCGCGGAGCGACCGGTCGTGTGATAGCCGGCAATCGATTCGCGCTCCAAGAGGAGTACGGACCCATGTTCGGCCAGGCGAGAGCCGACCGAGGCGCCGGCGATGCCGGCGCCGATCACGACGAAATCCGCGGACTCCATCTCAATCGTCTGAGCTTCTGAGGTAGCTGCTCGCCCGCATGTACTTGCCATCCGAGCGGACCATCATCCGTTCGCCGACGAGCTCGCGTCTGAGCCAGGCCACATCTGAGTGAAACCGGCCGAGAATCTCGTTCACCTCGGCCTCGGCGTAGACCGTTTGCGGCTTGAACTCCTGGACGAGACGCTCGAGAACGTACACACGCTTCTTGTGCTGAGCGGGGACAGCGATGAGCTTCCCGTTCTTGAAGAAGGCGCGTTCGGTGGAACTTCGCTTCGTCGTCGAATACCGGTTTGAGTGCGGTGCGAGCCACGCTTCCAGTTCGTGATCAGCGACGCGCCACTCCCCGCCGAGCTTGTAACCGGGGATCTCTCCGGAGCGGAGCTTCCTGAGCACGACCTGCTGGTTCAGCTTGAGCTTCTCTGCCACCTCCGCCGAGGTGAGGAAGCTGGTGTCATGTATCGACATGACGATACCGTACCATGCCGTACTTTGTGCTACTTTCGGAGCGCCGCGCTGATCGTTCCGGCGACCTGGTCGGGATCGGCAATCGACAGGACGATCTTCGAGTATTCCCATCCAGGCGTCTCGATGACGAGCACACGAGCCCGGCGTGTGGTTGCCCTGAACTGCCGCTTCTCGCCTACTCCGTAGGAGCCGTAGCGGATCAGGCCGGGGACGTGCGCGCCCGGGGCGCGAATCAGCGACCCGACAGGCACGTCGCCTCGATCCATGGCCGCCACAGACTCGATAGCCGTGATGGGGACCTTCAGGCGGCGCTTGATGGCGAGCACTGTCTCGATTGGAGACATGGTGATGGTTACATGTGCGAGGTCCGTTTCGATTCGCATGGGTCCACTGTACGCCGAACGGGAGTCGAGTCGCGAGCACCGTTGCGAAGAACGCCCGCTCCGGAGTTGGGCATCGGCTCGACGCCATTCCCCCCGGCCCTCGGCCTCGCGAGAGAGGACGGGGGGTCGTCCCACATGGGGCACCACGTTATAGGATCCGAAGATGCTCTGGTTCGATCACGTGATCATGGCGGTCAAGGATCTCGACCTTGCCGGTCACCGGCTCCTCGAGACGTATGGCCTGACGTCCGTGCTCGGTGGGAGGCACACCGGGCTCGGGACGGGCAACCGGATCGTGCCCCTTGGCGACTCGTACGTGGAGCTGATGGCAGTCGTCGATCATGACGAGGCGACAGACAGCATGCTCGCTCAATGGGTCACCGCCCAATTGGTTGAGGGCGATCGGCTCGCCGCCTGGTGCCTGCGCACCGACGACATCGACAGCCTTGCCGGTCGGCTTGGCCTGACAGCCGAGCGGATGACTCGGCTCCGACCCGATGGTGTCGAATTGGCGTGGCGCCTCGCTGGGCTCGAGGTGGCGATGTCGACAGGGTTGCCGTTCTTTATCCAGTGGGATATCGATCCGGACCTCCATCCTGGGCGGGCCGGCGGAGCGGACG
>CAZWHZ010000143.1:0-2679 GCA_964633745.1 uncultured Acidimicrobiia bacterium
ACGAAGCGGTGATGGTGAACTGCAACCCCGAGACCGTCTCCACCGACTACGACACCTCTGCCCGGCTGTACTTCGAGCCGCTCACCGTCGAGGACGTGCTCTCGGTCGTCGATGCGGAACAACCAGAGGCGGTGATCGTGCAGCTGGGCGGCCAGACGCCTCTGAACCTGGCCGCGGCGCTGGCCGATGCCGGGGTGCCGATCGCCGGGACGTCGCCCGACTCGATCGACCTCGCCGAGGACAGAGAGCGGTTCTCTGCGCTGTGTCGCCGACTCGGCATCCTGCAGCCACCGAACGGCATCGCCAGGGGACGTCTCGCAGCACAAGAGGTGGTCGACAGGGTTGGTCTGCCGGTCGTGGTCCGCCCCTCATATGTGCTCGGTGGCCGTGGCATGCGGATCATCTATTCGTTCGACGAGCTGACTACCTATCTGGACGAGGTCTACGGCGACCTCGCAGATCTGCAGCTTGCGGAGGTCCCGTTGCTCATCGACCGGTTCCTCGAGTCGGCGGTCGAGGTCGACGTCGACGCCGTGTTCGACGGGGAGGAGCTGCTCGTCGGTGGTGTCATGGAGCACGTCGAGGAGGCGGGGGTCCACTCGGGAGATTCGGCCTGTGTGATCCCGCCGCCCACCTTGTCGGAGGCGGCGATGGCGACGATCTTGGAGCACACCGGAGATCTTGCACGGGGGATGCGGGTTCGGGGATTGATGAACGTGCAGTTCGCCGTGAAGGGTGACGAGGTGTACATCATCGAGGCGAATCCGAGAGCGTCGCGCACCGTCCCGTTCGTTTCGAAGGCGAGCGGCCTTCCGCTGGCGAAGGCGGCAGCGAGGGTGATGCTGGGCTCGACGATCGCCGATCTCCGATCCGAGGGACTGCTTCCCGAGCGTCCTGAGCTGTCGTTCACCGCGGTGAAAGAGGCGGTGCTGCCGTGGGGGCGCTTCCCTGAGCAGGACTCGGTGCTGGGACCAGAGATGCGGGCCACCGGCGAGGTGATGGGCATCGGCCCTGACGCGGGAGTCGCATACGCCAAGGCACTACTGGCTGCAGGGCATCGGCTCCCCGAGAAGGGGATGGTTCTCATCACACTGGCCGACCGGGACAAGCCGCTCGGACTCGCGGTCGCTCAGGCGTTCCAGCTTCTTGGTTTCGAGATCATGGCGACACCAGGAACCGCTCGCTACCTGCAGCACCATGCCGTCCCCGTCACGCCTGTCCAGAAGGTGGGGGAGGGCGAGATCGACACGACGACGGTCATCGAGTCGGGCAGGGTGCAATTGGTCATCAACACGCCTCACGGGGGAAGGGCTCGAAGCGATGGCGGTCTCATCCGTCGAGCTTCCCGTCGTCTCGGTATTCCTTGTGTGACAACGCTCCAAGGCGGTCTTCAGGTGGCTCGTTCGATGCGTTCGGGTGATGCGACGCTCGAACCGAGGAGCCTCCAGGACTGGCACCAACAGCCGCAGCGCCGCAGACTCGACCCGGTGGCTCAGTAGACGAGCACACTCCACACGATTCGCCAGGATCAGGGACTGGCCGACCCTATCGGTCTCTTCGTTCAGATTTCCCGTTCTTGTCAATCATGACCCCGCTGACCGGGGGTGAGCCTGACAGGAACGAGGAAATCGCCCGGTCCGAATGGCTCTCGAGCCCTGGCGGGGGCATCTGGATCTATGATCGATGACGATGACTTCTGATCCGGTCTACAAAGTCAGCCCATCGTTCACCGAGCACCTCGGTCGAAACCGCCAGTACCTGAGGGACATGATCCTCGGCGTCAACGACGGTCTCGTGTCGATGCTCCTCCTCGTCGCCGGCGTGGTGGGTGGTGGCCTGTCGCCGAAGAATGTGCTGCTGACCGGGATCGCCGGAGCGGTCGCGGGAGCCGTCTCCATGGCCTCAGGCGAGTACATGGCGACCAAGACGCAGGAAGAGGTGTTTCAGGGCGAAGTTGCTCTCGAAAGAGAGCACATCCGCGACTTCCACGAGGCAGAACTCCACGAAATGCACGACCTCCTCGGCGGGATCGGCCTGGACGGTCCGCTCCTTGACCAGGCGGTCGACTACTTCGCTTCCGATGACGAGGCCCTGCTCAAGGCGATGACGGCGCTGGAGTTCGGAGTTGTCGAGACCGAACGGAGGTCCCCCTATCGGGCGATGTGGATGTCTGGTGCCCTGTTCCTGCTTGGGTCCCTGCCATCGGTGCTGCCCTTCGCGTTCGTGTCGAGCGCCGTGAGAGGACTGGTCATCGCCTCGATCGGAGCCATCGTCGGGCTGCTGGTGGTCGGAGCGGTGCGGACCTGGGCTACTCGCGGCAAGCCACTTCGAGCCGCGATCGAGAATCTGCTGGTCGCCTCAGGTGGGGGAGCAGTGGCCTACGGAATCGGTGTCCTCTTCGATCGTCTGGTCAACGGCGGTTAAGTCCCACCTCTGCCGTTCTTGTCAATCGTGACCCCGATGAGCGAGGCTGATCTTGACAAGAACGAGATCAGATCCCCTCCTTTTTGTCGATCGTGAGCGAGAAGGCCCGGGCGATGTCGGCACGACGAGATCGGTAGAACGCATCAAGATCGGTCATCTCATCCACCAGACGCTCCAGGGCCTTCGAAACGTTCCACAGGGTTTCACAGTTTGCTCACAATTGGCTCGCGGGCTGTTGACGAACGTGTTCGACAG
>CAZWHZ010000144.1:0-2509 GCA_964633745.1 uncultured Acidimicrobiia bacterium
GCACTCACAAGATCATCCACGATGCGGTGTGGGGGACGCGACGGTTCGAGGCATGGCAGGTCGAAATCATCGACCTTCCTCGACAGGAGAATGAAAGGAACCGACAATGCTGCGGTCGTCATGCGCGACCTCAACGACGATCTCCTGTCAGTGTCCAACGAGATCCTCTACGGGGATCGCCACTACCGCAGGTTCTACCTCAGCAAGACTGGCAGACGATCAGACCGCGGCCTCTACTCAACCGCCCAGATGCAGCAACTGCGCAGCTTCCGAGACGTGTACTACACCTACATCCACGAAGGCTTCCGAACCACCCTGGACCACATCCTCGTCTCCGAGCAGTTCTACGACTACTCGGACAAGCACAAATGGACATTCCGTGAACTCCGGCCGCTTGGCGTTTAGTGGTTCACCGCTCAGTGAAGCTCGCTTGCAGCATCTTGTACTCCTAGTGGTCACCTTCGTCCTTCCCACCCGTACCGATGCCTGTTGTTCGATACGCTGCGGCCCAACCGCCCAGGCGGCGATTGGGCCGCCGGCTCCTCCAAAGCCCTGACCTGACTCGTTCCGCTGTCGGGCAGAACCCTTTGCCGTGCGCTGCCGTGGCAGAGGGTTCAGTCGTTGGTGTCGGGTCTTGTCTGCTGCGGGCACGCGACGTTGAGGCGATCCCACTCGTCCTGACCTGCCTGACCCGTCGGCAGTGCCAGGTCGTTGTAGGGGCTCCACGTCCCGGTGCTCCAGGACTCGATCCACGTCTCCTCCGACGGAGCCTGCGGGATGTCATACCCCTCCTGTCGTAGACACTCGGCCAGCTCCAGGACCTGCTGGTACTGCCGCTCCATTACTTCGCGGCTCGGCGGATGGTACGGGGGGAGGTTCAGTCCCGCCATGCATGCTTCCAGTGTGGCCGCAGCTTCTCCGTTCTGTTCGGGTGAGATCCCCTGGAACGAGATCCCATCGCCGGGTGGGATGATCGTGACCGGGAAGCCGTGATCGTGCAAGCACGCAACCTCGGCCTCAGTCACCTCGAACACGTCGAGATCGTAGAAGTCGACGTCCGAGTAGTCCCCGTACCCGGTGATCGGAGGCAGCGGGTCGACACCGATAAGATCGAGCATCCCGCCGGCGCTCATGGTTGTCGTGGTTTCGGTGGCCACAGCTGTGGTTTCGATGCTGGTGGTCACCGTGGTCGAAACCGGTGATGTGGGACCCGATACCTGCGAGGCCGAGCAACCAGCAGCGAGCACCAGTACTAGCGGCAACCACCACACCAACGCCTTGGCGGTGCGTCCCACAGACCCAGCGTCAAGCAAATCGAGTTCCTTTCCACTCAGTTGATGCCTGTGCAGTATGCGTACGTGTAGGGGTAGTCGTGTTACATGGCTCCGTTGGTCGACACGCCCCAAATCCCATCCGTCACTCCGAATGCGATAGACCCGTGGTTCGTCCATGCGGCGTCGGTCCAGGAGTGCAGGAGGTCTCCCTCAGCGTAGTGTCCTACTGACCCGATGCTCCTGGACTGGATGCCAATGAAGGTCGTGTAGCAGTACTTGGTACCCCATTCGTAGTCCTGCTCGGCCCATGCGGGGCCAGCGCTCAGCACCATCAACACCGCCAATACCATGAATAGAGTGACGAAGCGTCGCATCCCTGTCTCCTTCCCTGGACAACGTGCCTGCGGCCAGCACCGCGCAGGTGGCAGCGGTCTCACATAGGTATTCGCGCCCGACGCCCGCGAAGTTCCCAAGCCGGGCAGGTTCTCTCAGAACGAGACGACGTTGTGTATTGCGGCGAGCCTCTGCGAGCACCCAACTCAGTGGTTGAATCCGTTTGTCATCGAGAAACCCGAGAAGCACACGTCCTGGGATGGACGACGGTGCCCGAACCGGCTCATCTCGTGACCCTACGCTGACCCTAGGGGTCTCTCCGTCGCTTCCCTTGCACTCGTCTTGCCGATAAACGCAGAAGCCATTCTCCCCGAGACCTAGGGAGATGTGTCAGCAGCCCTTCTCGTGCTATGACCCATGGGCCCCGCTGACTACGGATCAGAAGGTTGGGGGTTCGAGTCCCTCCGGGCGTGCTTCTGACCTGGGCGACCGTATGCCCATACAGTCCGATGTTCACTGTACGTTCGTACAGTCGAACCTGATCGATTCTCGGAATCACCCACGGCCTCTGTCTACACGAATTTCGGCTTCCGTGACCCTACGGTGACCCTACGGGAAGGCTATGGCGTCCTCATCCGTCAGATCACCTCGACGATATGGCAACGCCGAGCAGCGTTGTACCGCCGCTCACCCGACGGTGGCGCATCCGCATCCGGCCAGGACGACCGATACTGCAAACGCCACAACAATCTTGAGCATGGAACGCCGTCCAGCGGTGCGCCTACCAGATTCTAGTCCGACTATGGTCGCGGACCCCCGCCCGCGACATCCCTCTTGACTCCAGGCTGCTACCACACGGCATGGGAGTGTGCAGCAATGTCACCCGAGGGTCTTGGACGAAG
>CAZWHZ010000145.1:0-2452 GCA_964633745.1 uncultured Acidimicrobiia bacterium
CATAGTTACCAAGTAGACAACTCTAGAACTCAGGTATATGCTTGGCAGAGGTGAGGGAAGGAAGGGAACTCGAACATGCGCTTTTCACGCCTCCGCCTATGGCTCGTGATCTGTGGCATTGGCCTGCTTGCGACCTCGTGTGGTTCTTCGTCAAGCTCGAACGCAGCTGCCGGGGAAGAAGTCTTCCAACAGCGCTGTTCCGCCTGCCACACGATCGGCAATGGTCCGCTGGTCGGACCAGATCTCGCCGGTGTCACGACCAGGCATGATGCCGAGTGGCTGCACTCCTGGATCACCGATCCCGCGGCGTTCGCCAAGACCGACCCGGTTGCCGGGGACCTCTTCACCGGCAAGATGCCGACGCTTGGCTTGTCGTCGAAGGAAGTCGATTCGGTGATCGCGTACCTGGACACGAAAAGTGAGGTCGCCGTTGGCGCGCCTTCCAGCGGGCCGCGAGAGCTGTCGGCAGCCGAGTTCGACCAGGCATCCAGCATCTACTTCAACCGATGCGCAGGATGCCACGGCACACTGCGCGCGGGGGCGACAGGGCCAAACATCCAGCCTGACACGACGAGGGAGATCGGTACCGCCGGCATCGAAACGATCCTCACCGACGGACTCCCCGGTGGGATGCCTGCGTGGGGCAAGTCGGGGATCCTTTCGGCCGACGATATCGAGCTGATGGCCAACTTCGTCCAGATGGATCCTCCCACGCCACCGCAGCTCGACCTTGCTCAGATCAAGGATTCGTGGAGCTTGATGGTTCCGGTCGCCGATCGTCCGACCGAACCGCAGACCTCGCGGGACTGGCAGAACTACTTCGGCGTGATCCTGCGGGATGCCGGTCAGGTCGCCATCATCGATGGAGACAGCAAGGAGCCGGTTGCGATTCTCGACACCGGCTTTGCCGTCCACATCCTTCGGTCGTCGGCCACGGGACGCTACTTCATCGCCGTCGGACGTGACGGACGGGTCACCATGATCGACTTGTGGACGAAGACTCCACAGATCGTTGCCCAGGTGCAGGGCTGTTTCGACGCTCGGTCTGTGGAAGGAAGCAAGTACCAGGGATATGAGGACAAGTACATCGTCGAAGGCTGCTACTGGCCGCCGCAGTACGTCGTGTTCGACGGGCAGACCCTCGAACCGCTCGTGATGCACGGCATCCTCAGCCCCGACGTCAACGGCAAGGAGCTCGAGGAGGTGCGCGTCGCTTCCATCGTCGCCTCGCACTTCGACCCGACCTGGGTCATGGGCCTCAAGGAGTCCGGCTTCGTGGGGATCGTCGACTACTCGCAGCCCGATTTTCCTCTCGTCGAGAAGATCCCCGCCGACCTGTACCTGCACGATGGAGGATGGGATCACACGGGCCGCTACTTCTTGATTGCGGCGAACGCCCGCAACAAGCTGGAGGTCATCGATGTCAAGACCAAGCAGCTCGTTGGCGAGGTCGAGACCGGTGACACTCCACACCCGGGACGAGGGGCCAACTGGGAGGATCCCGAATACGGGTGGGTGTTCGCTACAACACACCTGGGTGAAGGGAAGCTCACGCTCGTGGGCGCCGACCCCGTCGGACACCCTGAGTACGCCTGGAAGGTGGTTCGCGAGGTCCAGATTCCCGGCACCGGCAGTCTGTTTCTCAAGACCCATCCTGGATCACCATGGGTGTGGATGGACACACCGATGTCCAATGTGATCGAAGAGAGTCACCAAGTGTGCGTGTACTCCAAGGAGAAGATGGCGCTCGAGAAGTGCTTCCCCATCGCCGATCACGGTCGGGTCGTTCACTTCGAGTACAACCGGGCGGGCGACGAGGTCTGGGTGTCGGTGTGGGACAAGAAAGGCGAGATCGTCATCTTCGATGACAAGACGCTCACCGAGAAAGCCCGGATCACGGGCGACTGGCTGGTAACTCCGACCGGGAAGTTCAACGTCTACAACACGGCACATGACGTCTACTGAGCGGTAGTGGTCCCTTGACGAAGGACGGCAAGGCTCCTCAGCAGCCACCCCATGCGTCGGAGAGGCTCATCGAGGTCAGCTCTCGCAGCAAGGCATCTCGAGCTCGGGACCAGGCTCCGTGAAGCGCGCATGGGTCTGAGGCGTCGCATGTCTCGCCACGGAGAACACAAGTCGACGTATCGGTAGGGCCCTCCATCGCCTCGATCAGATCAAGCACCGACAGACTGCTCAGCTGAACAACCAGTCGGTAGCCGCCATTCGGTCCCCGGTTCGACTCGACCCAATTGCGTCGGACCAGAGGGCTCATGATCTGCGGCAGGTACTGGACCGACGTTCCCAGGGAGTCGGCAATCTCGGCACCCCCCATGCGTTCGCTGCGTTCGCACAGCACCTGCATCGCTCTCAGGGCAAGGTCGGTCTTTCCAGCGAGTTCGAGCCTCATTCCTAAGAATCGTACTACGCAATCCAGAACGGCTCAGGGATTCGT
>CAZWHZ010000146.1:0-2428 GCA_964633745.1 uncultured Acidimicrobiia bacterium
TTGTCGCCGGCTGAGTGCCGATTGGCACGGACGGCTTGGCGGTCGAGGAACCCGTTGACTCTCAGTCCGGTTCAAAGCCGCTCCGCGTCACGAAAGCACCCAGCCCCGGAGTTGGGCCGCAATCGGGTTGCAGTTCGAGGACGTCCCCCAGCACGGGCTCGCCGGCCGTTCAACCTTCGGCGTGCTGAACCGAAGCCCAGCCAAGCTCCCAAACGCGAATAGCCTCAGCGATCCCCTTATGTTCGCCGGCGTCCATGAATCGAGCGCCCGTGCCGGCGGCGAACCGGCGGACGACATCACTCGCGAGAACCTGCAGGCCGGTCGCCTTGTCGGCGACTCTGGCTGCCGCGATGGGCACCGAAGAGGTCCGACTCCTGCGCAGTGGGTTCGCCGGCATTCATCCCGATACGTACCGCAGGCGGATCACCTGACAAGGCAGTGAAGGCTCGTTGGAGCGCGACTGCACAATCGCTCGATGAAGGCGATCAGCAAGCCCCATGCAGGAAAGGGATGGCTCACCTCGAGCTGTACCCTGAACCTTGACGATGCACCCCCAACACGAAAGGAAGCCCACCATGCTGCTGGATATCGGTGAGAAGGTCCACGTGATCGAGCGGCGGATGTTCGACTCCGATTTGCGCCGTCACTTCTTTGGAGCAGTCGAGCGGGTTGACACGTCCGCCATTCGGATCACCGGCTATGTCTTTGTGTACAACTCCAACTCGTCGACATATGTGCGTGGCTCTCGGCCACGCACCCGAGTAATCCCTCTGACGGCGAGTGGCTTCGTCATCAATATCGCCCCCGGTGATACCAACATCGAGGAAGTGCGATACGTTGAACAGAACGGCCAGCTCACGGTGACCGACGGTGGAAGTTTCAATCTTGACATCAACGAATTCGGGGGTTCCCGTTAGGTCTACCTGAGCGACACGGCTCCCGGAATCGCACTATGGAGGTCACCCTCGACGGGGTCGACCTCGCGGCTGTCAGCGATGTCGGAGCGTGGGTGCGTAGCGGCCTGTGCGACAGGACCACAGCGTGCCGGCCATCACGAAGTCGCCCACGGGCCGCTGGTAGACAGGCTGTTTGTGAGTCTCTTGGGGTCGGGTTCGGTGTCTCGGTCGGACGAAAAGACGGGCTACGGCCCTGGGCCTGGGCGTGGAGGGGGTATGAGGAATCTGCGGCGGTGGGGTGGGGAGTCGGGGTTGAGGTGATAGCCCATCCCGTGGATGACGACGTGGTGGTGAAACCAGCAGAGGGTGGCGAGGTTGTCGGTCTCTGTAGTTCCGCCTTGCGAGAACGGGATGACGTGGTGGGGTTGGAGTCGGTAGTGGCTGGCGCAGCCGTCGATCACACACCCTTGGTCTCTCCAAAGAACGAATCTTCTGAGTCGAGGTGGGATAGCTGCTGATCGGCGGCCGATTCCGAGCGGTTGCCCTTCTGCGCTGATGGCGGTGACCTCGATCGTGGAGTCGCAGAGCAGCTGTCCGAGGGTTTCGGGTCCGACCCTTGGGCCGGCTGCAACCTGTGCACCCACGCCAGTTCCGGTGGTGGCGTCGACGAACACGGACACGACCGTTGAAGGACCTACCCCACCGGCATCGTGGGTGCAGACCGAAACGAGGGCGTCGGCTTTGCGTTGACCGTGCGTGTAACTCGCGCCCTCGGGTGGGGTAGGGAACGCATCGGCGGTCTCGGTCAATACCTGATCAACCACGGCCCCAGCATGTCCAGGGAGTGACCCCCACAGTCGCCACATGGATTGGTCGAGGTTGGGTTGCATGACCAGGTGACGTCCCTCGAAGGCATCTTGTTCGCCCACCGTTGTGCTCTGACGGCGAGTGTGGATGAATCGGCGCAGCCCCGTGATGTCGAATCGGCGGGATCCCTCGATCTCATAGGTAGTTGGATTCGAGAGGCGGATCAGTTCACTGGCGCGGTCGAACGACAACCCACCTTCAGCCAACTGGTCGGTCACTGTCTTGGCTTCGCTGTGGACCATCCGTGACAACAGCCGTCCTGTTTCTGGTGCGACATCCAGGCGAGAGCAGATCCACTCGCCCAGGGTTCGGCACCCATCCGCCAACGGTGTCTGTCGCCGGTCGATCTCTCCCAACAGGTCGATCTGGATGGCACGCAACCGGCCGATCGTCGTTTCGATCTCGACCAGTCTCGTTTCGATCCGATCCGTCGTTTCCATACGGCCAACGTATCAGGAGGGTGTGACAGAATACTGAGGGATAGCGACCGTTTGCGCTATCCCTCAGTATTCAATATTCGATAGTCGGTTGGCGGCACGCCGCCACTGTCGCCGCCCGCTTCCCCAAGACGGACGATGCCGGCGCGCCGAAGCACCGACGTCAGAGGGCGGCCAGCGCTTCGAGGATCCGATCCACTTCGGCGGCCGTGTTGTAGTGAACGAAGC
>CAZWHZ010000147.1:0-2268 GCA_964633745.1 uncultured Acidimicrobiia bacterium
TCGACGTGCCGGACGAGACGTTCGTCCTCATGAACGGGGCCGACGTGATCCTCTCGGGTCTCTACCTGCTGTTCCTCCTTTCGATCGCCCAGAAGGTCCTCGGCCGGTTCCTTCCCGCGTTCGACTTGTCCCGTTTCGGTGGCGACGAGGGCGATGAGACAGAGGTGGCTCCAAAGATCCGGGACGTGGCACGGGCCGTCGCGCTCAGCATTGGAGCTTCAGCAGTCGCCGTCGGCGTCGTCTACCTGTTCGCCCCCGACCTGCCGATCGCCGCGGTGATCCTGTCCATCACCACGGTCGGGGTTCTCGCGTCGTTCGTGGCGAAGGTCAGGGCGCTTCCCGGAACGTTCGAGACGGGCGAGTTTCTCCTGCTCGTCTTTGCCGTCGCCATCGGCACGCTCGCCAACGTGCGGGAACTGGCGGGGGCGTTTGGCGGGGTGTTCCTCTTTGTCGCGGTAGCGCTCTTCGGAGCGATCCTGCTCCACTACCTCTTGGCCGCCCTCTTTCGGATCGACGCCGACACCGTGCTCATCACATCGACCGCGGCGGTGTTCGGACCGGCGTTCGTGCCGACGGTCGCCGCCGCGTTGAAGAATCGGGCCATCATCGTCTCCGGTCTCACGACCGGTGTCGTCGGCTATGCAATCGGCAACTACGCGGGCATCGCACTCGCCTATCTGCTGAAGCCCGGATAGCTACAGCGAGTACAAACCGTCGAGGGTCTGAAGCACGATCTCGTGCAGGGTGCCGTCATCCGGCAGCGTCGTCATCATCCCGTACATCGCCGCCTGTCCGCTCGATGCCAGCTCGGGATGTGCCCGTACCTCCTCGACCGCATCCCGGAGATCGCCCAGGAACTCTTCCACGATCCCTGCGTGGGCAGGCGTCACCATGAAGTGCAGCGACGCCGGCCTGATCTGGCGGTCGACGTGCCAGCCGCGGGTCTCGAGTGCGTCTCCGACCGCGTACGTGTCGACATCGACACCCCGGAACGCGAACACACTCAGCCTGGGATCACCGAGAATCTCCAGACCGTCCATCGCTCTGATCCCTTCGATGAGCCGCCGGGAAGTGGCGAGGATCTGCTCGGTCATGGCCACGTAGCCGTCCTGGCCGATCGCTTGCATCGCAGCCCACGCAGCAGCGATCGGCCCGCCTGGACGTGTGCCGGCCATGGACGGCGAGGCGTAGATGCCTCCAGGCCAGTCGCTGGTGATGTGGAACTGGAACCTGCGCAGCTGTGGCGTCCGGTAGAGGATGGTTGAGGCGCCCTTTGCCCCGAACCCATACTTGTGGACGTCGGCCGACATCGACGTAACCCCTGGTGCCCGGAAGTCCCACACGCCGACCGGGACTCCGAGTCGCTCGGCCCAAGGCACGAGGAAGCCGCCCAGGCACGCGTCGACGTGCATCCCGATGCCGTGGGCATCCGCAACCGACGCCAGTTCCTCGATCGGGTCTACTTGGCCGAATGGGTAGTCGGGCGCCGAGCCGACCATGAGGATCGTGTTGGGAGTAATCGCAGCTTCCATCGCCTCAGGGTCGGCGCGCAGGTCGTCCCCCTGGGGTACCCGCACCTGTCGCACGCCGAAGTAGGCGGCGGCTTTGTCGAACGCTGCGTGGGCTGTGACAGGGAGGACCATTTCCGGGCTCGTGATCCCCTTGGTTGCCTTCCCCCAGTCTCTGTACGTCTTGATTGCGGCCAGCAGGCTCTCTGTGCCTCCCGAGGTCATCGTGCCGGCGACTCGCGCGTCACCGTTGAGCATCGACGCGGTCATGCGAACCACCTCGGCCTCGAACCGACGTAGCGCGGGGAATGCCATCGGGTTGAGTGCATTCTCGGAGAAGAACAGCCCGTGGGCGGCCTTCAGGAAGGTCGTGTGCTCGTCACCGGCGTGATAGACGAGGCTCCACGTGCGACCGTCCTCCCAGCCGGCCTCGGCGTTCGCCAGGGTCTCCATCTCGCTCAGTATTCGGTCGTGCGGCTTGCCTGTGGGCGGGATCTGGCCATCCATGGGCGCAGCGTAGCGACGTCGGATGTCGTGGTTGCGTCCCTGGCCGCCGGTACCATCGGAGCCGTGAAGATCCTGCACACCGCCGACTGGCACGTCGGTCGCGCCATCCGCGGTCGAAGCCGGGCGGACGAACACCGGGCGGTTCTCGACGAGATCGCAACGATTGCTGCCGGCGAGGACGTGGATCTGATCGCCGTCGCGGGTGACATCTTCGATGTGGTCGCGCCTACCGCCGAGTCCGAACAGATCGTCT
>CAZWHZ010000148.1:0-2208 GCA_964633745.1 uncultured Acidimicrobiia bacterium
ACATCGACTGCGGCAGCAAGGACCAGTACGCCCTCGTGTACGGGGCACGGACCTTTGTGAAGACGCTGTTCCAGGCAGGGATCGACCACCGGTACGAGGAGTTCGACGACGACCACACGGCCGTCGACTACCGCCAGGACGTGTCCTTCCCGTACCTGTACCAGGCCGTCAGCTGAAGGCTCGCTGCGCGAGCAGTCATCAGTAGGAACGCGGCCTGGAGTAGCGGGAGATTGCAGGGCGCCTCGGTTCTCCCCCTGCCTTGCCGAGCAACAATAAGACTTGACTGTTTAACGATATGGACTTATCGTAAAACAGTAATACGAGGGAGGACTGCAATGCGGACTACACGGCTTCCACGGCTGCTTCTGAGACTCACCGATCTGGCGATCGGGTTGCTGATACTCGCAACGGTCCTCTCGGTGGTGGTGATCGTCGTCTCAGGGTCGAATGGTTCGGGCGCACGTCTCAAGGTGCCCGTGGAGTTCACCCCGGACCGGAGTACGTATGAACTCACCAGCAGCGTCTGGGGCGAGGGTGTGATCGAACGCGCGCAAGGATCGGCGATCTTCGAGGATCCTGGAGCCGGTCTATTCGTAGGCTCGGCCGTCGCAGGCATCTTCATCTTCATCGTGCCGGCATTTGTTGTGCTGCTGCTGCTTCGAAGGATCTTCGCGACCATGGCCGGCGGTACTCCTTTCATCGGGGAGAACATCCGGAGGATCCGCTGGATCGGCTGGCTGATGATCATCTTCGGTGTTCTCAGTCAGGTCGTCCGGTGGGGTCTCGTCTGGTTCGTTCACAGCAATGTTGCCGCGACAGGGCTGGATCTATCCCTACAGATCGATCAGAGCTCGGTGCAGCCCGACACGACGATGATCTTCCTCGGTCTGGTCGTGCTCGCGCTTGCAGAAGTGTTTCGCTATGGCGCACAGCTTCAGACCGACTCGGACCTGACGGTATAGGGGGTCGTGGTGTCGATCGAAGTGTCGCTGGATCGCATGCTGTTGGAGCGCAAGATGACCCTGACCGAACTCGCCGACCGGGTGGGGATCACCTTGGCCAACCTGTCGATTCTGAAAACTGGCAAGGCGCGCGCCGTACGGTTCTCGACGCTGGAGGCGATCTGTCGAGAGCTGGATTGTCAGCCGGGTGATCTGCTGAGCTATCAGGACTGACATCCGACGAGGGGCGTCCCGTTTCTTCCTTCGGTAGGTTGGGGGATCTTCCCCCAACCTCGCTTCGCTCCCAGGGGAGTAACAATTGCTCTATCCAGCGTGGGCACGCAGCGATATGATGCCGCGCGTCCGGAGCCTCCGGACCTGAGCCACCCAGTACCGGTTCGTCCGGGAGTGTCCCATCGGAGGGATGCGTGCCAGCAAAGAAGAAGCCTGCCCGCAAGCCGCAGGCGACCAAGAAGCCCGCCCCCAAGAAGACGGGTTCGTCGGGCAAGAAGTAGCTACGAACCGGGCACCCGAGAGGGTGCCCGGCAACGTTCCTTCGTTCCTCCGATCAGCCGCTCCCAACCTGGGCGCGTCTCATGGCGCCGGTGGGTCGTCAACTCTCCGCTAAGCTGAATGGGACCGGACAGCTCCGGTGGCTCTCCTTCATCGATGAGCCTCTCGAATCTCCTTGGGAGTACCGTGGCTCTTGCCGCACATCCAGATACGTCCACGTTTGCCGATCTCGGCGTAGCCGACGATTTCGTCGCCATCCTCAACAAACAGGGCATCACTACCCCGTTTCCGATCCAGAACCTTGCCCTTCCCGACGGCTTCGCCGGCAGAGATATCTGCGGACAGGCCAAGACGGGATCAGGCAAAACCCTCGCCTTCGGGCTGCCCCTCATCGAACGACTCCACACAGCCCAACCGAAACAGCCCGTTGCGCTGGTGCTCGTCCCGACGCGGGAACTCTGCGTCCAAGTTGCCGAAACGCTGCAACCTTTCGCGAAGCGGCGAGGCTTCACCGTCACCGCCGTGTACGGCGGCGCACCGATGAGCCGCCAGATCAACGCGCTGGCTCGCGGCACGGAAGTCGTCGTTGCCACACCAGGGCGGCTCATCGACCTGGCTGAACGACGGACCGTATCGTTGCGAGCCATCGAGACCGTCGTGATCGACGAAGCCGACGAGATGGCCGACCTCGGCTTCCTCCCGCAGGTCCATCACCTGCTTCGCCAGCTCGAAGTGGACCACCACACGATGTTGT
>CAZWHZ010000149.1:0-2135 GCA_964633745.1 uncultured Acidimicrobiia bacterium
CGCTCGCCAAGGAGATCAGCATCGACTCACTCACCGAGGATCACTGGAAGGCGATTCGCTTTCTGCGCGCCGACTACATGGAGATGGGCGAGACGGCGACGATCAGGCGCGTCAGCACCGAAACCGGACTGACCACCAAGCAGCTGTACACGCTCTTTCCGAAGAAGCCCGCCAAGAAGATGGCGTACATCTCAGGGCTCCCCAAGCCCACCGGTTGCGTGTGAGGAGGGACGGTCATGCCAAAGTTCGATGACGATGCGGACCGCAAGGTCAGCATCATCCTGAGCAAGGGAACCCTGGACTGGGCCACGGCATCCATGGTGATCGCCAACGCTGCGGTGTCCGAGGGAATCGAGTTGCACCTGTTCTTCACCTTCTACGGGATGGATGCGGTGCTGAAGAAGAAGATGGACCACTTGAAGGTGACGCCTCTCGCCAATCCGTCGATGGGTATGCCCAACGCGATTGCCGCGATCCCGGGCGTGACCGCGATGGCGACGTCGATGATGAAGAAGATGATGAAGAAGGAGAACGTTCCGGAACATCGCGATTTCATCCAGATGGTGTGTGATGCCGGAGGCCACCTGCACGTGTGCCGGATGACGTTTGACATGTTCGGCTACACGAAAGACGATCTCTACGAAGAGGTCGAAGATGTGATCAGCGCTTCGGATTTCCTGGACATCGCCGACGGCGGCCCGATCATCTTCATCTAGTTGAGCGAGTCAGATTCGATTCTTGGGGGCCCTTCGGGGCCCCCTTGTTCGACGGGGGGCACCAGGAGCACGGGCACGTGCGTCTGTGACATCACGTCGGCTGACACCGATCTCCAGGCGCCGTCAGAGAAGAGCCTCCGCGTCACCCCGAGAAGCACGAGATCAGCCCCGATGTCGTCGGCGGTTGCGCAGATCACCTTGGCCGGGTCGGAACCTTCGAGGAAGAGCTTCTTGGGTGTGATGCCTCGAGCCGCCAGCGCTGCGACGACCGGCGCAGAGAGCCGTTCTCCTCGCTCTGTGACATATCGCGCAGTGCGATCCTCGCTGTCATCCCGCGGAGGGTCCCCGAGCGGGTGCCAAAGCTCCAGCTCCAGCGTGTCGAGGAACTCCTGCGGAGCCGGCACGACTGTCAGCACCGACACCTGGCCTTCCTCGCCGACCAGCCTCAATGCGAGGTCCGCGACAGGGCCCGGTGGGAGCACCCCTGTCGTGGCAATCAGCATGTGCACCCTCCTAGCGTAAACGAGTCGGACGGGTGACGGTCCGTCCAGCGGTAGAGTCGTTGCCATGCTCGACGAACTCCTCAACAGAGTCATGTGGCGGATTCCGAGTGCGCTCGTCCTGGTGGGGGCGCGCGTCGATGACGAGTGGAACGCCATGACCGCATCGTGGGTGACACAGGTATCGATGGACCCGGTGGCCGTTGCCGTATCGATCGACAAGACGGCCCTCACACACCGACTCGTCTTGGACGGCGGAGCGTTATCCGTCAATCTGTGGTCACCGGAGGACACACGTGTCTTCGTCAAGTTCTCGAAGCCTGCCACGAAAGAGGGCATGGAACTCAACGGGCGGCGTTTTCGGGAGGGCACGACGGGGATGCCCATCTTCGAGGAGGCCATAGCCTGGCTCGAGGCACGGGTGGTGAGAACGATTGATGTGGGAACACACACGCTGTTCATCGCCGAGGTCGTCGACGTCGGCGAGCGCCCTGGGTACGAAGGAAGGGCCGCCGGTGTCGATGACACGCGGATGAAGTACGGCGGCGTGAAGCGGCACTGAAAGGACTTCGACATGGACGTTCGGATTGATGGCAGAGTCGCACTGGTCACCGGGGGAAGCAGGGGCATCGGCGAGGCGATCGCGAAGGAGCTGCTCGCCTCTGGAGCGTCAGGGGTCGTGATCACGGGGAGGAAACAGGCCGGGCTCGAAGAAGCGGCCGAGCGCATCGGCGGAGGAGACCGGCTTGCGATCATTGCCGGCGGTGCCGACCACGCCGACCATGTCGTGGCCGCCGTTGAGGGAACGATCAGCAGGTTCGGATCGTGCGACATCTTGGTCAACAACGCCGCGACGATCCGCGTGGCCGGCAACATCATCGACATTGATCCGAGCGCGCTGGACAAGACGTGGGCGGTC
>CAZWHZ010000150.1:0-2050 GCA_964633745.1 uncultured Acidimicrobiia bacterium
TCACTAGTCAGGACGCCGTCATACGTCCCGTACAACTGGTCACCGTTCGCCGAAGTGATCACCACCACCGCGTCCCCGAACGTGCCGAGGAACAACTGAAAACAATGCTCCGTCCTCCACGACACCCGGCCCAGATGACTGATCGTCCCGGTCCCCTCACTCGTGCTGATCCACTGCGATGGCTGGCTGCACCGCCCATCGAACGTATCGCCACTCTCGAAGTTCCCGGCATACACGATTCCCGTCCCATACCCGCTGAGATCCTCCTTCAAGGGACGTTCCGTCAACGACGCGGCAATCGCTGCCGGCACCGTTGCCACCAACAACGCAACAATCGCGAAGACGACCGTGATCGATCTCATGTTTCCTCTGGTCATGGAAACCTCCTATCCCGGTCCAGCGTCACCTCCCGACCTCAAGAGAATCCAAAGGTCGCACACATTGCCTCGCTGTGCCCACTGTTCAGCGGTCCCCGACCTCTGTCGTGTGAAGGCAAACAGGAGGTCTAGCTGATCTGCGGGACGCCCAGAAGTGGCCTATGAGCTGCCATTTGCGATGTTCATCGATTCGCGGTACTTCTCAGCACAACGCGTCCTATGCGCGTCCTGGCGAAGGGGTGTGCGCCCCCAGGGGTGTGGGGGGATCCGTCACCCTCTGCCAGGAGGACTCCCGACGACCGGCATCTCCTGGTTTGGCCTCGAGGCAGAATTGCAGACTCGCGGTGTAGGAGGAACGCCGCCGCATGAAGATCACCTTGGGTGCCGGATCGAGGGGTGGACGGCCGTGACGTTCTGATTGCGGTACGGGCCGGGTGGGAGCGGCGGCTGGAAGGCTCGGATTGTGGACGTTTCGGCTACGCGTGGAGGAGTACGGTTGGGGTGAGTTCGGGATGGTGTAAGAAGGACGGGTCGGTCAGGCTCGCTTGGGGGTCCACTCTCGGTAGGTCAAGTTGGAAGATGCATTCTCGGTTCTCGTGGCGGTAGGCGAGGTCGCCGTCCATGAGTATGGCGAGTCTACGCGATACGGTGAGGCCGAGTCCGACCGAGGCGGTGAGTCCCTTGCAGGTGTGGGCGCGGTGGTATGGCGCGAAGATGAGGTCTTGTTCTTCTAGGGGGACACCCGGGCCGTTGTCGGACACGATGAGTCGAACCGACGACCCCGTGTCTTCCACCCTGGCCTGTATGCGATCTCCTCCGTAGCGGAGTGCATTCGTGATGAGGTTGCGAATGATTTGTCGGACTCTGGCCGGATCTGCGAGTGCTCGTGGCGATGGGCCGACAAGTTCGACCCGAGCGGCGGCGTCGAGGTTTTCGAGTACCTGGGCGGTTTGGGCGCGGATGTCGACTGGAACCCGTGCGAGGGTGAGGGTGTCGGTGTCGGCTCTGGCCTCCACCAGGAGGTCTTCGATGATGTTGGTGAGGTCGGTTCCTTGACTGACGATGCTCGCAGTCATCTCTTTCCGTTCGGCCGGCGAGAGGCCCGATGCTTCGTCGTTGAGTAGGTGGGCGTAGCCGACAACAGCGGTGAGAGGGGTGCGCAGTTCATGAGAGACCGAGGCGATCAGCTGGTCTTTAGCGGCGAGCAGGTCGGCGAGACGCTGCTCTGCTGCGACTCGATCGGTGATGTCGACGAAATGGACGACCAGGCGAAGGGGGCTGTCTCCTGGGTCTTCCAGCAGAGCGGCGGCAACCAGTGCGTGTCCTGTTGAGCCGTCGTTGCGAAGGTAACGCAGCTTGGCATGAGAAGATGGGATCTCGCCGGTGATCACCCTCCGGAGCCGGGCGACGCTCTCATCTCGATCATCAGGATGGGTCAGCTCCCCCAGGGTCCTGGTCAACAGTTCTTGTTCGCTGTACCCGAACATGTCACAACCAGCCTGGTTGACCGTGAGGAGCCGGCCACTCTCGACATTGACCAGACCCACTCCGGCGGGGGC
Organism: uncultured Acidimicrobiia bacterium; assembly: GCA_964633745.1. Lineage (GTDB taxonomy): Bacteria > Actinomycetota > Acidimicrobiia > Spongiisociales > UBA4744 > CAYLHS01. Next base: position 1,937 of record CAZWHZ010000150.1, read on the forward strand.
CGACTGGAAGGTCTGCTTCCATCTGTGCTCGCTTGCCGCCAATAACGCCTGAGCTTCCTGACGATCCGTGATGTCCTGTACCTGAGACAGGTGATAGCTGATTTTCCCTTCCGA
>CAZWHZ010000151.1:0-2032 GCA_964633745.1 uncultured Acidimicrobiia bacterium
CCGAGCGTCTCGATCGCATGGCCGTCGTTTCGGGATTCCTGCTCGTCCATCGCCAGACCAAAACCGGCGCCGTCTAGGTCGGAGATCCGTGTGGTCACCGCGTGACCTTCGTTCTCCGTCTGCACGCCGGCAAGCACCACCGGCACATCGAAAAAGCCGCTGATGAAAGAGACGTTCTCCCATTCTCCGTCAACAGCCAGCTTGTCGGTCTCGAGGAGAGCCGCCTCCACCTGCAGTCCACCAAGCGTGTGCTCGCCGGCCTCGGCAACCATGTAGAAGATATCCTCGGGGGGATGCGTCCCATCGAGATACCCCCATTCCTGGTAGCGCAGGTCGAACCGATCGGCGCCGATACCCCGCAGGCGGATCACGCCCGGGTCCGAACCCAGCGAAGACACCGGTTTCGCCACCACCACCGGGTTGGTATAGGTCTTGGCAAGCGGCAACGTCTTCCAGGAATCGGCGACCCCACGAACGAGCCCCCACTCCATGGGAGCGTCTTCTGTGGGCGGCAGTCGCCTCAGCGCCGCCGTATCGCCGCCGTTATCGCTGACCTGCTGGGCGAACAGCTTTTGGCCGAAGGCGAGCACATGCAGGGTCTCGTCGGTGTGCCTGACTTCGTTGTTCTTGGACTGCTCCTCCTCGACCATGAGCCGCTGGCTCAGGACCGGAGTCCACTGCTCGTCGGCACTGAGGCTCTGCAACAGGTAGGGGACCTCATCACCTCCGATGTCGAGCACGCCGCCCCCGCCATCGCTCTCGATGGCGAGATAGCCGACGGTCTCCACCCCATGCCCGTTCATCAGCGCCTCCTCCTCGAACAGCGCCGCCTGGAAGCCCGCCGCATTGACGGATCGCGCCCGCACCGCCACCGCCTCCGGGTCGTTGGCGGTCTGCACGGTCAGGAACAGATAGGGGGCATTGTCGAAGGGCTCGGTGAAATCAACCGATTTCCACGACTTGGTGCCGCCGAGCGAAAAGGTGCCCACTTCCCAGATCGAGCCGTCACTCATCACATGACGTCCGGGCTCGAGCACCAGATAGGGGATGCTCTCCAGGGCATGGGTCGTATCGCCGAGGCGTTGCCGATAGTCCCATTCCTGGAACCGCAGCTCGAAGCCGAGGTCATCCACGTTGTTGAGCCGCACCACGCCGGGATCGGCATCGTTGAAGCTCGGCGGACCGGCAAGGACCACGGCGTCCGCAAACCCGCTGGGAGCGTCGACGGGGGTCCAGTCGCCGTCTGCCCCGGCGGCTACTTCCAACGGATAGTAGAGGTTGTCGTCGGTCGTGCCCACGGGGGGTTCGGTTTGTGTCGTCGCACTCGCGACATCTGAGTACCCTGACACGTTTCCGGCCGCATCGATCGCGCGGACGCGATAGCGACATGTCGTGTTCTCGGCAAGGCCCGTGTCGATGTAGGATGTGCCGCCCAAAGTCGCCATCTGCGTGAAGTCGGTGCAGTTCGCACCTTCGCAGCGCACCACTTGGTAGCCCGTGACCTCCACGTCGTCCGTGGCGGCCGTCCACGCGAGATCGATTTCGCTCGTCGAGACCGCGGCGGCGTTGACGTTCGCTGGGGCAGTGGGTGCGGTGGTATCCGCAGTTGCGCTTTCCGCGACGAAGATGACGTCACGGAGATAGTTGCTCTGCTGCCAACTCTGCGTCGGTCGCACGCCGATGGTTGAGGAGTATACGGCGGCGTTTGCCGGATACGTGATGTGCTGGCCGTTGTTGCCGCCCGCGCCCATGTCGGGATCCCGCGTGACCTCGGTGTACCAGCCGGTGGCATCTTCACCCGTCGAGACCGTCACCGTGTAGGCCTGATTCGCTGAGAGAGAGATCGGGCTCGGCAGGGAGAACGCGTGCCAACCGGTGCCGGCGTAAGTGATCGTAAAAGGCCCGGAAAGAAGCGCACCGTCACTGTTCCGCCACAGGCGTGCGGTGTGTTCACCGGACTCGTTCGGCGCGCCGAAGACACGCACACCCGTCATCTGGCCGTCCATGGTCGGTATGAACACCATACCCAGAT
>CAZWHZ010000152.1:0-1907 GCA_964633745.1 uncultured Acidimicrobiia bacterium
GTCGACGCCAGCTCGAAGTTGGCCAACTTGGTGGACAGAGCCGCGTCCCAGAGGGGCGGATGGTATGCCATCGACTCGAGGTTCACCGTCGGATACGCGAACTCACTCAGATACACCTCGAGTCCCAATTGCGACCACGGCTGGAGGGAGGAACTGAAGTTCCACGCGTCCAGGCAGAACGCTATCTCGAGGGCCAGATACTGCTTGAACCGCCCCTCCTGGGTCGGCTCCAGCTGCCCTACCGTTCCTATCGTGACGTTGCATGTGTCTCCGCGCAGAACACCGAAGGACCTGGGAGCTTCGGATAGGAGTACGGTGACATTGGGCATCTTCGCGATGCCTTCATACTTCGACGCGACGACCGCCAGAGCTTCCAGGGCCCAATCGATGTGGCGCAGTTCCCACCCACTCTTGAACCTGCCGTTTGGTCGGTAGAGGACGTACGTCGACTTCACATTCTCGTCCAGCTCAGGGGTCTCCTTCTCCAGACAGTCTGCGGCTACGTTGAAAGCAACTTGGCAGTAGGAGTCGACCACTTGCAGGAACAGGGGTGCTAGAGAGACTAGGAGCGCTTCGGGTCGGGTTGAAACCTCCGCCGGCGCCGTCACCGAGTCCAGCTGTTGACTCGTGGGGACGAGATAGCCGAGCAGGCGGGTGATCTCCGTCTTTGTGTCTTCGTCAGTTCCGGTGTCGAGGTAGGCCTGCGCGAGGTCGATCACCTCTGACGCTTGGTCGTCGACCAGCCCATCTTCGGACGGGCCCTGAGTGGGGTCGATCTCGCCGGCGAACAGCTTGAGGGTGTACAGGATTCCTTCTTCTTGCGTCCACTCACCCGACTCGACCTTGGCGTTGATGTTGTCGAGGTATCCGAAGTTGGACGGTTCTGTTTCCTCCGGCTTGGTGAGAACCGAATCGGGTGGTGTGACGCCGGGAATGCGGCCCAGCGCGTTGGTCGCGAGACGCTTGGCGATCTCGAGCTGGTCGGCCATTGGTGTGTCGGGAAGGGCGAGGACAATGTGAAACAGAGCCGTGTCCTGTCGGACACTGAGGATGCCTTCGTCGTGAGGAGCGCTGAACCAGCCGGTGTAGGGGACACCGCCGAACCACACCGCCGCGTCTCCGATGCCCGACACCGGCTCGCCCGCCACACCCTCGATCTGGGCCTCGGCCTCGAAGTCGGCCTCGGATCCCCGGGTGATCTTGACGTAGATCTCGGTCAGGATGAGCTTGGTGCAGGTGGCGTCGCCCGGTCGGGACAGGTCCACCGTCCCGGCGAAGTCTTGGGCGGCCATGAGCTCGGACAGGGTCCCGGGATGGGTGCCGCGGTAGGGGTCGAGGATCGCATCGGCCTCTCCGTCGGTCACCAGCTCGCAGAGATCCACTACGGGCGGCGTGGCGGGTGCTATCCCGGGGAAGCGGTGAAGCGCGGCCAGAGCGAGGCGCTTGGCGATCTCGAGTTGGCCGGCACTGTCCACATCGGGCCGGCCCAACGTGATCCGGAAGTGAAGGACGCCGATGGGGGTGTCCTGGCGCACGCTGAGAACCCCGGTGGTGCCGGCTCCTTCGGCGCTGGGGCCGCCGAACCACCGTGCCTGGTTGCCCACCCCCGGCACCGCCTGGCCGGTGACGCCAATCAGGGTTGCACCGGGTTCGAAATCGCTCGGGTTTCCGGGCTCGATCCGGACGAAGTAGGCCGGGTCTGCATCCAGTTGCTCGGTGCAGACCTCATGCAGCGAGACCCCGCCGGAGTTCTGCTCGTTCGAAGGTCGGTCTCTGATCGCCAGTGCCTCATCGACTTCGATCGAGGTGATCAGGGGATCGCAGTCCACTGGGGGGACGCCGGCGAGCGCGGCGGCGTCTGATGGTGTGGTGGTACCGAGGGTTACTGGGGCCGTAGTCGATGACGT
>CAZWHZ010000153.1:0-1880 GCA_964633745.1 uncultured Acidimicrobiia bacterium
TTTCTGCGCCTCCTATCCGTTCACCGCGCGCGCAGAGCACCTGCATGGCGCGAAGAGCGAGGTCGGTCTTTCCGGCGAGTTCGAGCCTCATTCCTAAGAATCCTACTACACAATACGAAGTGGTTCTGCGATCCTTCGCGATCGCCCTGTGCCTTCGGTCGGTCCAGTACGCTGCGCCGATGCCGTCTTCCATCAGGCGCCGACTGCTCGGGACGCTGTTCGCGACTTCGGGGATCAACCGTACGGGCTACTTGCTTGCGGTGACGGTGGCGAGCCTCGCCGCCCAGGACATGCTCGGGTCCGCGTTGTGGGCAGGGTTGCCGGCGGCGGTCGGGGTCGTTGGTACGTCCCTTGCAACGACTCCGATGTCCGCGTTCATGGCGCGCCGGGGGAGACGAGCCGGCATGGTGTCCGGACAGGTGGTGGTGGTCGTCGGGTCCTTGATTGCCGCCGTCGCCGTCCACACCGGAGTCTTCTTCGTGCTCGTCATTGGGTTCTTTCTGTTCGGCGTCGGCAACAGTTCGGATCGACTGGCCCGCTATGCAGCTGCGGATGTGGTCCCCGCCGAACGGCGCGGCTCGGCGATCGCACTGGTGGTGTGGGCGGGGACCATCGGCTCGGTCATCGGACCGTCGCTGCTCGAACCGGCTCAACGGTTCGGCAGGAATCTGGGTGTTACAGGGCTCTCCGGCCCGTACTTGGTTGCTGCGGTCGCATTCATCGGATCGGGGGTGCTGATCGCCGTGCTGCTCCGTCCTGATCCACTCGAGTTCGCCCAGGAGGAGCGGGCAACCGAGGGCTCCGAGTCGGTGCCGGTGCTCACGTTGCTCCGCATGCCGAAGGTGTCGTTTGCGATTATCGCGCTGGTGATCGGTCAGGTCGTGATGGTGCTGATCATGACGATGACCCCGATTCACATCCGTTCGGCCGGGCAGAGTCTTGGGGTGGTCGGCCTCGTCATCAGTGCTCACACACTCGGCATGTTCGCCTTGTCGCCCATTACCGGATGGTTGGCGGATCGATTCGGCGGGCTCAAGGTGGTACTCGCGGGGGAGGGGTTGCTGCTGGTGGCAGCGTTGCTCGCTTCGTTCGCTTCCGGGAGTGACGAGGGGCTGCTCCTGGTCTCGCTGTTCCTGCTCGGTCTCGGCTGGAACTTCGGTTTCGTGGCCGGGAGTGCCCTCGTGGTTGAAGATGTGGCGCCGGAGGAGCGGCTCCGAGCTCAGGGGGTCGCCGACGCGTTCGTGTGGATGTCCGGTGCAGTGGCCACCCTGGCGTCGGGCTTCCTCCTCGATGCCGGCGGCTATTCCGAGCTTGCGTTGGTCGGCGCGGTGCTCTCGGTCATCCCGCCACTGGCGCTACTGCTGCGAACGCAGGGCTCAGGGGATCGGAAACCGATCCCCTGAGCCCTGCGTAAGGCGGGTCGAGCACTCCCCGGAACTGTGAACACTGGATCCGGCGTGCCCTTGCGAATCGTGCCGTGTTGTCAGTTGATCAGGCGAGATGGTGGAGACGCGCCAGCTCCAGCGAACGGCGCGTATGCTGTTCCAGCGCCTTTCCTGTCTCAGCAAGTGCACAGTCGATCTCCCGATCGAGGTCTGATGGCATGGTTCGCTCCCACGGAACTCGCAGATACTGGAGGTGGCGTCGCACGTCCTCCTTCGTCTCCAGAGCCACGGCGATCATCGGCCACGCGGCAAGGAACGAGAACTCGACGTTCAACCCCTCGTGGTCTCCTCTCGCCAGGGGACCCCATGATTCGTAGGCCGCCTCACCGTGGCGGCGTGCAGCGTCGAAGTCTCCCGTTCGCCAGGCGACCCATGCCAGATTCGCCTCGGCGTGGCCGGCGTAGTAGCTGTCGTCGACCGACCCGGCGAGTTCGC
>CAZWHZ010000154.1:0-1828 GCA_964633745.1 uncultured Acidimicrobiia bacterium
GACTCGATAAGCCGCTGCCCTCACCCGAAGAGCTGGGGGTGTGGGTGGGGTCCTATCTGCACGGTCTCGGTGAGGCGGTCGGCGAGCTGCGGCGACGCCTCCTCGACCTGTTGAGGGCGGGGAATCTGGATCAGGCGGAGTCGACGCTGTCGTCGATGGACGATGTGGTGGATCTGCTCGCGAGTCTCGACTACCCGGATGGTATGACAAGAGGCCTGCGCCGCACGACCGACGTCGCAAGAGCGCTCGTCGAGCGCAGCCGCTCCGACCTCACCGCGACGATTGTCCAAGAGCGCCTCCGTAGGGACCTGTCGGACCACCTCTGACGGCGACTACAATGCCTTCGCCCTTGGGGGTGTAGCTCAGCCCGGCAGAGCGCTTCCCTCGCACGGAAGAGGCCAGGGGTTCAAATCCCCTCACCTCCACCCAAGGAAACCCCTGCTCAACAGGGGTTTTGCCTATTGTTGGTTGGTGAGCGGATTGCTTGCGACCAGGGGAGTGGCTGCCAGGGTGACGAGGTGGGGAGCACCCAGAGGGCCACTCCCCACCTCGTCACTTAGGAAGCCACCGAGGGAAGGGGATGGTTCCTTTGGGTACGTGCCTACACCTGACATATTCCAGAAGCGGGACCGAGTAGTTCGGCGACCTGTTCGGCGGTCAGTTCGTGCGGGTAGTCGTCGGATGATCGCCCAGCGCCCATGAGTTGTTCTGCTCAACACCTGCAACGCCGGTCAGGCTGCCGGAGGCGTCAGCGCCTGTTCCGTACCTCAAGTAGTCCTGTTCTGGTGCAGCAATGGCAACAGACGGTATCGGTATCGGCGGTGGCGCAGCAGCCCCCGGACCTAGGGTCTGGCACGGTCGAGCCTGTAGTAGTGGCGCGGTGGGTATTGCATATCCGTCTTCCGCACTGAGACGTCGCGACGGTCGCGTGCGGTTCACCACCGGCCATTGTCCCGGCCTCACCCACCCGAAATCGTCGAGGATCTGGAGGCGGCGTTGGCCGAGTTCGCCGAGATCGACCTGGGTTTTTGGCGTTCTTATCTCGGGCTACTCGATATGCTGATGGTCGGATGGGTGTTCCATCCGGGGAGCCAAGTTGAGAAGGGAGGACTCCTGATGCGTCGAAGTCTCTTTGTTGTGGTGGCGGCTGTCGCTGCGCTGATGTTGCTGGCTGCTCCGGCGTGGGCGGCGCACTGTCAGAACCTGTCGAAGCCGGATGGGGCAGGCAACCACACGGATGTTGTCATCAACGCCGCCACGGGGGAAGCGACGATTTCGGGCTTGAACGGCGGCTGGGCCAGTGTCTGGCTTGATGTCGACGGCGATGGGGTCGGGGACGTTCTGCTTGAAGAGGGTGATGTTCAGATTGGCAAGAACCACTCGCCGCAGCAGGACCCGGAGAACCCTTGGGTGAATCCGGGAGCGACGAACAAAGCTTTCAGCGCGAACGCTACTCACGAACATGGGATGCTCCTGCCCTCGGACTGATCCGAGGGGAAGTAGCTGACCATCAGCCAACATTCCCATCGACAACGAACAGCCTGGGTCTGACCGGCCCAGGCTGTTTCGCGTCGACTACCTATCCCTTTCGGAGCTGAAAAGCAGGAGGGGAGCCGAGGTGCGGTCCCCTTCCAGAAAGGGGCCACGTTGGGGACATGGCCCCTATGGTATCCGCAAGGGCTAGCCGGCGGGGTTGCTGTGGCCATGAGAGTACGTTGGTTTGAAACCGAAGCTGGTGTCGAGGTTCCGGCTGTCGACACGGAGCGGATGCGCGAGATCGATCGGATCGCAATCGAAGAGGTCGGTCCGAACCTCTTTCAGATGATGG
>CAZWHZ010000155.1:0-1789 GCA_964633745.1 uncultured Acidimicrobiia bacterium
TGTAGCGCTGCGAGCCCTCGAGCTGAGTGCTGCTCTGCATGTTCACAGTCCTATCGTTGGCTCCGAAATTGGGCATCGGAGGGGCGCCTCGCGTCGCCAGCAGCCAGCCGATGGCGGCCTCTCCGCCGGAGTCGGCCGAATGGAACGAACCGACGTGTACCCATTCGTTCCAACTGGTCTGTCTCTCGTTACTGGCGAGTTGTGCCGCCACCAGGGCCAGAATGCCGAGCAGACTCAAGGCGAGCATCACGCCCACCAGTCCCATCCCGTGTCGATCGAGCAGCTGATTCATGGAACTCGTTCGCTTCATTGCTCTTGTCCTCATCGGTTGCGTTTGGTGAAGACGCCCTTGACCTTCTCGAGTGAACCCTTGGGAGTCCGTACCGAGATCGCGATCTCGACCGCTCGTACCAGGTCGGGGTCGACGTGGCCGTCAGCCTGAGGGGTGATGACCTGTCCTTGATCTTGGAGATAACGCATGGTCATCGAGTCGATCTGATCGAGAATGACCACCGGACCGGCTCCCGCGTCTCGGGTGAGCGTGCCTTGGCCGCTGTTATACGCGTAAAGCACGTCCTCCGGAGGCTCGGTGACGCTGATCGTGCGGTCACCGTTGAGATCGCTCATCAGATGCAGAGTGTCCGCCGACGCGAGGACGAATCCCTGGCCGGGGATTCCGAACTCGGCCGCGTCGCTTCCCGCCGAACGGATTTCGTTGGCCAAGAGCCCGAGAACCGCGCGCGCGTCTCCGTTGGCTCCGGTCTCGGCACGCGTCTGGACGTAGACCCCTTGCCCACTCACGAAAATGGAGAAGAGCACGGCCATGGCGACCGCGCCCAGGCTGATGGCGACCAGGACCTCCACCATGGTGATCCCGTCACTCCCCATCCTGAACTGCCGCTGCATCTCGTTCATTGTCGTGCCGCCCTCAAGCCGGAGAGGTCGACCGACAGTGAATCTCCCTTTTCCACCCAATTGACGGTCACGTGCAGAGTTTCGAGCGTGCTCGAGGCGATCCCCGTGTTCGGATTGATCTGGGGCTGGACGTCGGTCTGGACGTTGAATCGGTTCACCACGAAATTATTGGTTCCTACGACGCCAAAATCATCGACGCGCAGCTTCTCGAGCTGTGTCTGCGCCACCTCTACCGCTTCGCCGTAGCGCTGTGCCTCATCCACCGCACGGCGGGAGCTGAGCTGCACCCCCGCCAGAGGCAACACCGCGAGAGAGACGATGATGAAGACTATGAGGACTTCCACCAGGCTGAATCCCGCCTGTGAACTGGCCGTCGCTCGGTTCACGGCTGTGCCTCCTCGTACTGATACCTGAGCTTGCCCGTGGGAAGCAGGTTGAGTTGGCGTACTCCCGTCGCCCCGTCCAGTTGGACGGCGGCGGGTTGAACCATCCCCCAGGGGAAGATCATGGGATCGATGCTCGCGCTGAACTGAGCCGCGTTCCCGTAGTCTCGCGACCGCACGACTAAAGTGCTGTCCGCCGAGTCACAAAGCGAATATCCGTTAGCGGAAAACACCAGCCGGAGGGCCCGGCCGTTGGCGCGCGCATTGGAAATGGCCCAACGCACGTCGGATTGAAGCTCGGCCGCGGCCCGCTCGGAGCGAGTTCTGCGCAGGCTGCCGGCGAAATTCGGAATGACGGCAGCCATCGCGATACCGATCAAGACGACGATCACCATGAGTTCCACCATGGTGTAACCTGCCGTCTTGTTTTGACTTACTCGCAGCATCACAGGACCTCGTTTGAGTACACCGGGCATGGACGAAGATGCAGG
>CAZWHZ010000156.1:0-1752 GCA_964633745.1 uncultured Acidimicrobiia bacterium
TTTCCTATCGATAACCGACAACCGTCGACTGAGAACTTCCTATACTTCGGTAATTGGCGAAAGGACGAAATGGACTCCATCCCGTGGGCTGCTCTGGCACCGGTACTCGTCGTTGCGCTGGCGTTTGTCGTCTACTGCTGGATCGACATCGCGAGGACGCGCGTGAAATACCTGCCGAAGTGGGCGTGGGCGATCATCTGCGTCATCTCGGTTCCGTTGGGCGGCATCGTCTACCTCCTCATAGGGCGTGACAGTTGATCGTCGCAACCCACAAGCTCGTCAAGACCTACGGCACCACGACCGCGCTCGCCGGCGTCGATCTACGCGTTGAGCAGGGGACCATCTACGGGATGGTCGGTCGCAACGGGGCGGGCAAGACGACGCTGCTCGGAATCCTTTCGGGTCTCCGTCATCCAACTAGTGGGACGATCGAGATTGTGATCCCCAAGGACGAGCGGGCCACCCTGCCCGACACTCCGCAGTTCGACAAGTGGCTCACGGGGCGTGAGGTCGTGGATCTCGCGCGAACGATGGTTGATCCGTCGGTTGCCTCTTCCAGGGTGGACGAGGTGCTCGATCAGGCAGGCCTCGCCGAGGTTTCGGACCAGAAGGTAGGTGGGTACTCACGTGGCATGTTGCAGCGGCTCGGAATCGCAGCGACGGTCGTGGCCAAACCGAGGCTCCTGCTGCTCGATGAGCCGTCGTCCGCTCTGGACCCGGCCGGGCGGAGAGAGGTCCTCGACCTGGTGGCGAGAATGCGGGGTGAGGCTACGGTCGTGTTCTCGAGCCACATCCTCTCGGACGTGCAAGAGGTCTGCGACACGGTTGGCATCCTCGACCGAGGCAGCCTGCGGTTTCAGGGGACGATCGGGGAACTTCTGAGCGACCACGCTGCCCCCGCCTACAAGGTGCGTGTCCGCCCGCCCGCAGACAGAGCCGTGGCTGCACTCGAGGCTCAGCAGTGGGTGAGCGCGGTGACGGATGCCGGCGATGGAGCCCTGGTTGTGTCGGTCACTTCGCTCGACGACGCGGAACGTCACCTTCCCGCCGTTCTGGCTGGTGCCGAGTCCAGAGTGATCTCGATCGCACCCGAGGCCGCCACGCTGGAGCAGGTGTTCCTGGAGGTGACGAAGTGAACGTCTGGAAACTGGAGTGGCTCCGGGTGTTGCGGACGAAGCGATGGATCGCGTTGTTCGGGGTCTATCTGTTCTTCGGGTTTCTCGGTCCGATCACCGCCCGCTACCTGAACGAGATCCTCGCCAGAGCGGCGGCACAGCAACAGGGGTTCGAGTTCACCGCCCCACCTCCGACACCGCACGACGCCATTGCTCAGTATGTGAGCAACGCCGCGCAACTGGGGATCCTGGTCGTGGTGGTGGTCGCAGCCGGGGCGTTCTTCATGAGTCCGGAGATCGCCACGTTTCTCCGAACCCGAACCGCCGGAATGGTGAGTCTGTTGACGCCGAAGTACGTGGTGGCCGTGGGGGCCTCCGTCGTGGCGTTTCTCGCGGGAACAGGCGCAGCCTGGTACGAGACGGTCGTGCTGATCGGTAGTCCATCGACCTCAGGGATGCTGGCCGGGATCGGGTACGGCATCCTGTCCTTGCTGTTCGTTGTCGCCGTGGTGGCTGCCATCTCCGCGCGGGCCAAATCGACGCTCGCGACGGTGCTGCTGTCCATCGTCGCACTTCTGCTGATGCCCCTGCTCGGGTTGATCAAGGGAGTGAGCCCATGGCTGCCCAGTTCGCTCAT
>CAZWHZ010000157.1:0-1691 GCA_964633745.1 uncultured Acidimicrobiia bacterium
TCGCCGACTACGTCTCGACACTCGAACTCGACATGTCGACGGTCGTTCCGTCGCTGGCAGGTCCGAAGCGTCCCCAGGACCGCATCGCGTTGACGGATATGCAGTCGAAGTGGCGGGCCGATCTCGCTTCGACGTTCGGCCGCCCCGGTGACACGCTCGTCAAGACACAGGTCGTCGCCGAAGGCCAAGCGTTCGACCTCGCCGATGGCGATGTCGTGATCGCAGCAGTCACGTCGTGCACCAACACGTCCAATCCGAGCGTGATGGTTGGTGCCGGTCTGGTCGCCAGGAAGGCGAGGGCGCGGGGCCTGAAGCGCAAGCCATGGGTCAAGACATCGCTGGCGCCCGGGTCGAAGGTTGTCACCGACTACCTGACCGAATCGGGGCTGCTTCCCGATCTGGAAGCGTGCGGTTTCTATCTGGTCGGGTACGGGTGCACCACCTGTATCGGGAATTCGGGACCACTCCCGGACCCGATCCACGATGCGATCCAGCGGTCGGATCTGGTCGCGACATCGGTGCTGTCCGGAAACCGGAACTTCGAGGGAAGGATCTCTCCGGATGTGCGAGCGAACTACCTGGCGTCTCCGCCGCTGGTGGTCGCCTATGCGCTCGCCGGGACGGTCGATATCGACCTGACCACCGATCCGATCGGCACGGACCAGGATGGTGCCGACGTGTACCTGCGGGACATTTGGCCGACCCAGTCCGAGATCGACGAGATCGTCGCAGCTCACGTCCATCGCGACGAGTTCGAGAAAGAGTACGCCAACGTTTTCGAAGGCCCTGCACAGTGGCGGGCGATCGAGACGTCGGGCGGCGCCCTCTACGACTGGCAGGACGACAGCACCTACATTCAGGAGCCGCCCTTCTTCCAAGGACTCACCCAAACGGTCCGCCCGATCGAACCGATCACCGGAGCGCGTGCGCTCGCCAAGCTGGGTGAGTCGGTGACCACCGACCACATCAGCCCTGCCGGAGCGATAGGTCCCGACTCCCCTGCCGGCATCTACCTGACCGACCATGGCGTCGAACGAGCCATGTTCAACAGCTACGGGTCACGCCGGGGTAACGACCGGGTGATGACCAGAGGCACGTTCGCCAACATCCGTGTCCGCAACCAGCTCGCGCCCGGCACGGAGGGCGGGTTCACAACCGACCTTCTGGACGGTTCGGTGACAACGGTCTACGAGGCGAGTCTCCACTACAAGGAGGCTGGGATCCCACTGGTCGTGCTCGCAGGCAAGGACTACGGCATGGGCAGCTCCCGGGACTGGGCGGCCAAGGGCACGTTCCTGCTGGGCGTGAAGGCCGTCATCGCCGAGAGCTACGAGCGGATCCACCGGTCGAACCTGGTCGGCATGGGTGTCCTGCCCCTCGAGTTTGCTCCGGGAGAGAACGCCGAGACCCTCGGGCTCGACGGAACGGAGGCGTTCGACATCGCCATCGACGACACGCTGCAGCCGATGCAGAAGGTCGAGGTGACCGCGACGGCGGGTGACGGGACGGTCACTCGCTTCACGGCGACGGCACGCGTCGACACTCCGATCGAGGTCGAGTACTACCGCAACGGAGGCATCCTCCACACGGTGCTCCGTCACATGGCCGCCGGCTAGGCGGGGGCCGTTCAGCGGCAACTTTGCGAGCAGGACGGGCCGAGCGCCGGCGGTCCATGGGTAGCCTGCTGGTGT